>CAZNAE010000001.1:0-74019 GCA_964570695.1 uncultured Devosia sp.
GTGATGAAGTCGGCGCGCTTCAGCAGCTCGTCGAGCTCGACCTTCTCGACGCCGAGCGCCTGCGCCCGCTCCGGCGACAGGAACGGATCATACGCCACGACCTTCATCTTGAGGCCCAGCGCCCGGTCGGCGACGATCGAGCCGATATTGCCGGCACCGATCAGGCCGAGCACCTTGTTGGTAACCTCGACGCCCATGAAGCGGTTCTTCTCCCACTTGCTGGCTTTGGTCGACGCATCGGCCTCTGGCAGCTGTCGCGCCAACGCGAACATCATCGCGATGGCGTGCTCCGCCGTGGTGATCGAGTTGCCGAAGGGCGTGTTCATCACGATGATGCCCTTCTTGGTCGCCGCCGGAATGTCGACATTGTCGACGCCGATGCCGGCGCGGCCGATGACCTTCAGATTCTTGGCCGCCGAGATGATCTTGTCGGTGACTTTTGTGGCCGAGCGGATGGCAAGGCCATCATACTGGCCGATCACCTCAAGGAGCTTGTCCTTGTCTTTGCCGAGATCGGGGAGATAGTCGACCTCGACGCCATTGTCCTTGAAGATCTGGACGGCGGTCTTGCTGAGCTTGTCCGAAACGAGAACCTTGGGCATCGCGCCCTCCTGGAAATGCTGAATGGGAAAGGCGGCGCGCGAGCGCGCCGCAAGAGATCAGGCGGCTTTGGCGAGCGCGGCCTTCTCGGACGCGAACGCCCAGTCGAGCCAGCCGGTCAGTGCCCTGAGCGAGTCCGCCTCGACCGTCGATCCGCACCAGATGCGCAGGCCCGTCGGCGCATCGCGGTAGCCGCCGATGTCGTAAGCCGCGCCGGCCTTGTCGAGCCGCGAGACGATGGCCTTGGCGAAGGCCGCCTGGCCGTCCTCGTCGAGTGCCGACACGGCCGGATCGGTGATCACCAGGCAGACCGATGTGTTGGAACGCTGTTCCGGCACCTTGGCGAGGAAATCGATCCACGGCGTTTTCGCCGCCCAGTCGGCCAGCACCTTGAAATTGGCGTCCGCCCGCGCCTGCATCGCCTTGAGGCCGCCGATCGACTTGCCCCACTCCATGGCGTCCACGGCGTCCTCGATGCACAGCATCGATACGGTGTTGATGGTGGCACCCTCGAAGATGTCTTCCATCAGCTTGCCGCCCTTCGTCATGCGGAAGATTTTCGGCAGCGGCCAGGCGGGCTTATAGGTCTCGAGCCGCTCGACCGCGCGTGGGCTGAGGATCAGGATGCCGTGCGCTGCCTCGCCGCCGAGCGCCTTCTGCCAGGAAAAAGTGACGACATCGAGCTTCTTGAAATCGACGTTCTGCGCGAACGCTGCCGAGGTCGCGTCGCAGATCGTCAGCCCCTTGCGGTCGGCCGGGATCCAGTCGGCATTCGGCACGCGCACGCCCGAGGTCGTGCCGTTCCAGGTAAACACCACGTCGTTGTCGAAATTCACCGTCTTGAGGTCCGGCAGCTCGCCATAGGGCGCGGTGAGCGTGCGCACATTCGGCAGCTTGAGCTGCTTTTGCACGTCCGTCACCCAGCCTTCGCCAAAACTTTCCCAGGCCAGCATGTCCACGCCGCGGGCGCCGAGCCCGCTCCACAGGAACATCTCGACCGCGCCGGTATCCGACGCGGGCACGATGCCGACACGGTAGTCCGCCGGCACTTCGAGCAATTCGCGGGTCAGCGCGATGGCCTTCTCGATCCGCGCCTTGGCAGGCTTGGCGCGATGCGACCGCCCCACCAGCGCGGCCTTCAACGCATCAGTCGTCCAACCTGGACGCTTTGCGCACGGACCCGATGAGAAATTTGGATTGGCCGGTTTAACCGCCGGTGCGGTGAGCATGTCTGCCATGGCGACCCTCCCAGGTCGAAAGCCTTGCGTTAGGGCAAGGTGTCCTGGCGCGGGAAATACTCCAACAGGCTGCGTCGCGCAAGAGCGGCCGCGGCTGGTCGTGCTGCGGCGGTTTCGCCGTCCGCACTTTCGATCACATGCGCGGGAGACGCTGGTTCGGCGCGGGCCGCGGGATCAAGATCGCCGCTGATGCGTTGCTCTGCGACAACGCGTCGGCACGCAAGGAGCTTTGCCATGTCCCGTCTGCCGCTTCTCATTCTGGCCGCTGCCTGCGCCGTTTGCGCGGCACCCGCCTTGGCCGCCCCCCTGAACATCACCGTGCCGGGCGATCCGTTCGTCTACGACACCCTGCCCGACATCCCGACATACAATTACAACCTCGGCGGCGATCCCTGGGCCGGAGGCAATTTCAATGCGGCCACCGCGGCGCAGAACTCGCTGATCGCAGTGCCGTGGGCGAACCGGCACTACCAGTCCCCATATTCCAACCTGGCAATGGCCGTGGAATTGGTCCGCAAAGGCGAGTCGTTTGGCGATCACTGGATGCGCTGCGAGGCCCGCTACGCCAGCTATAGCGTGGTTGGCGACACCTACCGCGACAATCACGGCGTGCCGCACGCCTGCTTGCTCTAGCCGCTGCTAACCCCGGGGTGACTCGCGGTTGAGAGGCTATTTCCGCCAGGCACGCGTTGCGGCGTCAACCTCGGCAACCTCTTCGGGTGTCAGCGAGAAGTCCAGCGAGCCGGCATTGCTGGCCGCCTGCCGGCCGTTCTTGGCGCCCGGGATCGGCAACACCAGCGGATTCTCGATCAGCCAGCGCAATGCCACCTGCGCCGGCGACTTGCCGGACCGCTCTCCGATCCGGCGCAGCAGGTCGACCACCGGCTTTGCCGCCTCGCGCGCCTTGCGACCGAAATTCGGTAGCAGGCGGCGTAGCCCTGTGGCCCTCTCGCCAGCCGAATATTTGCCCGACAGCATCCCCATCGCGAGCGGCGAGTAGGCGATGAGCGTCACGCCGAGTTCGCGGCAAGCCTCCATCACGCCGTCGACCTCGGGCTTCCGATGGAGCAGCGAATACTGCACCTGGTTGGAGGCGAGCGGGATGCCGCGCTTGGCGAGGACCGCGTGCGCCTCGCGCATCTGCGCCGCCGAATAATTGCTGACCCCGATTGTCTTGATCTGTCCCGCCTCGACGGCGTCCGCTATCAGTTGCATCAGCCGCGCGATATCGGTGCCGCCCGGAAAATGGTGCTGGTAGAGATCGATCGAACTGCGGCCCAGCCGCTCGAGACTGCCGGCGAGCTGTATCGGAAAATCCTCGGCCTTGAGCGTCGAAAAGCTCATCGGAAATTTCGACGCAATAAGCACGTCGCGGCCATGCGCCAATTGCCCGAGCCGCAGTTCGGCCGCGCCTCGGCTGTACGCTGCCGCGGTATCGAACAGCGACACGCCGCCGACAACGCTGACTTCGAACGCCTTGGCCTCTTCCTCCGCGCTGTCGGCGCCGCCATAGGCGAGCTTGGCCGGATGGAAGCGGGCAAGGCCGGTCGGCGCGCCCCAGGTCATGGCACCGACCCCGAGCCGCGGTACGATCAGCGATGTGCGTCCGAGCGCCGGCATGGCAACCCTCCGTGAACCAGCATAGCACCGCCGCCATTGCGAACAAAACGAGAATAAGGCTCACTGGCGACTCCTGCTTCCCATCCTGATTCGCCCGTGCTCGCCGAGATCGACTACCTCCAGCGCCTGAACCCCGAGCAGCGCCGCGCCGTCGAGCATGGCGTCGGGCCGGACGCTATCGGCGGCCCGTTGCTGGTGATCGCCGGGGCTGGATCGGGCAAGACCAATACCCTTGCCCATCGCGTCGCCCATCTCATCGTCAAGGGCGCCGACCCGCGCCGCATCCTGCTGATGACCTTTTCGCGCCGGGCTGCCGGCGAGATGACCCGCCGCGTCGAGCGCATCGCGGCGCAAGTGATGGGTATCTCCTCCGGCGCCATGACCGACGCGCTGCATTGGGCTGGCACCTTCCACGGCATTGGCGCCCGGCTGCTGCGCGAATACGCCCGCAATCTTGGCCTCGATCCGCAATTCACCATCCACGACCGCGAGGATTCCGCCGACCTGCTCAACATCGTCCGCCACGATTTGGGCTTCCACGACGCCAAGTCGCGCTTTCCTGCGAAGGGCACCTGCCTCGCCATCTACTCGCGCACCGTCAACGCCCAGGGCGAGCTGGCCAACATCCTGAAGGAGGCGTTCCCCTGGGCCGCGATGTGGGAGCCGCAGTTGCGCGAGCTGTTCGCCGCCTATGTCGAGGTCAAGCAGGCCCAAAACGTCCTCGATTACGATGATCTGCTGCTCTATTGGGCGGTGATGATGCACGAGCCGGCGATCGCCGCCGATCTCGGCGCCCGTTTCGACCATGTGCTGGTCGATGAGTACCAGGACACCAACCGTCTCCAGTCGGCCATCCTCCTCGCGCTGAAACCCGACGGCCGCGGCATGACCGTGGTCGGCGACGACGCGCAGTCGATCTATTCGTTCCGCGCCGCGACAGTGCGCAACATCTTGGAATTTCCTTCCAGCTTCGCGCCCGCCGCCGACATCATCACGCTCGACCGCAACTACCGCTCGACTGCGCCGATCCTCGCCGCCGCCAACGCAGTGATCGCCGAGGCCGAAGAGCGGTTCACCAAGAACCTCTGGACCGAGCGCAAATCCGAAGCCAAGCCACAGCTCGTTGCCGTGCGCGACGAGTCCGACCAGGCCCGCTATGTCGTTGAGCGCGTGCTCGAAACCCGCGAGGGCGGGGTGGCCCTCAAGGAGCAGGCGGTGCTGTTCCGCACCTCGAGCCATTCGGGTCCACTCGAGATCGAGCTCACCCGCCGCAATATCCCGTTCGTCAAATTCGGCGGCCTCAAATTCCTCGACGCCGCGCACGTCAAGGACATGCTGGCGCTGCTGCGCTGGGCCGAGAACCCGCGCGACCGCGTCGCCGGCTTCCGCGTCCTGCAATTGCTGCCCGGCATCGGCCCCGGCACCGCCGGCAAAGTGCTCGACGCAATGGACGACGCGCCGCGGCCGTTCGCAGTCCTCGCTGCCATGCCGGCGCCGCAGCGCTCCGAAGGCTGGGCCAGCTTTGTCGACGTCGCCGCCGATCTGGGTGCCTCGCCGCAATGGCCGGGCGCGTTCAGCCGGGCGCGGCTCTGGTACGAGCCAATCCTGCAGGAGGCGCACGAGGACGCGGCGATCCGCCTGCTCGATCTGCTGCAGCTGGAGCAGATCGCCGGTGGCTATCCAAGCCGCGAGCGCTTCCTCACCGAACTCACCCTTGATCCGCCGGAGGCGACCTCCGACCAATCCGGCGTGCCGCTCAAGGACGAGGACTACCTCATCCTCTCGACCATCCACTCGGCCAAGGGCCAGGAATGGCGCTCAGTGCATGTACTCAACGTCGTCGATGGCGGCATCCCGTCCGACCTCGGCACCGGCTCCGCGCATGAACTCGAGGAGGAGCGGCGCCTGCTCTATGTCGCCATGACCCGGGCGCGGGACGAACTGCATCTGCTGGTACCGCAACGCTTCTTCGTCACGCAGCAGACCAAGCATGGCGACCGCCATCTCTATGCGCAGCGCAGCCGGTTCATCACCCGCGCCATGCTGCCGCTCTACGATGATATTTTGTGGCCGCCCCTGAAGCCGCTGGCGAACAGCGTTCTCACCGCGAGACCGACGGTCGATCTCCGCACCCAGATGCGGGGTATGTGGGCGAAATGAGGTTAGTGGTTGGCCAGCGCGGCGGCGCGGCCGAGCAGACCCTGCTTGGCGCTCTGATAGACGATGTGGTTTTTGTCGCCTGGTTCCTGGATCTGCACTTCGCTGCGATGCCCCGCGCGGTCGAGCTGGGTCGCGTGCTTGGTGGCCTCGGCCAACGCCGATTCCTTGCTCAGGAACGGGCCTTGCGAATGACCATTGAGGTCGATCCACCATTTGCTGCGGGCGTAGATGACGATGAAGATGGCCGTGGTCATGTCAGGCGTCCTGCGGTCTGCCGCACGCTCGAAGATACGACGCTACTGCGGAAATCGGCTCGCCTTTGCCCAAACATGCTTAAAATTGGTTGCATGTTGATCGTCGGATGCCCGTGAAACCCCGCTCGCTGACCATCGCCGAGGCTCGCCGGCTCTGGCTGCGCGCCCAGCGGCTCGATGTGCGTGAACCGTTCGGCGACGGCCCGGATGCCACGCGGCAGGCGGTCGAACATCTCGGCTATGTCCAGATCGACACCATCAACGTTATTGAGCGCTCACACCACCACATCCTGTTCACCCGCATTCCCGGCTATCGCCGCGCCGATTTGCAGAGGGCGCAAACCGCCGACAAGTCGGTGTTCGAGTACTGGACGCATGCGCTATCCTACGTGCCGACGCGGGATCTGCGGTTCTACCTCCGCGCCATGAAGGATCACCGCAGCGAGCCCAAGCAGTGGTACGCCGACGCCGATCCGGCCGATCTCCGCCGGCTGGTGCGGCAGATCCGGCGCGACGGCGCCCTCTCGATCCGCGACATCGACGACGAACCGGTGGAAAAGGACCATCCCTGGGGCAGCCGCAAGCCCTCCAAGCGCGTCCTGCAGATGGGCTTTTACAGCGGCATCTTCACGATCTCCGAGCGCGTCGGCATGGTGAAGACCTACGAGCTGATGGAACGGCACTTCGGCTGGAACCGCGCCCCCAAGGCGGCGACCGAAACCGAGACACGCGACTATTTGCTCGACCGTGCCTTGCGCTCGCAGGGACTGATCAGCGGCCCCTCGGTTATGCACCCGAAACTGCGCTTCACCCCTGAGCTCAGTCAGCTCATCGAGCGCCGTGTGAAGAAGAAGCTCTTGGTCCCGGTTGAAATCGAAGGCGAACCAACCTTCCACTACGCGACGCCGGAAGCCCTAGACGAAACCTCTACGGACGCCGCACCGCTGGTCCACATTCTCTCGCCCTTCGATCCGCTGATCATCCAGCGCCGGCGGCTCAAGGCGTTCTTCGGCTACGACCACGTGTTCGAGGCCTATGTTGCCAAGGACAAGCGGCAGTTCGGCTATTTCGTGCTGCCGGTGCTGGTCGGCGACGAGATCGTCGCGGGGCTCGACCTCAAGACCGACCGCGCAGCAGGAAAGCTCCTGATCCAGTCCTGGCGCTGGCTCGATGCCGGTCGCCCCCGCGCCCACAAGCGGCTGATCGAGGACGAGCTGAGCCGCTTCGAAGCGTTCCAGCTCGGCGACTAGAAACAGCAACGGCGCCCCCGAGGGCGCCGTTGCAAGACGGGTGTCGTTGCAGGTTTTACTGGAAGCGGTAGCGAACGGTGCCGCGGATCTCATGGACGAGGTTGTCGTTCAGATAGAACGTGTCACCCGGGACGTAGTTGCTGATCTTGGGCATGTAGAGCATGCGGTAGCCGACATCGGCCACCCAGGCGCCCGCGTCATAGGTGACGCCGGCCATTGCCGCCACGGTCGGGGTCCAGCCGCCGCCGTCGGTCGGCGTCGGGCCCGCCGCGGTCACGTGCGTGGTGTAAAGGGCCGCACCGGCACCGGCACCGAGATAGGCACCGAAGCCGCCACCGGCTGAGCCGCCGCCCGAGAGCGGGAAATCGTAGTAGGCATTGGCGAGCGCAACACCGGCGCGCAGGTGCAGCGTGTTGGTGCCGTCCGTCAGGCCGTCGTTCGACAGATAGTCGACCGTGGCGTCGACGCGGAGGCCGTTGCCGACCTCGTAACCGAAACCGGCGCCGATCGAGTAGCCGTAGCCCGCGCCGGTCGGCGGCAGGCAGGTGCAACCCGTCGTGTCGACGTGCTGCTGGGTCGTCAGCATGTTGAGGCCGGCCGAGCCGCGCAGATAGAACGAGCCCTGCAGGCCGTAATCGACTTCCGGCACCTGCACGTCCGGATATTGGGGAAGGTCCGCGGCGCGAGCCGGGGCACCGATGAAGGCGCTGACCATCAGCAGCAGCGCCATAAGGAAGATACGCATGTCACAAATCCTTGAGTTCGCCACGACGACACCCGTCGATCGAACTCAAGCATGCCGGAACTTTCTTAAATCAGGTTTAACCCTAAGGCTTAACCCTAACCACCGGTGAAGAGGCTTCTTCGTGGGTCATTGCGGCCGCCTACGCCGAGTTGCTCTTAGTATTCCGGTAAGACTTTGACTGTCAGGCGACTTGCTTGATGGTTGCCGCGATCTGCTCGACTACCGCATCGACCAGCCCCGCGTCGTCGCTCTCCGCCATCACCCGGATCACCGGCTCGGTGCCCGATTCTCGGATTACCAGCCGGCCCTCCGTGCCGAGCCGGTCGCGGCTCTCGGCGATCACCTGCACGACCAGCTTGTGGTCGAGCGGCTTGCCCGCCTTGTAGCGGACGCTGGTCAGCCTCTGCGGCACACGCTCGAAGCGCCGGCACACCTCGGACACAGCGAGCCCCGCTTCCTTCGCCACCGCCAGCAGCTGCAGCGCTGCCACGAGGCCATCGCCGGTGGTGGTGAAGTCGGAGAGGATGATATGACCCGACTGCTCGCCACCGACGTTGAAGCCCTTGGCCCGCATCGATTCGAGCACATAGCGGTCCCCCACCTGGGTACGTTCGAGGCTAAGGCCGAGCGTGGTAAGATAGCGTTCTAGTCCGAGATTGCTCATCACGGTGGCGACAATGCCGCCACCCCTGAGGCCGCCGCGGGCATGCCAGGATTGCGCGATCACCGCCATCAACTGGTCGCCATCGACAACCTCGCCGTGCTCGTCGACGATAATCACCCGGTCGGCGTCGCCGTCGAGCGCAATGCCGATATCCGCCCGGACTTCCTTGACTTTGGCGCGCAACGCATCCGGCGCCGTCGAGCCGACTTTGTCGTTGATGTTGAAGCCATCCGGCTCGACGCCGATCGCGAAGACCTCGGCCCCGAGTTCCCACAGCGCCACCGGCGCGACCTTGTAGGCAGCCCCATTGGCGCAATCGATCACGACCCGAAGGCCCGATAGATCGATGTTCTTGGGCAGCGTGCGCTTGGCGTATTCGATATAGCGCGTCTGCGCCGCCTCGTCGCGATGCGCCCGGCCGATCTTCTCGCCTTTGGTGAGCCGCGCCGACAGATCGCTGTCCACCAGATCTTCAATGTCAGCCTCGACCTCGTCGCTGAGCTTGAAGCCGTCCGGCCGGAACATCTTGATACCGTTGTCTTCAAACGGGTTGTGCGAGGCCGAGATCATGACGCCGAGATCGGCGCGTAGCGACCGCGTCAGCATGGCGACGGCGGGCGTCGGCATCGGGCCAAGGAAATAGACATCCATCCCCACCGCGGTGAAGCCGGCCGCCAGCGCGTTCTCGATCATATAGCCGGAACGCCGTGTGTCCTTGCCGATCACCACGCGGTTGCGGTGGTCGCCGCGCACGAATTTGAGCCCAGCTGCCATGCCCACCTTGAGCGCCAGTTCAGGAGTAAGCTTGTCGCCATTGGCAAGCCCGCGAATTCCGTCGGTCCCAAAGTATTTCCGCGCCATTATGCGTGCTCCCTCAATATTCCGTGATCATAGCGCAGTTCATCGTCGTCGCGGAATCCCCGGTCGATCTGCGGTTAATCCACTGAATCAAAAGGGCCGCCCGAAGGCGGCCCTGGAAGATTTGTTGCGGCTCAGGCGCCGGGCAGCGGCTCAGGCGCGCCATCGGGCTCGGCGTCGGGCCGCTTGCGCACTGTCTTGCCGGCCGACGGCACACCGGTCGATTTCGGCGCCAGATCGGCCCCGTCCTCGCGCACCGGCGGGATGCCGTCCATGAGATTGCGGATCTCGTCGCCGGTCAGCGTCTCGTATTCGAGCAGCGCCTGGGCGATGGTGTGGAGCCCGTCGATATTCTCGCGGATCACCGTTTGCGCCGTGGTGTAGCCTTCCTCGACGAAGCGCTTAACTTCCGCGTCGACCACCTGCTGCGTCTCGTCCGACATATGGACCTGACGCTGCATCATCGAGCGGCCGAGGAATACCTCGTCCTGGTTGTCGCCATAGAGCAGCGGCCCGAGCTTGTCGGACATGCCCCATTCCGTCGCCATCGCACGAGCCAGGCCCGTGGCCATCTTGATGTCGGCGGAAGCGCCCGAGGTCACCTTCTCGTAGCCGAAGATTTCCTCTTCGGCGACGCGGCCACCCATGGCGACCGCGAGGTCGGCATAGGCCTTGCGGCGGGTCAGCGACACCTGATCGCGTTCCGGCAGGCGCATCACCATGCCCAGCGCACGACCGCGCGGGATGATCGTCGCCTTATGGATCGGATCGGAGGCGTCCATCTTGATCGCGAGAAGGGCATGGCCCGCCTCGTGGTAAGCGGTGAGCTTCTTGTCCTCGTCGGTCAGGCTGAGGGTGCGGCGCTCGGCACCCATCATCAGCTTGTCCTTGGCGTCCTCGAACTCGGCCATGGTGACGAAACGCTTATTGCGGCGAGCCGCGAGGAGCGCTCCCTCGTTGACGAGGTTCATAAGGTCAGCGCCCGAGAAACCGGGCGTCCCGCGAGCCAGTACCTTGAGGTCCACATCGGGAGCCAGCGGCACCTTGCGCACGTGCACCTTGAGGATCTTCTCGCGGCCCTGCACGTCCGGGTTCGGCACCACGACCTGGCGGTCAAAGCGGCCGGGACGCAGCAGCGCCGGGTCGAGCACGTCAGGCCGGTTGGTCGCGGCGATGAGGATGATCCCCTCATTCGCCTCGAAGCCGTCCATCTCGACAAGCAACTGGTTCAGCGTCTGCTCGCGCTCGTCATTGCCGCCGCCGAGGCCGGCGCCGCGGTGACGGCCGACCGCGTCGATTTCGTCGATGAAGATGATGCACGGCGCATTCTTCTTCGCCTGCTCGAACATGTCGCGCACACGGCTCGCGCCGACGCCGACGAACATTTCGACGAAGTCGGAACCCGAGATGGTGAAGAACGGCACATTGGCTTCGCCCGCGACGGCGCGCGCAATGAGCGTTTTACCTGTGCCGGGCGGCCCGACCAGCAGCACGCCACGCGGGATACGGCCGCCCAGCCGCTGGAACTTGCCCGGGTCACGCAAGAACTCGACGATTTCCTCGAGATCCTGCTTGGCCTCGTCGACACCGGCGACGTCCTCGAACGTCACCTTGCCGTGGGTCTCCGTCAGCAGCTTGGCGCGCGACTTGCCGAAGCCCATCGCGCCGCCACGGCCGCCACCCTGCATCTGACGGATAAAGAAGAACCAGACGCCGATGATCACGAGGAACGGCAGCCACGAGCTGAGCAGGATGGACCAGAACGGGCTCGAATCGGGAGCCTTGGCGGTGATCTGCACGCCGCGGTCTTCGAGACGCGTGACGATATCGGTATTGTTCGGGATGACGGTTTCGAACCGCGAGCCGTCCTTGAGAACGCCCTGCACCAGATTGTCGACGATCGTCACCGAAGTGACCGATCCGGCGTCCACGTCGGTGATGAACTGGCTGTAGCTCTTGTCGGCAACCGAGATGGAACGCGTCGAGGACTGGAACACCTGGAACAGGCCCATCAACATAAAGAGGATGACGAGCCAGATGGCGAAGTTGCGGAAATTGACGTTCATCAATCTGTCCTGGATGACCGGCCGGGGGAGCGCTGCCGGTGAATGGGCGAATGTAAGCCCCGCACTAAGGCGTTACAAGGGCGCGAGGGTGCGCCTCGACGCCCGGAAAGTCCACGTTTGTGCCTGTCAGCGGTTAATTCGTGATGAGCGCCGAGGCGTCGCGCCGCGCCCCTTCGCGCCGCACGGTGACGGTCAATCCATCGCTCGACAGCACACAGCCATGCAGCGTCGCGGGTTTGAGCGGCGCCCGCAGCGTCAGCCGGTCCTGCAGGCTTTCGAGCGTTCCAAGCGCATGCGGCTTCCTGTCGCCACCGACCGAACGCAGCACCTTGCCGAGCAATCGTACGCCGACGACGCGCGGCAGAGTCGCAAATCCGGCATGTGGAAAAGCGGCATCGCCGTCCGGGCCGCGATGCACCAGGGTGGTCCACGCATCGTCCGCTTCCGCACCAATCAGCGCGTCTGCCTCGGCCATCCGCGTCGCGAACGTTCCGAGCCGGCGCAAATCGAGTCCGAGTTCCTCCAGTTGCGGCAGCATCTGGCGCCAGCGGACGCGCTCATAGTGCCGGTCGCGATTGCTCGGATCGAGCGCCGGCGTCAGCCCCGCTTCCTTGACGATCGCCGTCAGCTCTTCCGGCTCGACGCCGAGCAGGGGTCGGAACAGCTTGCAGCCTTCGACGGTCGCGAACGCATCCATGCCGCGCAGCCCCTCGATGCCGCTGCCATGCGCCAGCCGCATCAGCACCGTCTCGGCCTGGTCGCCCAGATGGTGCGCCGTCAACAGGATTTCGCTGCCGTCGGCAGCCATGGCTTCCGCCATCATGCCGTAGCGCGCCTTGCGCGCCGCGGCCTGGACACCGGTCTCGGGCTTCTCGCCCTCCCAGCGCAGCACTCGGGCGGCGAGGCCGAAGCTCTGTGCCTCAGTCGCCACCATCGCCACTTCGTGCGCCGCTTCCGGCCGAAGCCCGTGATCGACGGTGTAGACTACCAGGTCGGGCCGCCCCTCGGCGCGGGCCCACTCGACAGCGAGGACCAACAACGCAAGCGAATCAGGCCCGCCACTGACGGCGAGACCGATCTTCCTGAGCCTCGAGACGGGCTCGAAGAGAGCGGCGATGTCGAGCTCACTCACACCGGGCATTGGGCCTTCGTCTTTTCGTCGGCGAGGCGCTGGTTGAACGCCGCCGGCTGCTTCGGATAGCGCTTCGATACTTCGAAGAACGTCCGGCACGCCGTGTCCTGCTGCCCTGCCCCGGCGAGCGCGATGCCGAGCTTCAGCAGAATGTCCGGCGCGCGGGCCGACTTCTCGTAGTTCTGGAAGCCGGTCAACAGCACGTCCGCCGCATCGTCATAAGCCTGGCGCTGCAGCAGCGCTTCGCCCAGCCAGTTGGTCGCGTCAGGCGCCTGAGGATCCTTCGGGTAGAGCGCGATGAACTGCCGGAACTGGTCCTCGGCGAAGGCATAGTCGCCGCGCACGATCGCGTCGTATCCGGCCTTGTACTGTGCCTCGGCATCGCCGTCCGAAAGTGGCTGGCTGCTGTCCAGGTTGAGGTTGAGCGGCTTGCCGTTCTCCGCCGGCGACGTGCCAAGCTCCGCGGTGCTCGGCTGTGTGCCGTCGCCGCCTTTGCCGACCAGCGGATCGGCGGACTGTCCTAGATCGTCGGCCGATGCGCTGGCCGCGTCCGGCACGTTCGCCGGCGGCGTCGTGGTCGACTCCGGCACCTTGGCAGCCGGCTCAACCGTCTTGGCAGGCGGCTCGACGGCCGCAGTATCTGTTGTCGGCTTGCCCGTCGCTGGCTGCGGCAACGCGCCGGTCGGCGTCGCGCCGCCGGATTGCGTCACCGCACTACTTTTTTTTCCGGCACCGCCTTCGAGCTGTTGGAAACGGAATTCATTGTCGTCCGACTGCTTCTGGATCAGCTCCTGCATCTGCGTGAGCTGGAACTGCAGCCCCTCGACCTGCCCGGTGAGCGTGCGGACCGTGTCCTCGAGCTCCTGGATCCGGACGGTGAGCTGCGCCGCATTCTGCGCCTGCGCGACCATCACCGGCGCGCCGTCGCCGATATCGGCAGGCGGCAGCGGCGCGGCGAGTCGAGACGTACTGCTCAACAGGTCGAGCCCCTGCCCGGCGCTGTTGGCGAAAACGAACTCGGGGGCAAACACGCCCGCGGCTAGGACAATCGCGAAGGCCAGTAGCCCCCGCGCCGCCCCCTTCTCAAGGGATAGACGCACAATCGATCTCCGTGGGTAATGCCGAACGACACGCTGAATGATGTGCGTGGATTAGCCTTGAATTTCGACAAAAAGAAAGCGCCGGGCCCCAATTACGCGGGTACCCGGCGCTTATGCCTCCGTGCCGGCGCCGAAGCGCCGTCACAATTACTGGATGACCGTCACAGCGCGGCGGTTTTGTGACCAGCACGAGATATCGTCGCAAATGGCAACCGGCCGTTCCTTGCCGAACGACTTCGAGGTGATGCGCGAGGCGCTCACGCCCTTGCTGACAAGGTAGTTCACCACCACCGACGCACGGCGGGCGCCGAGCGCGATGTTGTACTCGCGGGTGCCGCGCTCGTCGGCGTGGCCTTCGATCAGGATCTTGTAGTTGCTGTAGTGGTTGAGCCAGACGGCCTGCTTGTCGAGCGTCGCCGTCGATGTGGCCGTCAGCTCGGACGAATCGGTGTCGAAGAACACACGATCGCCGACCGTGACGAGGAATTCCTGCTGGCTGCCCGGCGGGCCGCCGCCAGGTCCGATATTGCCGACGCCGGTGCCATTGCGGCCGCAGGCGGCCAGGGCGACGACGAGAACGACCAGTGCGGCTGCGCGCAAAAGTCCGAAAATGGGCGTTGTAGAACGCATCCGGGTTGCTCTCCTAAAATGGAAGATTTGGAAGCCGCTTTTTACTCGGCGTTATCTTAAGGCCGGGTTGGTTGGACTGGTTAATTGATGCTCAACGCGGCCCAAATGTGGCGGAAATCCGGCCTTTTGGACCGTGTTGTATTTGTGCACCGGCAATCAACTTTCCCACGCCAGCGTGCCCTCGGCCACCGCCGCCTCGAGCCGGTCGACTGCTTCGCCGAGCTTCACGTCGATGATACCGAGATACTGCGTCCAGCCGGCCAGCGTACCCAGTTCCTGGTCGCCGTCGGAGATGCCGCGGAGCGCGATGATCGGCAGGCCGAAGCGCTGGCAAGCGCGCAGTACCGCATAGGTTTCCATGTCGACCATGTGCTCGACGATCGGATCGTAGCCGCGGCCGCTGACCACATTAGCGCCTGTCGAGAGCGTCGCCGTCGGTATCCCCGGCACGAACGGTCCGAGCCGGTGCGTCGCCGGCTCGTTGAGGAACGGCGTCACCCCCCGCTCGAAACCGAGCACGGTCGCGTCCATGTCGCGCCACGACACTTCGCTCGCCTGGTAGAGCCCGCATTGCTCGAGTTGCGCCGAGCCGGCAGAGCCGAGCGACACGACCAGCAGCGGCAGCTTGTCGTCGACCGACAGTCGCGTCAGGTGCTCGGTCAGCGACACCGCCGCCTCGACGGGCCCGACGCCGGTGATCAGCGGCGTGATGCGGCTCTTCAGCGCCGGCCCATACTCAAGCTCCGTCGCCATGACGTAGAGGATGTCGGCAACGCCGGGCCGGCGGTTGGCAAACGGCATGAGCGCTACGTCCGGAGGGATCCCCAGTTCGGGTCCGACGCGAACGTCTCCATCTTGATCTGCTGCTCGTTGCGGCCCCAGATGTCGACCGTCCACAGTCCCGGGCCGGAATCCCCGCCCGGATCGCGGAAGAACATGATGACGCGACCGTTCGGACAGAAGGTCGGCCCCTCGGCGTGGAAGCTGTCGACGAGGATGCGCTCGCCCGACCCGTCGGGTTTCATTGTGCCGATCTGAAAATTGCCGTTGGCCTGGCGGGTGTAGGCGATGAGGTCCCCCTTCGGCGACCAGACCGGCGTCGAATAGGTGCCGTCGCCGTAAGAAATGCGCTGCGCGCCGCCGCCGCTGGCGCTCATCACGTAGAGCTGTGGCTGTCCGCCGCGATCCGACTCGAACACGATCTTACTGCCGTCAGGCGAATAGGACGGCGCGGTGTCGATCTCGGCTCCCGAAGTCAGCTGCACCGGCTTGGCGCCACTCACCCCGGCGGCGTAGATATTGGTGACGCCGCCATTGCTGACCGAGAACGCGATCGTCCCGCCGTCCGGCGAGAAATGCGGCGCAAACGACATCGGCGCGTTAGCGATCAGCCGCTTCGACTTGCCGCCGAGCTGCGCAACGAACACCTGCGGGTTGTCGTCCTCGTAGCTCGTATAGGTGATCATCGAGCGGTCGTTGCTGAGCGAGGGTCCGAGGGTCAGTGCCGCGCCGTCGCTCAGCACCTGCACGTTGAAGCCATCCTGGTCCATGATTGCCAGCTGCTTCTTGCGGTTGGCCTTCGGTCCGCTCTCGGCGATGAACACCACCTGCGAGTCGAAGTAGCCGCCCTCGCCAGCGAGCGAGGCGTAGATCGCATCGGACACAATGTGGCCGATGCGTCGCTCGCTTTGTGGATCGGCGTTATAGCTGTTGCCGACCACCTGCTGCGCCGCCGCCGTGTCCCATACCCGCATCGACGACTGGATCTGGCCGCCGCGCTCGACCTGCCCCATCACGAGCGCATCGACGTTGACGCCGCGCCAGGCCGCAAAGTCGGGCGTGTTGTTGACATCGCCCACCGGCGAGGGCAGCTGTGCCGGATCGAGCGGTGCGAACAATCCCGAGCGGGACAAATTGGCGCGCACGATGTCAGCAATCTCCTTGCCGAAGCTCGGATCGGACGACGCAAAGTCGGGAATGGCGATCGGCAGCGGCGTGAAATTGCCACCGCTGACCACGATGCTGACCAGTGCCTGCGCGGGCGATCCGGCCGCCAGCAAAGCGCCGCTCGCGAGCCCAAGCTTCAGCAAATGGCGCCGGGTGATTGCGTGCATGGTGGTCTCCTTCGAATTCATGGGGCGCGTTGTCTCATGTCAGCTCGCGCGGGTCGAATGTCGCCTGGACTTCCTGGCCGGCGGCCATCGGATAGGGCACGCAGCGCAACACCGCGCGCTGCGCCGCCGAGGCCAGCGCCCGGTCGAGCTGCGTCGGCTCGGCACTGAGGACGTCGGGCATGCCCGAGACGTTGCCCGACGCGTCGATGAAGAAATGCAGCTGCGCCGTAATGCCCGCCTCGGCGGCGCCGGGCGGCACGCTCATGCAGGTCTTGATCTTGGCGATCAGCCCATCGATCTGCGACTGGCTGAGCGTCGACGACTTGCCGTCGGTCTTGCCGAGCGTTGGCGAGCCGCCGTCGCCGCTGACCGCGCCGCGCGACTTCTCCGAGTTAATCAGCTCCGCCACCTGGTCGGCGGGCTTGGCCTGCGGATCCGGTTTCTTGTCGCTCTGGTCGGTCTGCGTCTTGGGCGTCGGGTCCTTCTTCGGCGTCACGTCGGCCGTCTTGGTTACCGGCGTCGGCTTCGCCGGCGCCTTCTGCAACTGCGCCGGGCGCGTCACCGGCATCGGCGCGACGTTCTGCGCCGGCGTGTCGCCCGTATCGGCGGCAACTTCCTGCTGCGGCTGTTCCTCGACGGGCGATGGCGCCGGATCGGGCGCAGCGACCGGCTGCGGAACCGGGGTTGGCGTCTTTACCGGATCGGGTTCCTTGACCGGCTGCGGGGTCGGCGTCGGATCGGGCGCCGTATTGACCACCGGCGCCGGCGTCGACTTGTCGGTCTCCTCCGGCGTCGGCTGGTCGTCCTCGGTGTTGCCGGCCTTCTGCGCGAGTTGCGCCGGCTTCTGCGTCTCGACGATCGCCGGCGTGTCGGTCTGCACGACTTTGCTCTGCAGCGAGCCGGCGCGAATGTTGGTGATGTCGGAGATCGGCACCAGATCGACCGCGATCGATTCCACCACTTCGGGCTGCAGCGGCTTGGCCGACCCCAGCCCCACGATCGCGATGATCAGCAGTGCGGCGTGGGCGATGACCGAGGTGGTGACACCGGTCTTCATTGCCCTATTTCACCTGATCCTGCGCGGTGATCAGCCCGATCTTGGAGAAGCCTCCGGCGCTGAGCACGCCCATCACTTTCATCACCGCGCCATAGTTCGCCGTCTGGTCGCCGCGCACATAGATGCGCTCGTCCGTGCCGGCCGCCGCCTGCGCCGTGATGTCGGCGACGAGCGTGTCGATCGTCGTCGACTTGTCGCCGAGATAGAGATCGCCGGCCGGCGTGATGGACACCGTGATTGGCTTCGACTCGGTGTTGAGTTCCTTCGCCTTGGTCTGCGGCAGGTCGATCGGTACGCCGACGGTCAGCAGCGGCGCCGCGACCATGAAGACGATCAGCAGCACCAGCATGACGTCGACCATCGGGGTGACGTTGATATCGGACATCGGCTTTTTGGCGCCGCGCCGCCCGCGCCGCCGCCCGCCTCCGCCGCCCTGTGCGATCGCCATCGCCATCGCTTACTTGCCCCGCGCTTCGAGCTGACGGGAGAGGATCGTGGCGAACTCGTCGGCAAAGCTTTCGAGCCGGCTGATCAGCTTGTTCGAATCCGCCGAGAGCTTGTTATAGGCGATGGTCGCCGGAATGGCGGCGAGCAGGCCCAGTGCCGTGGCGAACAGCGCCTCGGCGATGCCGGGCGCCACCACGGCGAGATTGGTGCTCTTGCTGGCGGCGATTGAGGTGAACGAATTCATGATGCCCCATACCGTGCCAAAAAGGCCGATGAAGGGCGATGAGGACGCGACCGTCGCAAGGAAGCCAAGGCGCTTTTCGAGCCCCTCGCTCTCGCGCGAGATGGCGACGTCGAGGACTTTGTCGAGACGCGCCTGCATGCCGAGATAGCTCGCGGCGTTCTGCTCGTGGCTGCGCTTCCATTCCTTCATCGCGGCGACGAAGATTGCGGCCAGCCCCATCGAGGGTCGCTCGGCGGTCTGCTGGTAGAGATCCTCCAGCGACTGGCCAGACCAGAAGACCCGCTCGAAGGCATTCATCTGGCGACCGGCGCGGCCATACAGCATCGACTTGTCGACGATGATCGCCCAGCACCAGACCGACGCCCCGAGCAGACCGATCATCACGATCTTGACGATCCAGTCTGCCTGGAGGAACAGCCCGAGTAGCGAAAAGTTCGGCACCGCTTCGGGCGTCGTCACATCGGTGACCACGCTGGCGGACGACGCCAAATCCTGCGCCAGTGCCGGCACGCTGAGTCCCACCACGCCGACGGCGAGAGCCGCCAGCAAAATTACACCCCACCGCGTCATCGGGTGCGGCCCTTCCGGGCGAGTATTCTCAGGCGTCATGAAAGATCCTCGTCTCGGTCCTCACCGGACCGGCCCCCGAAGCATCCAAAAGCGATGCGACGATAAGCAGTCCGGATGCGGTCAGAATTTGTCAAATTTAAGAGAAAGCCCGGATTTCCGGCGCTTTGCGGTACACCCGATAGACCTGCCGCATTTATGGTCAATCAAAAGTTAAGAATTGGAGTCTGCGACGGAAAAGCGCGCTAATGACCCCGTTGCCCGGCATCGTGCCGCCGCCTAGCATCCCCACCAATCTTCCTGACTTTTCGAGGTAGCCTCCCGATGTTCCAGTCCGTCAAAGTGCTCACCGCCGCGGTGTCGCTCGCCCTGCTCGCCGGTGCCGTGCCGGCCTATGCCGGCGTCATCCCGTTTCTTGCCATTCTCGACGCTGCCTCCATGCTGCCGGCCACCGATTCGACGGGCACGGGCGAACTCGACGGCAAATACGACAGCAGCAACCAGACCTTCACCTGGACCATCACCTATACCGGCCTGAGCGGCGACGTCATCGCCGCAGACTTCCATGGTCCGGCCAGGGCCGGCGCCAACGCCGACATTGTCTTCCCCGTCACCTCACCGTTTGCCAGCCCTATCAGCGGCTCGATGGTGCTGACCGCCGCGCAGTTCGGCCAGCTCAAGGACCAGCGCTGGTACGTCGTGCTGCACACCGCCAAGAATCCGGACGGCGAAATCCGCGGCCAGGCGAAGCCCGTCCGCCCCTGATCTCGACGGACCGCCGGCGGCCTAGCGGCCGAACGCCTCGAGCACCGCGCGCGGCAGGCGTGCGGCCTTGCCGTCCTTGATGGCGACCACCACCACTTTGGCCCGGGCGATCAGCTCATCGCGGCGCTCGATCGACTGGTCGAGCGTGAGCCGCGCCCCGCTGATTTCGGCAACCGCCGTATCGACCACCAGCAGATCGTCGATATGGGCGGCACGGGGAAAATCGATCTCTATCGAGCGCACCGCGAACGCGATACCGTCTCGCATCAGCTCCGAATGATGGATGCCCTCGGCGCGCAAAAACTCCGTCCGGCCCCGTTCGAAGAAATGCAGGTAGGCCGCATGATAGACGTTACCGGAAAAGTCGGTGTCCTCGTAGTAGACCCGCACCTCGTGCCGATGGCTTTTGCTCAACGCGTCTCTCCCCGGCCGGATGCCGGCCACTATGTCCCCGGCTTTGCCTGCGCCTGCTCGCGCCGATCGTCGAGGACGAACGCCGCGCCGCCGACGCCGAAGCCGGCGAGCAGTGCCGCGCCATGAATATCGGCGCTGAAGAACAGCCAGAGCCCGATAGCGCCCCACACCACGGTGCTGAGATATTGCGCGACGGTCGGCAATTCTTTGCGGCCCATCTGCCAGATCGAATAGAGCCCGATCAGTCCGCAGATCGCCACAGAATTGCCGCCGCCCACCGGCTGCCAGAAGATGCCCGCGACCTCGCCCGCAAGACCCGCGACGATATAGCCGATACCCCACCACAGCCGGCCGATCTGCCGCTCGACGCCGATGCCGAACGCCAGCAGGCCGACCGAGTTGATCACGATCTGCGGCCAGCCATCGGTCAGCACCAGCCAGGTCGTGACGAACCGCCACCACTCGCCATGCAGCATCGCGGGATCGCGCTCGAGCGACGGCCCGATCTGCGGCCAGACGTACATCGCCGCCGTTACCGCCGAAGTTGTGGCGAAGACGACGAGAGTCAGCCAGGGGAAGCGGCGTGTCATCGCTTACGCCTCACCGTCTCCCGGCTCCTCGAACAGGCTCGCCTGCACGCCGACAAAGCCCTGTGGTACCGGTAGCTCGAGATGCGTGAACGCCAATGCGGTTAGCATGCGGCCGCGCGGCGTGCGCTGGATGAAGCCCTGCTGGATGAGATAGGGTTCGACGATCTCTTCGAGCGCATCGCGCGGCTCGCTCAGCGCCGCGGCGATTGTCTCGATGCCGACCGGCCCGCCATTGTAGAACTCCGCTATAGTCTTAAGGTAGCGGCGGTCGAGCTGGTCGAGCCCGCGCGCATCGACATCGAGCCGAAGCAATGCCTTGTCGGCGACCTGCCGGGTGATCGACTTGGCGCCGTCGACCAGCGCAAAATCCGTCACCCGCCGCAGCAACCGGCCGGCGATGCGCGGCGTGCCGCGCGAGCGGCGTGCGATCTCCAGCGCCCCGTCCGGCGCCATGCCGATGCCGAGCAGCCGCGCGCCGCGCTCGACGATCTGCACCAGTTCCTCCGGTGAATAAAAATTGAGCCGCACCGGAATGCCGAAACGGTCGCGCAGCGGCGTCGTCAGCAACCCGGCCCGCGTCGTCGCGCCGATCAGCGTGAATTTGGCGAGGTCGATCCGCACCGAGCGCGCCGCCGGACCCTCGCCGATGATCAAATCGAGCTGGTAATCCTCCATCGCCGGATAGAGAATTTCCTCGATCGCCGGGTTGAGGCGATGAATCTCGTCGATGAACAGTACGTCGTGCTCTTCGAGATTGGTCAGCAGCGCGGCGAGGTCGCCGGCCTTGGCGATCACCGGCCCTGACGTTGCCCGGAACCCAACACCGAGTTCGCGCGCCACGATCTGCGCCAGCGTCGTCTTGCCAAGCCCTGGCGGTCCGACAAACAGCACATGGTCGAGCGCCGCCTTCCGCTGCTTGGCAGCCGCGATGAACACCTCGAGATTGGCCCGCGCCTGCGCCTGCCCGATAAACTCGGCAAAGCCGCTCGGCCTCAGCGACACATCCAGCGGCTCGTCGCGGCCGGCGGCAGGTGAAGTCAGCGCGGTCACTTCAGTAGCTCCATGCCGGGGATGCTCTTGGCGGCATTTTGATCGAAGGTGACCGTGGCCCGGCTGCCATTCGCCACCGCGGTCCGCGCGATGAGGAAATCCGCGATGTCGATCTTCTTTTGCTGCGCCATCATCACAGCGTCCGAGACGAACTCGTGATGCTCAAGAGCGAAATCCGGGCTGGCCAGCAGCTTATCAAGGACGCCTACGATCGCGGCGTGCGAAAAGTCGTACGTGTCATTCAGCAACCAGACCAGCTCGGCAACGACCACAAGACTGACGAAGGCCGGATTGGCACTCGATCGGCTTGCGAAGAATTGCCCCGCGACTTCCGACTGGCGAGGATTGTCGACGACAAACAGCCGAACCAGGACGTTGGTATCGACACCAATCAACGCGCCGTCTTTCGCTTGAACCGCTTCGACACAGCTTCCCCCGTGGCGGCATTCATCTCGGCGATTGTAACATGCCTTCCGTTTGGCGGCGGCCCCAGAATTCCCAGCAGGTCGACGGCCCTCAACGTCCGGGGCTTGACCGTGGCCTTACCTTCCTCGTCCAGTGTCCACTCCACCTGACTACCCTCCTCAAGACCAAGAAAATCCCGGACCTCCTTGGGCACGGTTGTCTGACCCTTGGACGTAACCTTGCCCAGATATCTTTCTCTTACCTTGGCAACCATTCCTTACTCCTACGGAAATTCCTTACCCGGGAGAATAGTAAGGAAAGCCTTCGGCTGCAAGGATCAGCTCGCCAGTTCCCGCAGCCCCAGCCGGATCAGCGTCGCCGTCTCGGTTGCGTCGCCCTCCTTGCTCACCACCCGCGCCACGGCGGCGCTGGCCTGCGCGCTCGAGTAGCCCAGATTGCTGAGCGCCGAGACGGCGTCGGCGACGTTCGAGCGCGCGGTACCTTCGCCGAGCGCCTGCTGCAGACCGAGCGTTCCGGCATCGATGCCGATCCCGGTCGGCACCTTGCCTTTGAGCTCGGTGACCAGCCGCGTTGCAAGCTTCGGGCCGACGCCATTGGCGCGGCCGACCATCGCCTTGTCCTGGAGAGCGATGGCGCTGGCGAGTTCGCCGGTGCTGAGCGTCGAGAGCACGGACAGCGCGACCCGCGCGCCCACCCCCTGCACCGTCATCAGCGTCGTGAACCAGGCTTTTTCGTCCGGCGTCGAAAAGCCGTAGAGCCGGATCATGTCCTCGCGCACGATCATCTCGATGTGAACCACCGCAGCGTGTCCCACGGTCGGGAGTGCCGCCATGGTCTTGGACGAACAGAATGCCTCGTAGACCACTCCGCCCACATCGATATGCACATAGTCGTCGCCGAAGCCGTCGATCAGCCCCCTGAGCTTGCCGATCATGCGCTGACCCGTAGCGCCGCCATGCCGCGGTGGTGCGCGTGGCAGATGGCGATGGCGAGCGCGTCGGCTGCGTCGGCGCCCTTGAAGTCCGCAGCGGGTAGCAGGGTCTTTATCATCAGCTGCACCTGCGTCTTTTCGGCATGGCCGGTTCCGACGACGGACTTCTTGACGAGGTTCGCAGCATATTCGCCGACCTTGAGCCCCATCGCGGCGGGCGTCATTAGCGCCACGCCGCGCGCTTGTCCGAGTTGTAGCGCCGAGCGCGCGCCGGCGCTCACGAAGGTCTCCTCGACCGCCGCCTCATCCGGCCGGTGCGCCTCGATCAATGCCACGAGCCCCGCGTGCAATGCCGCCAGCCGCTCGGCCAGCGGCAGATCGACCGGCGGCATGATCGTGCCGCAGGCGACGAAACGCAGTCGGTTGCCCTCGCTCTCGATGACCCCCCAGCCGCAACGCCTGAGGCCCGGATCGATGCCAATGATTCGCACCATGTTGCTCATGTCCCTTGGCTTAAGCCGTCCGGCAAAACCTACCAAGCGCTATGTGAACAAAACGGCAACAAATCTCCGGTTTGCAGGTTGAGTCGCATTTTATTAATGCCCTGAAGCCGATGTTCAGCGGCATCGCTTATCTCGGCGACGCGCGGGGCGACAGTGGTGACCGGAATGGCTGAAATCGACAGGCGCCTGCCCAACGCGGCGTGGCGCTCCATTGCTGCCTGGACGGCGGTGGTGGTGGCGATCTCCGTTATACTGTCCGATGGTCTGTCGATCTGGCTGCTCGACACCTTCTCGCAGGGCATCAACGAGATCGGTCTGATCATCGCGACCGTGTTGCCGATCGTGCTCGGTGGCCCGATGACCTTTTACCATATGCTGCGTCACCGGCAGTTGCGCGCCGCCAACGCTCAACTCGACATCCTTGCCTCGACCGACTGGCTGACCGACTGCCTCAACCGCCGCGCCTTCACGGCGGACGCGTCGAGCCTGCTCGAGCCGGGCGACGGAGCGCTCCTGGTCATCGACGCCGACCACTTCAAATCCGTCAATGATCGCTTCGGCCATGAAGCCGGCGACGACGCCTTGCGCGAGCTGGCTGCGACCATCCGTTCCGCCGTGCGCGAGCACGACGTGGTCGGCCGGATCGGCGGGGAGGAGTTCGGCGTCTTCCTGCCAGGTGCCGACTTCGACACGGCCATCCACATTGCCCAGCGCATCCGCGAGGCGGTCGCCGAGATCGCCTTCGCCCCCGCCGGCGGCTCCTGCTCGCTGTCAGTCAGCATTGGCGGCGCCAGCGTCGCCGGACATGCCAATTTCGGCGAATTGTTCCGCGTCGCCGACCAGCAGCTTTATGGCGCTAAGTCCGCCGGGCGCAATCGGATCGAACTGGTCCGCATGCCACCGAGCATCGATCAACCGGCGAACTCGAACCGCGCGACCGGGACGGACCAGGCCGCGGCTGCGTCGCCCTAGCGTCTCGTCACTTCACTTGGCGAGCGTGCGCTCGATCCGTCGATCGGGGATAAACCACATGGCCGCAACCAGCACGTAGAAGCCGCAGGCGATGTAGGGGTGAATGAACGCGCTGGCGATGCCGAGAACATAGAGGATCGGCGACGCGATCCCCTTCCAGTCGTTGCCGAGCGCCTGCGCCAGAGCCGAATCCTTGCCGTGCAGCCGGATGATCAAATGCGCGACGAGATAGAACGCCACGCCCGCCATCAGCAGCACGATGCCGTAGATCACCACCGGCCAGAGCGCGTAGTGGTTCTCGCCCATCCAGTCGGTGGTGAACGGCACCAGCGACAGCCAGAACAGCAGGAAATTGTTGGCCCACATGATCCCGCCATTCACGTGCTGGACCGTGTGGAACAGATGGTGGTGGTTGTTCCAGTAGATGCCGATGAAGATGAAGCTCAGCACATAGGCGAAGAACGCCGGCGCGTCCTCGAGCAAGGCGGCGAGGTCGGCGGAATGCGGCGCGTGCAGTTCCAGCACCATGATGGTGATGATCACCGCCAGCACGCCGTCGCTGAATGCCTCGATGCGCCCCTTCCCCATTTGCCCCCGCGGTCGCTCAGCCCTCGAGCTTCGCCATATCCTCGTCGCTCATCTCGAAATTGGCGTAGACGTCCTGGATGTCGTCGTCGTCCTCGAGCAGGCCGATCAGCTTGATCAGTGTCGCACCTTTGTCACCGTCGACTGGAACGTTGTTCTGCGGCCGCCAGGCAGCTTTCACCGATTCCGCTTCTCCGAGGCTCTTCTCGAGCGCCGCGGCGACATCCATCATGCTCTCGAACGACGTGTAGATCGTGTGGCCGCCTTCGTATCTGTCTTCATCGGACTCGACGTCGTCAGCGCCGGCGTCGATCGCCGCTTCCATCACCTTGTCGGCGCTGCCGACTTTGACGGAATAGGAAATCTCGCCAACCCGGTCGAACATGAAGGCCACCGAGTTGGTCTCGCCGAGCGCGCCCCCGTTCTTGGAGAAGGTCGAGCGGACGTTCGAGGCGGTGCGGTTGCGGTTGTCGGTCAATGCCTCGACGATGATTGCGACGCCACCGGGGCCGTAGCCTTCGTAGCGGATCTGCTCATAGTTCTCGCCATCTGCGCCCTGTGCCTTCTTGATGGCGCGCTCGATGTTCTCGCGCGGCATCGACTGGCCACGGGCGGACTGCACCGCGAGACGCAGCCGCGAATTGAACGCCGGGTCTGGGGCGCCGAGCTTGGCGGCGACGGTGATTTCCCGCGCCAGTTTGGAAAACACCTTCGAGCGAGCGGCGTCGCTCTTGCCCTTGCGGTGCATAATATTCTTGGCATGCGAATGGCCGGCCATGCGGACATCCCCCTCGATGGACGTTGAAATTCGGTCGCGCCTTATAGTGGGCTGGCCGGAGGTTGTGAAGCCGACCTCAGGCTTCGGTCGGCAGCCGCAAGGTTTCGTCGTCCACGATGGTGCAGCAAGACCCGAACCGACGTTGCCGCGTCTCACGCGATCCGAAACGGCTCCCCGACGACCCGAAGTTCGCAATATCGGTGACGCCAAGATCCGGCAAGGCACGCAGGTTGTCTGGCAGATCAGGGAAACCGGCGAACATGGCAGTTTCTTCGTGCCGCTCGACCTGCTGGCCGGGCGACGAAGTGCCGGATCTCGCAGCTCTTGCGGCAGGTATCCCCAAGACCAATCACTGCTTCTCGAACATCGCCTGAACTGACGGCCGGCGCCTGCAGGCGCCGGTCACACCTCAGCAAGGTTACGAAAGTTCTACGCGTTAACGGATGATTAACTTCTTAGGGTTAATTTGATGCTTGTCCAGTTTGGACTTTGCAGAGCGGTTTCTCCCTCTGTTTGACGCCTCCCTGTTAACTTCCGAGAGCCGCCAGTTTTGACGGCTCTTTTTCTTTTGCAGGCCGGCATCGCCTTCATTAAGCCTCCCTCAATGCCGAGCGTGGCACAAATACCCAGGGGCCAGCAGCGCTCCACCGGTGGTGCCATGGCTGATCGCAATGACTGATCGCAACGACAATCCGGCCGTCGCCCTCGGGCCGCGGATCGTGGCGTCGGGTGGCTTCAGCGCCCTCTACAAGGAGGGCATGGCGCTGATCGAGGATGTCGCCGCCTATCTCGACGGCGATGGGCGCACCGAAAGCCGCGGCCTCACCCGCGAAACTTCGTTCACCTACGCCACCGAATCCATGCGGCTCACCACCCGGTTGATGCAGATCGCCTCCTGGCTACTGCTGCAGCGCGCTGTCAACGAAGGCGAGATCACCGTCGAGAACGCCCGCGTTGAAAAGGAAAAAGTGAAGTTTTCCGCGACGCCGGCGGAACGCGGCGGCCCCGGCTTCGCCACCCTGCCCGAGCGGCTCCGCACCTACATCGCCCAGGGCGACCGGCTGTTCGAGCGGGTCCTGCAGTTCGATCGCCTCGAACGCGGCGGCATCTCCGATGCGACGCCACCCAGCACCGAAGGCTCGATCGGCGACCAGCTCGCAAGGCTCAAGGCCGCCTTCGGCAAGCTCAGCAGCTAGCCACGGGCCAAGCCGTCTTCGGCGGCGATGCAACAAAAAACCCGGCCGAGGCCGGGTTTTTCAAAACCATCGCAGCAACGGAAGTTAGATCCCGAGGCCCTTGAAGCGCTCGTTGAAGCGGCTGACGCGGCCACCGCGGTCGAGCAAATTGCCCGTCACGCCGGTCCAGGCCGGATGGGTCTTGGAGTCGATGTCGAGCTGCAGCGTCTCGCCGGCTTTGCCGTAGGTCGAGCGCGTCTGGTAGGTGGTGCCGTCGGTCATCGCCACAGTGATCATGTGGTAGTCCGGGTGGATCTCTTTTTTCATGGCATACCTCAAATCAAACGGGCGCCCAAAGCGCCCGGTGAGCCGTAAACGGGAATTTGGTCGGGTCTCTACAGAAAAACCGTGGATGCGGCAAGGGGGCATGGCACCGAGCAGCCGGGTTGCGGCGCTCCGAGCATCTGCCTATATCGGGGCACCTTGCCAAGCGATTCAAAGACTATCGGGAAAAGCGGCACCGCGCCGCGGCTTGGCCGCATTGGCGAAGCGCAGCAACGCGTCGACCCCAAATCGCTGCAGCCGCTGCGCCGGCTTGTGCCTTTTGTCCTTCGCTATCGCGGGCGCCTGCTCCTGACGCTCGGGTTCCTGATCGTCGCGGCCGTCTCGACCCTGATCATTCCCGCACTGGCGGGAAAGGTCGTCGATCTCGGCTTCGTCGAGAAAAACCTCCAGATCCTCACCAGCTACAGCTGGCTGATCATCGGCGTCGCCGCGGTGGTTGCCCTCGCCAGCGCCGGCCGCTTCTACTTCGTCTCCGTCCTCGGCGAACGCGTACTGACCGATCTGCGGCGTGCTGTGTTCGATCATCTGCTGACGCTTGATGCCACCTTCTACGATATGCACCGCGTCGGCGAGCTGACATCGCGCCTCAATGGCGACGTGGCGACAATCCGCGGCGCCATCGGCTCGAGCCTGTCGATGACGCTGCGCGGTATGGTCACCATCATCGGCGCCGTGGTGCTGATGTTCCTCACCAGTTGGTTCCTGGCGCTCGGTGTTGTCGTCATCGCGCCAGCCGTCATCATCCCGGTGATCATCCTCGCCCGCCGGCTACGCCGCATGTCGCGCCGCACCCAGGACGCGCTCGCCGAGATGTCGGCAATGGCCACCGAAACGCTCGGCGCCAGCAAAACCATCAAGAGCTTCGTCCAGGAGCCGTTCCAGTCGCAAATCTACGGCGACCGGGCGGAGGAATCCTACCAGGCCGAAGTGTCCCGCCTCGGCGGTCGCGCCGCCATGGTCGGCGGCATCATGTTCGGTGTTGTCGTCGGCGTCGTAGCGCTGGTCTGGTGGGGCGCCAAGCTGGTGTTCGACGGCACCGTGAGCACCGGCCAGCTCACCCAGTTCATGATCTACACGATCATGGCGACCAACGCCCTCGCCTCGATCTCCGAGGTCATGGGCTCGCTGCAGACCGTCGCCGGCGCCACCGAGCGGCTGATCGAAATTCTCGACACCAAGCCCGGCATTCTGGTGCCTGCAAATCCCGTTGCCCTGCCGGTGCCGGCGCGCGGCACGCTCGCCTTCGAGGCGGTGAACTTCGCCTATGAAACGCGCGACAACGAGCAGGTGCTGACCGATCTGAGTTTCGCGGTGAAGGCCGGCGAGACCGTCGCGCTGGTCGGCGCCTCCGGCGCCGGCAAGAGCACCGTCTTCGCGCTCGCCCAGCGCTTCTACGACGTCACCGGCGGCCGCATTCTGGTTGATGGCGTCGACATCCGGTCGGTTGCGCCCTCCGACCTCCGCCACCACTTCGCTTATGTCGAGCAGGAGCCGACAATCTTCGCCGGCACCATCACCGACAATATCCGCTTCGGCAAACCGGACGCGACGCTCGCGGAAGTTGAGAACGCCGCCCGCGCGGCGCTGGTGCACGATTTCGTCATCGAGCTCGAGAATGGCTACGACTCGATGGTCGGCGAGCGCGGCGTCATGCTGTCGGGCGGTCAGAAGCAGCGCCTCGCCATCGCCCGCGCGCTGCTCAAGGACGCCCCGATCCTGCTGCTCGACGAAGCGACATCCGCTCTCGATGCGGAGAGCGAACGCCTGGTCCAGATGGCGCTCGAACATCTGATGCAGGGCCGTACGACGCTCGCCATCGCGCACCGCCTCGCCACCATTCGCGACGCCGACCGCATCCTTGTCCTCGACAAGGGCCGCATCATCGACCAGGGCACGCACGACGAACTCGTCCGCAAAGGCGGCCGCTACGCCGAACTCGCCCGCCTCCAGTTCCGCCTCGAAGAGCCGCGCGCGGCGGAGTGATCAGGCGCGGCGCGGATGCGCCCCTTGGCCTCCGGCCAATAACTCTGCTCCGCCACTCGCAGATCGTAACTCGCCTGCAGGTTCAACCACATCTGCGGCGCGGTCCCAAAATAGGTACCAAGCCGCAACGCTGTGTCCGCGGTAATGCTGCGCCGTCCATTGACGATCTCTGCCACACGCTCACCGGCACATCGATGTCGCTGGCAAGCCGCGTCTGGCTGATGCCCATCGATGCAAGAAACTCCTCGAGCAGGATTTCGCCGGGGGGAATAGGGTCGAGCGTCAGCCGTCTGTCAGCTTGAACTCGATGCGCCGGTTCTTCGCATAAGCCTCGTCGCTGTCGCCGGGGTCGATCGGGCGGCTGTCGCCGAAGCCGGCAGGAACGAGGTGCTGCTGCGCGACGCCCTGCGACACCAGATATTTGACGACCGTGATGGCGCGCGCCGCCGAGAGCTCCCAGTTTGACGGAAACTCCGGCGTGTTGATCGGCCGCTTGTCGGTGTGGCCGTCGACGCGCAGCACCCAATTGATGTCCGACGGAATTTCGGTCTCGAGCTGCTTGATCGCGCCCGCGAGCTGATCGAGCGTTGCCGTTCCCTCAGCGGAAACCGTCGCCTCGCCCGGCGGAAACAGCACTTCGGACTGGAACACGAAGCGGTCGCCAACCACCTGCACGTCGGCGCGGCCTTCGAGGATCTGCCGCAAACGACCGAAGAAGTCCGAGCGGTACTGCGACAAATCCTGGACGCGCTGCGCCAGCGCCACATTGAGCCGCCGGCCGAGGTCAGCGATCTGCGTCTTGCTCTCGGTGGCGTTGCTTTCCGATGCATCGAGCGCCTGCTCCAGCGCGCCGATCTGCGTGCGCAAGGCCGAGAGTTGCTGGTTGAGCAACGCCACCTGCGCCGCCGCGTCGTTGGAGATATCGGTCTGCTTGGTCAGATCGGCCGTCAGCCCGGCAATCTTGGCGTCCTGGCCGCCGGCCCCGTTCAGCCCGGCCACCTGCGTCTGCAATTTGTCGCGCTCCGCGGTGGTGCTACCGAGCGTCGCCTGCAGCGTCGCGAGATTGCCCTGCAGATCGGTATTGTTGCTGCGCTCCATCTGCAGCAGATCGGTCAGCTCCGCGATCTGCGAATTGAGCCGCGCCATTGCCGTGTCCTTGCCCTGGATCTGCTGGCCCAGGAAGAACTGCGTCAGCATGAACAGCGACAGCAGGAAAATGATGACCAGCAGCAGCGACGACAGCGCGTCGACGAAGCCTGGCCAGTAATTGGTGACCTGCGAGCGGCGGGTGCGGCTCAGCGACGCCATGCGCGTTCACTCCCGCTCAATTTGGCCGACGATCGTTCTGGTCTTCGCGCAGCATCGCCTCGATCAGCTCGCGCAGCTTCTTGTTGGTGTCGCCCTGCTCGTCGATATGGATGCGAAGGTCCGCCTGCTCGGCCCGGATATGCTTGACCAGCCCATCGATGCCGCGCGCCAGTTCGGCCATGGCGCGAATGGCGTTCTGCGAGGAATCCGTGTTGCCGATGGTCGAGCCGAGCCGGTCGAGCATCGCCGACATCTCCTCGCCCGGCAGCCCGAGGCCGGTGGCCTGCATCTGCGTCATCGGATGGTCGAGCTCGGTCATCGAGGTCATCCAGTCCTCGAGGTCGGTGTAGAAGGCGTTCTGCGCCTGGCTGGTCTGCAGATCGAGGAAGCCGAGGATCAGCGAACCGCTGAGGCCTAGCAGCGAGGCCGAGAATGCCGTCGCCATGCCCTTGAGCGGCTCGGTGAGGCCATGCTGCAAATTGGCGAACAGCGTCGCGGTGTCGCCGGTCGAGGTGTTGAGCGCATTGATCGTGTCGCCGACGCTGCCGACCGTCGACAGCAGGCCGTAGAACGTTCCAAGCAGGCCGAGAAACACCAGCAAGCCCGTCAGGTACCGCGAGGTGTCCTTGGCCTCATCGAGCCGGTTGCCGACCGAATCGAGGATCGAGCGCATGGAGGACGGCGTAATCACCGCCTCGCCCAGCTTGTCGCGCAACATCCCGGCGACCGGCGCTAGGAGCACCGGCTGGCGTACCCGCGCCATGGTGCCGTCCTGCATGGAGTTTACCCATTTGACCTCGGGCGACAGCCGCATGACCTGCCGGAAGCTAAGGACGATGCCGATCGCCGCCACCAGCACGATCAGGCTGTTGATGAACGGGTTGGCCCAGAAAAAGGTGATGATCGACTGCGACAGGATGGCGCCGACCAGCGCCACGATGACGAGGAAGATCACGATCTTGACGAGGTAAATCGTCGGGCTTTTCAGGTGATACGGGTCGTAGGTCTGCGACATGGCCCCCGCCGGATTCGGCAGTTTCGATTCCCTAGAGAAGCGATTTCTGTGGGACTCTAGTCACACCATTCCGGCGTGACAATGGCTTGAACCCGGCAGTCCCGTGCCGCGACGATGTCGAAACACCGCGGGTTTGGACTATTTCGTGCCCTTGATCAGCTTCAGCAACTGTCCCTGAATGGTCTCGTTGCCGGCGACGACCTCGCCGTTCCAGATACTGCCCGCGCCGCCGCCGAAATCCGTCATCGTGCCGCCCGCCTCGCGCAGCATCAGCCAGCCGGGCGCCACGTCCCAGGGCGACAGCCGTGCCTCCCAGAAGCCGTCGAAACGGCCTGCAGCGAGCCAGGCCAAATCGGTCGAGGCCGAGCCGGTGCGGCGAATGCCCGCGGTCGCTGGCGAGATCACGCCGAGCTGGCGCAGTTGCAGGGCATCATTGGCGGTACCAGTCACCTTGATGCCGGTCGAGATCACTGAATCTGCCAGATGCTTGCGGTTGGCGACGCGCAGCCGATGCCGGTCGTCGAGCCAGGCGCCGGCGCCTTTTTCGGCGACGTACAGTTCCTCGCTGATCGGATTGTAGATCACCGAGGCGACGATCTCCTCGCCGCGCTGCAGCGCGATCGCCACCGCGAACAGCGGAATGCCGTGAAGGAAGTTGGTGGTGCCATCGAGTGGATCGATGATCCAGCGGTGCTGGCCGTCGGTCCCCTTGATCTCGCCGCCCTCTTCCATCAGGAAGCCGTAGGTCGGCCGGGCCTTGGCCAGTTCGTCGTGGACGATCTTTTCCGCCGACTTGTCGGCGTTCGAGACGAAGTCGGCGGGTCCCTTCACCGAAACCTGCAGATTCTCCACTTCGCCGAAGTCGCGCGTCAGCGAGCGGCCGGCCTTGAGCGCGGCGGTGACCATGACATTGAGGAGTGCCGAACGGGCCATATTCGTGGGGTCTCAGTGGGGAGCGGCGTTCTCTGCCCCAGAACGCGTCAGCGTTCAAGCCAAGAGATCAGGGCGCGGCGGTCTTCGCTGCCGCTTCCGCCGCCGATGGTGGTTGCGACGGCCAGAACCGCGCCATCTCCTCGGCGTTGTCGAGATCCTTCTGCGATATCCCGATCAGCAGCTTGTCGAGCACCGGGTCGCTGAGCCCCTGCCGACGCGCCAGGGCCCGCCACATCGCCGCCTGCTTCAGGTCGAGATCGACCCCCTCGCCGACGGCATAGAGCTTCGCCAGCCGGTTCTGCGCCACCGGATTGCCGGCGTTGGCGGCGCGCTGATACCAGCCGATCGCCTCATGCAGATTCTTGGAGAGACCCTGCCCGAGATAGAGCAACGTCGCGTAGTCGACCTGCGCCTCAACCAGGCCCTGCGCTGCCGCGAGGCCGATTTCCCTAGCGCCATCCACCGGATCCGGCGGCACGCCGGCGCCCTCGATCAGCAGCGTGCCGTAGTCGTATTGGGCTTCGGCCAACCCGGCATCCGCGGCCGATTTCATCAGCTTGCCCGCGTCGATCAGGCTCGGCGAGGCATCCACGCCATCGATATGGAGCAGCGCCAGATTGTATTGGGCCGCCGGATAGCCCTTGTCGGCGGACTGCTTGAACAGCTCCGCGGCGCGCTGCAGGTTCTTCGGCACGCCGTTCCCCTGCAGGTACAGCATGCCCAGTTCGAACGCCGCCACCATGTCGCCGTTCTTGGCCGCCAGCGAATACCAGCTCGAGGCACGCGCCACGTTCTCGGCGACGCCCAGCCCCTCGGCATAGATTTCGGCGATCAGCGTCTGCGCCGCCGGGTCGGCCTTCTCGGCCCGCGGCAGCGCCAAGGCCAGCGCTGTCAGATAATAGCCGCGCTGGAACGCCCCATAGGCGTCGTCCTTGCGGCTGAAAATGTCGTTGCTGATCGACACTGCATCATTGCCGCTGCCGCTCGACGCCGCCGGCTGACTGCTGTCGAGCCCGACGCTGTTGTCGATGTGTGGCGCGTCGCTCGGCGTCGCGGTCACCGCCCAGGCGGGCCCGACCGACGCAGCGAGCAGCACGGCCGCAGCGACAAATCTCACGGCGCGCCCTCCAGCGCCTTGGCGATGGAGCCGAGCCGAGCCGTGACCCCCTCGGGCGCGGTCCACAGGCTCTCGCCGAGGCCGATGAACTCGCCGCCTTCGGCGGTCGCGGTCTCGGCCGTCGCAGTGGGGTCGGACAAGACGCTCGGCACTTCCATGATCTCGGCCCACCACCGCGCGATTTCGCGCTGCTCGGGATCACGTGGCCCGGAGAGCGGGCCGAAGAACAGATAGTCCGGCCCGAGCTCACCCTTGCTCATCGCATCGTGGCGCGAGGCGACTGCACCGGCGCCGACGATGTAGTCGGGCTTCAGCGCCGCGGTCGCGGCTTTCACATCGCCGACGCCGCCCTCGACGTGCAGCCCATCCGCGCCCAGCGTCCGCACCAGCCCGGGCTCGCCCTCGATCAGCACGGCGACGCCGGCCGCCTGGGCTCGGGCGACAACGCCCTTGACCAACGTCTTGTAGCTGCCCTCCGACCGCGACCCGCGCGGCAGCAGCAAGACCGCAACGGGCGCTGCCGCCAGGGCCTCGTCGAGCTTGGTGAGGCAGTCGGTGGCGTCGGCGCTGGCCGGGGCGATGAGGAAAATCTGGGCGGTCATGGCAGCCTTATAGCGGGCGAACTGCACTATGGCCTGAGATTTTGGCGGCAAATGGGTGGCTGGTTAAAGTCAGGCCGCCCGGTCGAGCTCCGGCCGCCATTCGCCCTTGGCGGCAAGGCTGTTCATCAGCGCCCGGTGGGCGAACGCCGCCTGCGCCGCCGGCACGTTCTGCGGCTCGCCGCCCCAGGCCATCAACGCCGCGTTCTGCAGCGCCCGGCCGTATGAGAAGGTCACCGCCCACGGCAGATTGCCCATCTGGTTCATCGCTGACAGATGCGCCGTCGCCGCCTCGTCCGACTGCCCGCCCGAGAGAAAGGCGATGCCCGGCACCGCTGCCGGCACCTGCGCCCGCAGCACGTCGAGGGTCGCCGCCGCGATCGCGTCGACACCCGGCCGCTCCGCCGACCGGATGCCCGGCGTCACCATGTTGGGCTTGAGCAGCATCCCGTCGAGCGCCACGCCGGCCAGCCGCAATTCTTGGAATACCGTCGCCAGAGTCTCCGCCGTCACCTCCGCACAACGATCCATCGAGTGATCGCCCGGCTCGCCGTCGGCCAGCACCTCGGGCTCGACCACCGGCACAATCCCCGCCTCCTGGCAGAGCGCTGCGTAGCGCGCCAGCACATGTGCATTGGCCCGGATGCCGTTGCGCGATGGCGCAATATTGTTCACCGCGATGACGCCGCGCCACTTTGCGAATTTCGCGCCGAGCGTGGCGTAATGCGCCAGCCGCTGCCGCAGCCCGTCGAGACCCTCGGTGATCTTCTCGCCGCTCGTCCCGGGCATCGAGAACGCCCCGCGGTCGACCTTGATGCCCGGCATCACGTCGCTCTCGGCCAGCAGCGCCACGAACGGCGTTCCATCGGCGGCGTTCTGCAAGAGCGTCTCCTCGGTCAGAATGACGCCGGAGATGTAGTTGGTCATCGCCTCGTGCGAGCGGAACAGCATCTCGCGATAGTCCCGCCGCGTCTCGAACGTCACCGGCAACCCGATCGCCGCAAAGCGCTTGGCGATGGTCCCTTCCGATTCATCGGCGGCGAGTATGCCCATGCCGGGCGCGACGAGCGTAGTCGCGATCTCGTTCAGGCTCGGCACGGGCAACTCCGTTCGGGGGACGGCCGAAACTAAGCGAGCCCTATCGTCGCGGCGATACGACGTTAGGCGTACCTGACGAAAACCCGTAGACCAGTTCATCGGCTGCACCATGCCGGCCTGGCCCATTCAGGGTCAGTTCAGGCCGAGTGGGCTCTTCTTCGCGCACGCAAAAGAGGAGAGAGCCATGAAGAACCCCCGCACTTCCGCAATTATCGGCGTCATCGGTGTCGTCCTGACCGGGTCGGCAATATTGTTCCACGGCGACGAGGCTCCGAGCGCCGCTCTCGCGACCCTTGAGTGGATCTTGCTCGGCCTGAGCGTCCTGGGGCTCGTCGGCTCGCTGATTCAGCTGAGCAAGACCAACTAGGCCTTCATCAGCGCGGCGACCCCGGGCAGGGTCTTGCCCTCCATCCACTCAAGGAAGGCGCCACCGGCGGTCGACACGTAGGTGAACTGATCTTTGACCCCGGCTTGCGCCAGCGCCGAAACCGTGTCGCCGCCGCCGGCGACCGAGACCAGCTTGCCCGCCTTGGTGCGGGCCGCCACGTATTTCGCGATCGCGTTGGTTCCGGCATCGAACGGCTCCATCTCGAACGCCCCGAGCGGACCGTTCCAGACCAGCGTCGCGGCCTCGTCGATCGCCGCCTTGATGCGCTCGATCGACTGGCGGCCCACGTCGAGGATCATGCCCTCGGGGTCCATCGCATCGAGCCCATAGTTCTGGTGCCGGGCGTTGGCCTTGAACTCCCACGCCACCACGCCGTCGACCGGCACGATGATGGCGCAGTTCGCCTTCTCGGCTTTGTCTAGAATGCCGTTCACGGTGTCGCCCATATCCTTTTCGGCAAGCGACTTGCCGACGCCGATGCCCTCGGCGAGGAGGAAGGTGTTGGCCATGGCGCCGCCGATCACCAGCGCGTCGACCTTACCGACGAGGTTGCCGAGGAGATCGAGCTTGGTCGAGACCTTCGAGCCGCCGACGATCGCGATGACCGGCTTCTTCGGATGGCCAAGTCCTGCCTCGAGCGCTTCGAGTTCGGCCTGCATGGCAAGCCCCGCCGCCGACGGCAGCAGATGCGCGAGCCCCTCGGTCGAGGCATGCGCCCGATGCGCCGCCGAGAACGCGTCGTTGATGTAGATGTCGCCAAGCGAGGCCATCCGCTTGGCCAGCGCCGGGTCATTCTCTTCCTCGCCCGGATGGAAGCGCGTGTTCTCGAGCACAAGGATCGAGCCGTCCGGCGCATCGTCGATCGCCTCACCGGCCTGCTGCACATTGACCCAGTCGGTATCAATGAAGCCGACGGAGTGGCCGGTCGCCTCGACGATCGCCGGCACCACCTGCTCGAGCGAATAAGCCTTGTCGACCTTCCCCTTGGGCCGGCCGAAATGCGAAATCAGGATCGCCTTGCCGCCGGTCTTGATGATCTCGCGAATGGTCGGCACGATCCGCTCGATCCGCGTCGCATCCGTCACCTTGCCATTCTGCACCGGCACATTGAGATCGGCGCGCAGCAACACGCGCTTCCCCTTGAAATCCATGCCATCGATGGTTTTGTAGGCCGTCATCTGCAACTCCAGGATTGTCGTCTCAACCCGTCAAACTCGCCGCAAATCGTCCCCTCGCCCCTCAGGGGAGAGGGTCAGGGTGAGGGGGGAAGCCTGTCCGCGAGCGCTCTGCCGGCCGCACATCTGGGTGCGATGCTGAGCACCAAATGGGCTGGCCAGTCTACACCCCTCATCCGGCGCTTCGCGCGACCTTCCCCCCTGGGGAGAAGAGAACTAGAGCGTCTTCGCAAACGCCGCGGTCACGTCGCACATGCGGTTTGAGAACCCCCACTCATTGTCGTACCAGCCGAGAATGTTGACGAAGTTGCCGTCCATCACCTTGGTCTGGTCGAGCAAGATGGTTGCTGAGTGCGGGTCGTGGTTGAAGTCCGACGAGACGTTGGGGAAATGCGTCACGGTCATGATGTTCTTGAGCTTGCCGTTGCTGGCGGCGATCAGCGCCTCGTTGACTTCCTGCGGGGTGGTGTTGCGCTTGGCCATGAACTTCAGATCGACGAGCGACACGTTCGGCGTCGGCACGCGGATCGAGATGCCGTCGAGCTTGCCCTTGAGCTCGGGTAGCACGAGGCCGATCGCCTTCGCCGCGCCGGTCGAGGTCGGGATCTGGCTCAACGCCGCGGCGCGGGCGCGGTAGAGGTCCTTGTGCATGGTATCGAGTGTGGGCTGGTCGCCGGTGTAGGAATGGATGGTCGTCATCATACCCTTCTCGATGCCGACCAGTTCGTTCATGATCATTGCCATCGGCGCGAGGCAGTTGGTGGTGCACGAGCCGTTCGAGATGACGACGTGCTCCTTCTTGAGGCCCTTGTCATTGACGCCATAAACGATCGTGTAGTCGGCGCCGTCCGCCGGGGCGGAGACGATCACCTTCTTGGCGCCCGCCGTCAGATGCGCCGAAGCCTTTTCCTTGGTGGTGAAGATGCCGGTGCATTCGAGCACGATGTCGACGCCAAGTTCCTTGTGCGGCAGCTGTGCCGGATCCTTGACCGCTGTCACCTTGAACTTCTGCCCGGCGGTCTCGATCACATCACCGGTGACCTTCACCTCGTGCGGAAAGCGCCCATGCACGCTGTCGAAGCGCAGCAAATGCGCGTTGGTCTCGACGGGCCCGAGGTCGTTGACCGCCACCACATCGATGCCGTGGCTCCCGTTTTCGATCAGAGCGCGGAGAATGTTCCGCCCAATGCGGCCAAAACCATTGATTGCGACGCGGGTTGCCATGCGGGCTCCTCTAGGAATTCACGGATGAACGGCGGCTCTTACAACTGGGCCGTGACGGCTTCAACTACGCCCTTCGGTGTGATGCCGAAATACTCGTAGAGCTGCTCGGCCGGACCGCTCGCGCCGAACGAATGCATGCCGACGAAGTGCCCCTTCTGGCCTAGCAGCCGGCCCCAGCTGAGACCGATGCCGGCCTCGACGGCAACACGAGCCTTCGGCGCACCGATGATGCTCGCGCGGTAATCGTCCGATTGCGCTTCGAACAGTTCGAGCGAGGGCACCGAAATGACCTTTGCCGGGATGCCCTTCTGTTTGAGCAGCGGCAGGGCATCGACGGCGATCGCGACCTCCGAGCCGGTCGCGAAGATCACCGCATCGGCCTTATCGTCGCCGGCAATCTTGTAAGCGCCTTTGGCGCTCAAATTTTCTTTGACGTATTCGGTGCGGAGCGCCGGCAGGTTCTGCCGGCTGAGGGCCAGGATTGAGGGGCGATTCTTGGTCTCGAGCGCAATTTGCCAGCACTCGAGCGTCTCGACCGCGTCGGCAGGCCGCAGCACCATGAGGTGCGGAATGGCGCGTAGCGCCGCGAGATGCTCGATCGGCTGGTGCGTTGGGCCGTCTTCGCCAAGACCGATCGAATCGTGTGTCATCACATAGATGACGCGCTGCTCCATGATCGCGCTGAGGCGGATCGCCGGCCGCGCGTAGTCAGTGAACACCAGGAACGTGCCGCCATAAGGGATTAGCCCCTTATGCAGCGCCATGCCGTTCATGATCGCCGACATGCCGTGCTCGCGGATGCCGTAACGCATGTAGCGGCCGAAGCGGTCCTGATCGGTGAACGGCAAGGTCTGGGTGGTGTTGGTGAAATTCGAGCCGGTGAGGTCGGCCGAACCACCGACCGTTTCTGGCAGGACCGCGTTGATCACCTCGAGCGCCATCTGGCTCGATTTGCGCGAGGCGAGCTTCGGCTTGTCCGCCACGAGCTTCTGCTTGAAGGCATCGACTGCCGTTGCGTAGCCGCTTGGCAGTTCGCCGCTCGTCCGCCGCTCGAACTCGCCACGCCGCGCGCCATCGAGCCCGGCGAGCCGCCCTTGCCAGGCGCCGAATGCGTTGGCAGACCGGGTGCCCGCCGAACGCCAGGCGTCGAGGATGTCCTTCGGAATTTCGAACGCCGGATAGGTGATGCCGAGGTTTGCCTTCGCCGCCGCCAGCTCGTCCTTGCCGAGCGGCGAGCCGTGCACCTTCTCGGTGCCTTCCTTATGCGGCGCCCCGAAACCAATCGTCGTCCTTGCTGCGATCAGCAGTGGGCGCGTGCTCTTCTTGGCGTCGATCAACGCCTTCTCAACAGCCGCTTGATCGTGGCCATCGATCGCCACCGTATTCCAGCCCGAGGCTTCGAAGCGCTTCAGCTGATCGGTCGAGTCGGCGTTCGACACATGCCCGTCGATGGTGATGCCGTTGTTGTCCCAGATCAGCGTCAGCTTGTTGAGATTGAGGTGACCGGCCAACGAGATCGCTTCCTGCGAAATCCCCTCCATCAGGCAGCCGTCGCCGCAGAGGCACCAGGTGTGGTGGTCGACCACATCCTTGCCGAACTCGGCAGCCAGCTTGGCCTCGGCGATCGCCATACCCACGGCATTGGCAATACCCTGCCCGAGTGGGCTGGTGGTGGTTTCGATGCCCTTGAGGAAGCCGTGCTCGGGATGCCCGGCAGTCTTCGAACCAAGCTGCCGGAACATCTTGATCTGGTCGATCGTCGCGTCCTCGTAGCCCAAGAGGTAGAGCGAGGAATAGAGCAGCATCGAGCCATGGCCGGCCGACAGGACGAACCGGTCGCGATCCGGCCATTGCGGATTCTTCGGGTCGAACTTCATGATTTTCGTGAACAGCACCGTGGCGATGTCGGCGCAGCCCATCGGCAGGCCCGGATGGCCCGAATTGGCCTTTTCCACCGCGTCCATGGAGAGAGAACGAATGGCATTGGCCATTTCGTCGGCGGTCTTTGAATTGGTCATGAAATCCGCTCGTGTCTGGAGAGTTCAAAGCGAGGAAAAACGCCGGAAACCGGCCTCCTCCAAGGCGGCAATTGGCTTAACAGGTTCGCTTTGCCTGTCAATGACAGTGCCCGCGGCGTTGGCGTCGCACGCCGAAAGCTTATAGTGCCGATAAGAGTCGCGTGATTTGCGGGCCGAGCCATGACCGACATCGAGGATACTTACGACGCGGCGGCTGAGCGCCTCGATCGGGCTTTTGTCCGCCTTGAAGCGAGCGTGCGCAGCCTCAACGGTCGCATGCGCACCCACGCCCGCATCGAAGCCGACACGCAAAAGCTGCTCGCCGAGCGCGCCCGCTTCGCCAGCGAGCTCGACAAGGTCGGCGCCAAGGCCAAGCGACTTGATGATGCCTCCGCCGATGTCGCGCGCCGCCTCGTCGTCGCCATGGAAACCGTCAACGACGTGCTGGCCAAATAGCGTCATGCCCAATGTCGACGTCGAGATCAGTGGCAAGAAATACCGGATGTCCTGCGAGGACGGCCAGCAGGAGCACCTGCTCGCTCTCGCCGAGCGCTTCAACCGCACGGTCGAACAGCTCAAAGGCGGCTTCGGCGAAGTCGGGGATAACCGGCTGATCGTCATGGCGGGCATAGCCGTGCTCGACGAACTCGCCGAAGCCGAAAAACGCATTGAAGACCTCAAACTGGATATTGCCGAACTCACCACCGCCGGCCGCGAACTCACTCTCGAGGCCGAAGAGCTCGAGCAGAAATTCGCCAAGCGCCTCGCCGAGGCAGCCCGCAAGGTCGAGTCGATCGCCACCGCCATCGACGAGACGGGTTCGCCAACCGCCCCTTAGCCGATTGGCAGTCTTTGCCAATCTTTGCTATATTTCCGCCAAAGGAGATTTCCGATGGCCACGATGAACATTTCACTGCCGGATCAGATGAAGGAATGGGTGGAGTCTCAGGTCGCGAGCGGCCGCTATGCCAACGCCAGCGACTATGTCCGCGATCTGCTTCGGCAGGATCTGGCCCGGAGGGAGGGGATCGCCCGCCTTCAGGCAGAAATCGACAGGGGGCGAGCGGGACCGTTTACAGAGTTCAATCGCGAAAAGCTGCTGGCCGAGATCAAGCAGAATTCCGCGGCTAGGCTCAAGAAGACCGATGCGGCTTAGGATCTCCGATCCAGCACACCGGGACCTTCGAGAGTTGCATGCGTATGGTGTCGAAAGCTACGGTCAGCGATCGGCTGATGCCTACATTGAGGCCATAACGCTGGCGATCGAGCAACTCCCGGTCTGGCCGTTGACGAACCGGCTGCGGCAGAAATTCGACCACCTGTGCGACTGCTCACATACGCAGCCCACAACATCTTCTATGATGTCACCGACGACGAAGTGATCATCCTCCGGGTCCTCTACCATTCCGCCGATTGGGTGCACATCCTCTAGCCGTCGTTTGCCTCCCCCGATCATCGCGCCTATATTCGCCTTGCTGCCCGGTGCGTGCGGATCATTGTTTCCCCGGGGCCTTATCGATCCTTAAGGGAGCTGTCCCTGACCGGACCCGTGGGTTCGGACACACGGCGCCCACCTACGTCAGTAGGTTCCCGGGATCAGATATCCCACGGCCAGGGCGGCACCTGAATTTTTGCGGCGGAGCGTCGTGGCGGATCCCAAGATCGAAGAGGCAAAAGCCGCGCTGCGGCTGAAGGCCCGCTCCACCAGAGCCGCCATTCTCAACTCCACCCGCTCCGATGCGGCGAAGGCCGTCGCCGCGCATTTCTTCAAGTCCGTTGAGCTCAAGCCGCACGAGATCGTCGCCGGCTACTGGCGCATCAAGGACGAGATGGACTGCCAGCCGATCCTGATCCGCCTGATGGACTCGTTCCAGCCGGTCTGCCTGCCCGTCGTCCTCGGCGACGACCTGCCGCTCGAGTTGCGGCTCTGGGAACAGGGCGCGCCGCTCTACGAGGCCGGCTTCGGCACCCTCGCCCCGTCCGAGCTGTCGCCGCAGGTCGAGCCGGATGTCATCGTTATGCCGCTCCTCGGCTTCGACAAACGCGGCACCCGCCTCGGCTATGGCGGCGGTTATTACGACCGCACGCTGGAAAAGCTTCGCAAGCGCCCGCGCCTCGTCGGCATCGCCTTCGCCGCGCAGGAACTCGGCGAGATTCCCCGCGAACCACACGACGTGCCGCTCGACGTCATCGTCACCGAACAAGGCGCCCGCAGCTTCGAGCACATAGCGGCATGAGACTATTGTTCCTCGGCGACGTGGTCGGCCGCGCCGGCCGCGACGCCATCACCGAACGCCTCCCGGGCATCATCGCCGACTACAAATTCGACTTCGTCGTCGTCAACGGCGAGAACGCCAGCCACGGCCGCGGCCTCACCGAGACCCACTATGCCGAGCTTCGCGCCGCCGGCGCGGACGCCGTGACCCTTGGCGATCACGCCTGGGACCAGCGCGACACCCTGACCTACATCGAGCGCGAACCGACTCTCATCCGCCCGATCAACTTCGCGCCCGGTGTGCCCGGTCGCGGCGCCAACCTCATCGAAGGCCGCAACGGTCACCGCGTGCTGGTGGTGCAGGCGCAGGGGCGCGTCTTCATGAACCCGGTGGACGATCCGTTCCACGCCGTCGAAGCCGCCATCGCTGCCTGCCCACTCGGCGAACAGGCCGACGCCATCGTCGTCGACTTCCACACCGAGGCCACGTCCGAGATCCAGGCGATGGGCTTTTTCCTCGACGGCAAGGCCACACTCGTGGTCGGCACCCACACGCATATCCCGACCGCCGATGCGCGCATCCTCAAATCCGGCACCGCACTAATGGCCGATGCAGGGATGTGCGGCGACTACGACTCCGTCATCGGCGTCGAGATCGAGGAGCCGCTCAACCGCTTCCTCACCGGCATCTCCTCCGGCCGTTTCACCCCGGCTGAAGGCGAAGCCACGCTTTGCGGCATCGCCGTGGAGACAGACCCTAAAACCGGCCTCGCGATGCGGACCAGCCCGGTACGGATCGGCGGTACGCTCAGCCAAGCCCTGCCCTTCGCCTGAGGCTTAGAACTTGAACACCGATGCGGCGGCGGACTTGCTCTTCTCCTTGTGAGCGATCGCCTCCTTCAGCCGGGCGATCTCGGTCTCGAGCAGCCCAATGCGATCTCTGAGTTCCTCGACCGACATCGTGTCGAGCAGCATGCCGACCTCGTGCAGCTTGGGCTTTTTCGGCAGATCATCGTCGAACATCGGACATCTCCATCGCTGGCCGGACGATTTTCGCCCGCTCGGCCTTGTGGGGCAAGCCGGATCGGCGTGAACATCCGCCGATGACCCTCCCCGCCCAGATGTCCGCCATCGTTGTCGACACGCCTGGCGGTCCCGACGCGCTCCACCTCGCCACGATTCCGACGCCCGCGCCAAAGCCCGGCGAGGTCCTGATCCGCGTCGCGGCTGCCGGCATCAACGCACCGGACCTTGCGCAACGCCGCGGCGACTATCCGCCACCACCGGGCGCGTCGCCCCTTCTCGGCCTCGAGGCCTCAGGGGAGATCGTCGTGCCCGCCGGCGAATGGAAGATCGGCGACCAGGTCGTCGCGCTATGCAATGGCGGCGGCTACGCGGAGTATGTCGCCGTCCCGGCCGGTCAGGTTTTGCCCGCGCCGCCCAACTGGTCGCTGATCGATGCCGCGGCCCTGCCCGAATGCTGGTTCACCATCACCCAGACGCTGGTGATGCGCGCCGGCCTCGCGCCAGGCATGACGGTCCTTATCTACGGCGCCGCCGGCGGCATCGGAGGCGCCGCGATCCAGATTAATAAACTCCTCGGCGCCGATCCCATCGCCGTCGTCTCCTCGGCCGAGAAAGCTGACTATGCGCTGGCCCTCGGCGCCCGCGCCGCAATCCGCCACGACACCGAAGACGTCGTCGCCCGCGTGCGCGAACTCACCAACGATCGCGGCGCCGAGCGCATCGTCGACATGATCGGCGGCGCGACCACCTCGCGCAACATCGACGCCGCCGCGCGTTTCGGCCACATCGTCCTCATCTCGACGCTCGGCGACCGCAATGCCGATCTGCCGCTCAACAAGATCGTCGGCAGGCAGCTGACCATCTCGGGCTCAACGCTTCGACCCCAAACCCCCGAAACCAAGGCGGCCATCGCTGATCGCCTGCGGCGCGACCTTTGGCCGGCACTGGCCGATCCGGCACTGCCGCATCCGCGGATCCGGACGTTCCCGCTGGCGGAAGCCGCCGCCGCACATCGCGCCATGGAGGACCGCGCGCACTTCGGCAAGATCGTCCTCGTCATGCCGGACCATCAATCTCGTTGAAAATCCGCTTCCGAGCCCGTATGTTGCTTCCATTCCCCCTTTAGCATTGTGCCAAAAGGCGGGGCGTGCCGGTGGAAACCCGGCCGCACCGGAAAGCGAGATTTATCATGGCCACGACCCTGTTGATGCCCAAGGCGACCGCCGTCTGGCTCGTCGACAACACCTCCCTCAGCTTCGAGCAGATCGCCGCCTTCTGCGGCCTGCATCCGCTGGAAGTGCAAGGTGTTGCCGATGGTGACGTGGCCGGCGGCATCATGGGGGTAAACCCCATCCAGAACGGCCAGCTCACCAAGGAAGAGATCGAGAAGGCGGAGGCCGACCCATCCTACCGGATGAAGGTTTCGGATCCGAAGGTTCGCGTCGCCGCCGCCAAGCGCAAAGGCCCGCGCTACACCCCGATCTCGCGCCGGAACGAGCGCCCCAACGCGATCCGCTGGCTGCTCCGCAACCACCCCGAACTCAAGGACGCGCAGATCATGCGCCTCGTCGGCACCACCAAATCGACCATCGATTCGGTGCGCGACAACACCCACTGGAACTCGACCAACATTTCGCCGATGGATCCGGTAACGCTCGGCCTCTGCAGCCAGATCGACCTCGACCTCGAAGTGAAACGCGCCGCCAAGGGCACCGCCTCGCCGGATGAGGCGGATCAGGGCACCATGCTGATGTCGGCCGAAGAAGCCATGGCAACTGCCGGCGGCCGCACCGGCACCACCGACGTCCAGCCGAACGACGAGTCGCGCCGTCCGGAGCACAACGAGGACATCGACGCCGATTCCGTTTTCGCCAAGCTCAAGACGCTGAAGAACGACAACGTCGATCACGAGTAATCCGACGCCAGGCTGAGGAGGCGCTAGCGCCGTCCCGAAGCCCGGTCGGCTGGTCCTTGCCTTGACAACCGCCGCGCCGCGGCATGCTCTGGCGCAACTTCCTGCCTGACGAGTCCCCGATGTTCGATCCCTGGTTCTGGGCCGTGGCCATCGCCACGGTCGCCATCGTTGCGCTCAGCAAGTCCGGCTTGCTCGGCAGCCTCGGCATGATGGGCGTGCCGTTGCTGTCGCTCACGATGCCGGCGCGCGAAGCTGCGGGCATGCTGCTGCCGCTGCTCTGCGTCATGGACGCGATCGGGCTCCTCGCCTTCCGCAAGGAATTCGACGGCAGGCTGGTGCGCATCATGCTGATCGGCGGCGTCGCAGGCACGCTGATCGGCTGGGCCCTCTGGAGCGTCATCACCGATGCCGAGGTGCTGCTGATCGTCGGCATCCTCACCATGCTGTTCATCATCGATGCGCTGGTCCCGTGGCGGCGCAACCTGATGCCGGCGACTGATGGCCCATCGACGCCCTGGGGGATTTTCTGGGGCACTATCGCCGGCATCACCAGCTTCATCAGCCACACTGGCGGCCCACCGGCGCAGATTTACCTGCTGCCGCAAAAGCTCCAGCCCAACATCTATTCCGGCACCACCGTGGTGTTCTTCGCCGCCCTCAACTACGGCAAGCTGATCCCCTACTATTTTCTCGGCCAGCTCTCGGTGAGCAACCTCGAGACCGACGCGGTCCTCGCGCCGCTCGCGGTGGTCGCCATGCTGATCGGCGTCTGGCTGGTGCGGCGCGTCAGTGTGAAGCTGTTCTACAACCTCGCTTACGTGCTGGTATTTTTCGTCGCCCTGAAGCTGATTTATGATGGCTATCTGGGCGTCTTCTATCCGGGGCAAGCATGACCTACCGCATGGACCATATTGCGCTGCTGGTTGGTGATCTCGACGCCAGCGTCGCGTTCCTCACGGGCGTCCTCGGTCTCGTCGAAATCCCCAACCCCATGGGTGGAACGACGATCCGCTGGATCGAGATCGGCGACGGCCGCCGCTTCCATGTGCAGGCCGGTGACATCTCGCGCGTCCACGTCGAAAAACAGACGCACTTTGCCCTTAGCGCCCCCGACTTCGACGCCGTGCTCGCGCGCTTCCGCGCTAACGGCGTTGCGTTCGCCGACATGAAGGGCACGCTGGGCGCCATCAACACGCGTCCCGACGGCATGCGGGCAATATTCCTGCAGGACCCAAACGGCTACTGGTTCGAGATCAACGACTTCGATCCGGCGGCATAGCCGCAAAATCGCTCCGGTGGAGCGATTTTAGGTGAGAAGGCCATGAGAGCTACACTCGAATGGCCCAGACCTCCTCCCAACTCAATCTCACAATGAAAAGGCCCGGGGGAGGGGCCCGGGCTGATTTCAGTGCCGCAAAATTACGGCCTACGCCGCGTTCAGCTTTTGCAATTCATCCTTGATTTCGAGTTTTTTCCGCTTGAGTGCCGCTACCATCAGGTCGTCGTGGCTGAGATGGGTCAGCTCGTCTTCGATCTGCCGCTCGATTTCCTTATGGCGTCTCTCGAGCGCAGCGATATGGCCTTCAGTCGTCATGACAACTCCTTTCAAGCGTTTCGAACGACTCGATGGTAAAAAAACCCGCGTCGCTTGTCGACCGATTAGGCACCCCGTGGAAAACCCGGTGTGAATCGCCCGTCCGATGCGTTAACGGTTTGCTCTGAACTGCCCGCTTCGCAGGGCGTTTGAGGTATCGGCATGCTGCCGCTCAGCAGGGAACAGGAAGCCGCGTTCGGGCTGGAACTGGCCGCAAAGCGGCAGGAACATGCAGATCTTGACGCCGCCATCCACACCCTCAGCGCCTCCGGCCTCGCCGACCAGATGCTGATTCAGCGCCTCAAGAAGCGCAAACTCGCGCTCAAAGACCGCATCGTTCAGCTCGAGAACCTGCTGATCCCCGACATCATCGCTTGAGACCACCGGCCTTTTCCGCTAAACGCGCCGCTTTCCGGGGGGCTTTGCTGATGGCCGTCAAACCGCTCGTCGCCATCGTCATGGGCAGCCAGTCCGACTGGGCGACGATGAAGCACGCCGCCGAAACCCTCGATGCCCTCCAGATCGCCCATGACGACCGCGTCGTCTCTGCTCACCGCACCCCTGATCGTCTCGTCGAATTCGCCAAAGGCGCCAAGGCCGCGGGCTTCAAGATCATCATCGCCGGCGCCGGCGGCGCGGCACATTTGCCCGGCATGATCGCCGCCATGACGACGCTCCCGGTGTTCGGCGTGCCGGTGCTGACCAAGGCGCTCAACGGCCAGGACAGCCTGCTGTCGATTGTCCAGATGCCGGCTGGCATCCCGGTGGGCACGCTCGCCATCGGCGAGTCAGGTGCCACCAACGCCGCCCTCCTCGCCGCGGCGGTGCTGGCGTTGAACGACAGCACGCTGAGTGAGCGCCTCGATATATTCCGCCTCGAACAGACCGGCCAGGTCGCGCCGTTCCCGCGCAAAGATGCCTGACGCCCTCCCGCTCGGCGCCACCATCGGCATCCTTGGCGGCGGCCAGCTCGGACGCATGCTGTCGCTCGCCGCCTCGCGGCTCGGCTTCAAGACCCACATCTACTGCCCCGACGCCGACAGCCCGGCCTTCGAAGTCACCCCGCACAAAACCGTCGCCGGCTATGACGACCGCGCCGCACTCCCGGCCTTCGCTACTGCCGTGGATGTGATCACCTATGAATTCGAGAACGTCCCCACCGGCACCGCCGAATTCCTCGCGCCGCTGAAGCCGCTGCGGCCAGGCGCCGAGGCGCTGGCCGTGTCACAGGACCGGCTGGCAGAAAAAGCCTTCATCGGCAATCTTGGTATCGCCGTTGCGCCGCATCGGGCGATCGGCAGCGTTGCTGATCTCGCACCGGCCCTCGCCGCGCTCGGCTCGCCTGCCATCCTCAAGACCACCCGGCTCGGTTATGACGGCAAGGGCCAGCGCAAGGTCCAAAACCTCGCCGAGGCCACCGCCGCCTTCGCCGACCTCGCCCCGCACCCCCTGGTGCTCGAGGCCTTCGTGCCGTTCGTCTGCGAGATCTCGGTCGTCATCGCCCGCGGCCTCGACGGCGCCATTGCTGCGTTCGATCCGGCCGAAAACGTCCACCGTAGCGGCATCCTCTTCACCTCGACGGTGCCGGCCCACATTGCTCCTGAAACCGCCGCCGGAGCGCAGGCGATAGCCGCCCGTATCGCCGATGCGCTCGATTATGTCGGCGTGCTTGGCGTCGAGTTCTTCGTCCTTGCCGGTGGCCACCTGGTGGTCAACGAGATCGCCCCCCGGGTCCACAATTCCGGCCATTGGACCGAGGCGGTGTGCATCGCCGACCAGTTCGAGCAACACATTCGCGCCATTGCCGGCTGGCCGCTGGGCGATCCCTCGCGGCTCGCCAATGTGGTGATGGAAAACCTGATCGGCACCGATATCGAGGTGGTTTCCGCCGATCTCGGACGCGGCATCCGCCCGCATGCCTATGGCAAGACCGAGTCGCGGCCGGGGCGAAAGATGGGCCACCTCAATCGGGTTGCATTGAAAACGCCCCGAAAATAGGCGTTTTTTGACTGTTTGCCCGGTGGACAAGCCGTCAGGGTTCAACTATATACCCGCTCCACGGTGACCAGCCCGGCTGGTCGGCGCAATTGCCTTTGGCGAAAGCGCTCAACTCAACCACTGATGACGATTTCGAAGGGCGGATCCGCTTGCAAGTAGTTGTTCGCGATAACAATGTCGATCAGGCGCTGCGCGCGCTCAAGAAGAAGCTGCAGCGCGAAGGCGTTTTCCGTGAGATGAAACTCCGGAACTACTACGAGAAGCCGTCCGAGAAGAAGGCCCGCCAGAAGGCCGAAGCGGTTCGCCGCGCCCGTAAGCTGGCCCGCAAGCGCGCCCAGCGCGAAGGTGGCCTGCCGGCAACGCCGGCTCCGGGTTCGGCAGCCGCTGCCCGTCCCGCCCGGCCCGAGCGCGCGTTCTGAGTTCAGCGCCGCCTCCGGGCGGCGTTTTTCGTATCTAGAGTTCGCAACAAGAAAAGCCCGCCTCTCCCGGAGGGCGTCGTCCAACCCAAACTTGAGGGATACACTGATGAAGAAGCTTGTTCTCACTGCCGCCGTCGCCGCAATGGCCCTGGTCGGTGCCGTGTCCGGCGCCGAAGCCAAGGATGCCCGCGTTCAGGTCGGCGTCCTGACCTGCTCGGTCGACCCCGGCTTCGGCCTCGTGTTCGGTTCGTCCAAGGACCTCGATTGCTGGTTCAAACCGTCCAAGGGCGGCAAGACCGAGAAGTATTCGGGCTCGATCAAGAAGCTTGGCATCGACATCGGCTATACCTCGCACGAGAAGCTGGCCTGGCTGGTCTTCGCCGCGCAGGATGGCAAGTGGACCAAGCATGCCCTCGCCGGCGAGTATGTCGGCGCTTCGACCGAAGCGACTCTCGGCCTCGGCCTTGGCGGCAACTGGCTGATCGGCGGCTCGCACAAGAGCTTCGCGCTGCAGCCGTGGAGCGTGCAGGGCCAGGTCGGCATCAACTACTCGCTCACCTGGACCAACCTCTCGCTCAACTGAGCTCCAGGTCGATAGCATTCAGAACGCCGGTCCACTGGGCCGGCGTTTTTGTGCAATCAGGCCGCCTCTTCCAGCGCCTTGGCCAGCGCCATGCCGAACACTTCCTGTGGTTGCGCCCCCGATAGCGCGAATTTGTTGTCGAAGATGAAGAACGGCACGCCCTGGATACCCTGCTGCGCCGCGGCGGTGGCGAGCTCGTGCGAGATCGCCAGCTCGCCGGCGTCGCGCATCTTGCTCAAGGCTTCCTCGCGCGTAAAACCGTAGCCGGTCGCGATCTCGGCGAGCACCTCGTCGTCGTTCACCTGCTTGTGGTCGAGGAAGTAGGCAGCGGCGATTGCGTTGGCGAGCGCGTGCTGCGTGCCCTTATCGTGGGCCAGCCGGATCAGCGTGTGCGCCTTCTGCGTCGGAAAGCTCCGCGGCTGGCGGCCGAGATCGAGATCGATGCCGGCCTTCTTCGCCTCGCCCTCGACGCGCGCCCACATATCCTTCGGCTCGCGCCCATATTTCTTGCGCAGCATCTCGGCCACGTCATAGCCCTCCGGCGGCGTGTTCGGATCGAGATAGAACGGATGGTTCTCGACCTCCACCGCCACGTCCGCCGGCAGCGCCGCAATCGCCTTGTCCAGCCGCACCGAGCCGACGAGGCACCAAGGGCAAACGATATCGGTGAAGAGGTCGACTTTGAGCGTACGGGACATGACAAATCCAGAGCGGGAGACCCCGCCAATCTGGGCACGGGTCCCCCGCTCCGCAAGCAGGCACAGCGTTGTGAGTTAGAACGACGGAACCGTGCTCAGTTGAACGCGAACACTGCCGCGATCACCACGCCGAGCAGCGACAGCCGGGTGATCCACCCCATGACGCCCGGATTGACCCGGCCCCGCGCCACCTGGCTGACGATCATCGCCCCGATGATCACCGCCACCAGCGCCATCCTGACCCAGAACCACGCCCCGAGCCCGTCGACGCCGCCATAGCGCAGCCAGACCATCAAGACACCGGTGACCACCAGAACGCCGACCGCAATCCGCGCATTGAAGCCAAAACGCGCGGCGATCCCGCCCAGCATTTGCCGGCCCTCGGGCGTGGCGCCAGCCATCCGGCTCATCACGATCGGCGCGCCGATCGCCGACGTGGCGCCGAGGCCGAGGGCGCCCAAATGGCAAATGAGGAGAATATTGAAGAGGACGTCCATATCGAGTGCTCCATCGCGCGGCGTTTGCCTCGCAGTGGTCGGCTTGCTACAACCTCAACATTAGTTGAGGTCAAGGACTTTCGGTGATCGCGCAGACGCTGAGTGTGGGTGAGGTTGCCAAGCGGGCTGGCGTCACCGTGTCGACCCTGCATTTCTACGAGCGGCAGGGCTTGATCCGCTCGCGTCGGACCTCGGGCAACCAGCGCCGCTACGATCGCGACGTGCTGCGCCGAGTCGCGATCATCCGCGTCGCGCAGGATGTTGGGGTATCGCTAGCCGAAGTTGGCGCCGGGCTCGCGACGCTGCCGGATGGCCGCACGCCCAACCGGGATGACTGGGCGCGCCTCTCGAGCGGCTGGGCCGCAGCCATCGATCACCGCATCGCTCTGCTGCAGCGCCTGCGCGACGGCCTCAGCGACTGCATCGGCTGCGGCTGCCTGTCGCTCGAGCACTGCCCGATCCGCAACCCCGCCGACCGCCTCGGCCAACAGGGCCCCGGTCCACGTCGATTGCTCGGGCTGGCCTAGGCGACCGCCAGGGCGCGCCGCGGCTGGCGGCGCCGGCGCGGCCGCAGCGCCCTCGCGACGAACCGCGCCGTCCGCCCTGTGGTCCGCGTCAGGAACAGCGCGAAGCCGATCAGCCAAAGCAGCGCGCCGAGCGCCCAACCGCTCAGGGTCAGCAGCACATCGGCGAGCCGCAGCGCGCCATGCCCCAGCATGGTCATCACGCCGAGGAAGCGGTCCTTGTATTTGGCCGACATCTTGGCCAGCGCCTTGACGTCCCTGGCGTCGTCCGCCGCCTCGGCGCTGAGCTTCATCGCCCGTACCCCGCCGACGCTGCCGATCGTGCCAAAATCGGTCGCGAGATCGCTCACCATCGCGAGGCTCTTCGGCTTGAACAGCCGCGCCAGCGGCGCCTGCATCTCGCCGAACCGCAACTCGCGCCCGAGATTCATGGCCTCCCCGAGCGCCGCAGTATCGACGGTCCGCGCCAGCGCCAGCCCGATCTCCCCAGTGAGTTTTGGCGGCAGCTTGCCAAGCTTGCTCATCGCTTTGATGAACGACGCACCGGCCCGCACCGGCAGCGCGCCGCCAAGACTCGCGACCGTCGCCGCCGTCAGCGTCAGCCCCACCGTCGCAATGCCGAGCGTGAAATAATTGACCGACTTGCCCTGCACATAGTTGCTGCCTTCGCCGACGAGGTCGCGCACATCGCCGATACCGGTGACGTCGGTCGCGAGCACGCAGGCAAAGCCCGCTTCGCTGTCGAAGTCGCCGTTCACAACACACGACCAGCCCTGCTGCAGCACATTGCCGAGATTGACCGCCGGGAGCGCCGCGAGCCGCTGCTCGAGCACCGGCGCGACGATAATCCCCTGGTCCTTCGCCAGCGCCATCAGCGAGCGCGCCAGATCGCCGTCGCCGCGATCCATCGCGGTGCTGATCGCCGCCTCGTATTGCGCCGGCGGGATCGACTTCAGCCGGTAGTCGGCAATGGCGCCTTGCCCCGCGAGCGCCAGTGCGCGGATCGCCAGAAAGGCATTCGGCGACAGCACCAGTCCCAACAGAAACAGCGTTGTCGCCACCGACCGCCCGATCGCCCTCAGCAGGTACACGCCTCTCCACCCCGCCGCTGCAGGCGGCGTCCTTCAGATGGGAGGTGCAATGCCCAAACAAAAGGGCGGCGCGAAGGCAGCCGCGCCGGTTTACGCCACGAACGCGTCGATCAGCGCGAATGTCTCCTGCGGCCGCTCGAGCTGCGGCAGGTGGCCGGCGCGGGCGATGAGTTCGAACCGCCCCTTCGGCAGTGCCGCCGCGAGCGCCCGGCCATAAACCGGTGTCGCGATGCGGTCGCTCTCGCCCCACAGCACCAGCACCGGGATCTCGACCTGCCCAAGCCGACGCAGCAGTTTCGGATCGAACATCAGCGTCCCAGCGACGATCTTCAGTGTCGCGATATTACCGCGGATCAGTGCCATGCGCTCCGGTGGCAATGTCGCGGGATCGACGAAGAACCTGTCCGGCTCGTGATACGAATGCTCGGCGACGCCGCGCGGGGTCAGCGCGAAGAAATCGACGATCTTTTCGCCGGGCACCTCGACGCCAACTCCGTCGACGATCGTCAGTCTGCCGATCAGCCCGGCGGTGTCGCGGACCGCCATCTCCAGCGCGATCCAGCCGCCCATCGATGAGCCGACCACCGTCACGTCGCGCAATCCGCGCTCCTTCAGCAGCCGCAGATAGAGCATCGCCAGATCGTCGACGCCACTGAGCCAGTCCGGCCGCGCCGTGCCGTTCCAGCCCGGATGCGTCGGCGTGAGCACATGCGCGCCTTGCGCCAGATGCGCAGCAAGACCCGCGATCGTCACCGGCCCGCCGCCGCCATGCAGCATCAGAATTGGCTTGCCGCTGCCCTGCCCGTCCAGCTTCAGTTCCACATCCCCGGCCATCCGCAGCTCTTTTCTCAACATGTTGATATCAACATATTGATATCAGCATGTTTACATGTCAAGCCCGCATGGTTATGGTGCCGCCATGGATCATGAACTCGAACGGCTGGGCCGAGCGGTCAAGCAGGCGCAACACCGCCAGCACCGCGCCGCTGATGCGGCGCTGAACGCCATTGGCACGACGCTGGTGCAATGGGATGCACTGCGCGCCATCGCGGCGGTGCCTGGCGCCTCGGCGCATCAACTAGCGCTCGCCACCTTCCAGACCGACCAGGCCTTCGGCACCCTTGCCAACCGGCTTGAAGCGCAGCAGCTGATCGTCCGCAAGAGCGGCGAAGGCCGCCGCATCGAGCACCGGCTCAGCCCCAAGGGCGAGCATGTCCTCGCCGAGGGCAACATCGTCACCAACCGCATCCGAGCCGAACTCTACGCGTCGATCTCGAAAGCCGACCGCCGCACCCTCGCCGCCCTCCTCCACCGCATCCTGGTCGATGACGTGGCCGCGCTCGATTTGCCCGCCACAAACAGAAAGGGCCGCTCGAAAGCGGCCCCTTGACGCCTCTGCGCAGAGCTCAGTGCCCCAGCGCCTTCACAATATCTTCCGTCATCTTCTTGGCGTCGCCGAACAGCATCATCGTGTTGTCGCGGAAGAACAGCTCGTTCTGCACGCCCGCGTAACCAGCAGCCATGCCGCGCTTGATGAAGAGCACCGTTCCAGCGTCCTCGACGTTGAGCACCGGCATGCCGTAGATCGGCGAGGTCTTGTCGGTCTTGGCCGCCGGGTTGGTCACGTCGTTGGCGCCGATGACGAACGCCACGTCGGCCTGCGCGAACTCCGAGTTGATGTCCTCGAGCTCGAACACTTCGTCGTAGGGCACATTGGCTTCCGCCAACAGCACGTTCATATGCCCCGGCATGCGACCCGCCACCGGATGGATGGCGTACTTCACCTCGACGCCTTCCTTCTTCAGCAGATCGGCCATCTCGCGCACCGCATGCTGCGCCTGGCTCACGGCCATGCCATAGCCCGGCACGATGATGACCTTGCCGGCGTTCTTCATCATGAACGCCGCGTCCTCTGCCGAGCCCTGCTTCACCGGGCGCGTCTCTTCCTCGCCGGAAGCCGCCGCGGTGTCGCCGCCAAAGCCTCCGAGGATGACCGAGATGAAGCTGCGGTTCATCGCCTTGCACATGATGTAGCTGAGGATCGCGCCTGACGAACCTACCAGCGCGCCGGTGATGATCAGCGCCGTATTGCCCAGCGTGAAGCCGATGCCCGCCGCTGCCCAGCCGGAGTAGCTATTGAGCATCGAGACGACCACCGGCATGTCGGCGCCCCCGATCGGGATGATCATAAAGCCGCCGAGCGCCAGCGCCACGATGGTGATCAGCCAGAACGCGACCGGGTTGCCGCTCATGGCGAACCAGACGATCAGCGCGACAAGGATCACGCCGAGCGCGATGTGCAGCAGATGCCGCATCGGCAGGATGATCGGCTTGCCGCTCATGTTGCCATTGAGCTTGGCGAAGGCGATCACCGAGCCGGTGAAGGTGAAGGCACCGACCGCGACGCCGATCGACATTTCGATCAACGCCTCGAGATGGATGCCGCTTGCGTCGCCGATGCCGAACGCCTGGGGCGCATAGAGCGCGCCCGCCGCGACGAACACTGCCGCAAGGCCGACCAGCGAGTGGAACGCCGCGACGAGCTGCGGCATGTCCGTCATCTTGATGGTGCGCGCCATGTAGGCGCCGATGCCGCCGCCGATGGCGATGCCGCCGATGATCAGCACCCAGCTCAGCCAGTCCGACACATTGGCCAGCGCCAGCGTGGTGACGATGGCGATCGCCATACCCACCATGCCGAAGATGTTGCCCTGCCGCGACGATCGCGGGCTCGAAAGCCCGCGCAGTGCCAGGATGAAGAGGATGCCGGAGACCAGATAGAGGACCGCGGCGATGTTGGCGTTGATCACGGTGTCAGCCCTTCTTCTTGTACATCGCCAGCATGCGCTGGGTGACGAGGAAGCCGCCGAAGATGTTCACGCTGGCAAACACCAGCGCGATGAAGCCAAAGACCTTGCTGACCCAATTGGCGTCGGCCGCAAGGTGCGTCCCCACCGCCAGGAGCGCGCCGACCACGATCACGGAGGAGATCGCGTTGGTGACGCTCATAAGCGGCGTGTGCAGCGCCGGTGTTACCGACCAGACGACGAAATAGCCCACGAAGATCGCGAGCACGAAGATGGCGAGGCGGAAGGTAAAGGGATCGATCAGTTCCATATCCGTATCTCCTCAGGCCGTCGCCGCGCCGGGCAGCTTGATGTTGGGGTGAACGATGGCGCCGTCCTTGGTCAGCACCGTCGCCTTCACCAGCTCGTCGTCCCAGTTCACCGCGAAGGCTTTCGTCTTCTTGTCGAACATCGTTTCAAGGAAGGCGTAGAGGTTGCGTGCAAAGAGCTGGCTGGCGGATGTCGCGAGCCGCGCCGGCACGTTGGTGTAGCCGATGATGGTGACGCCATTGGCGGTCGTCACGATCTCGTTGGGCTTGGTGAGCTCGACATTGCCGCCGCGCTCGGCCGCGAGGTCGACGATTACCGAACCGGGAAGCATCGACTCGACCATCGCCTTGGTGACAAGTTTCGGCGCCGGCCGGCCGGGGATCAGCGCCGTGGTGATGACGATATCCTGCTTGGCGATGTGGCTGGCGGTGAGTTCGGCCTGCGCCGCCTTCTCGTCCGCCGTCAGTTCGCGCGCATAGCCGCCGGTGCCCGAGGCATCCTTCAGCGCATCGGTCATGATGAACTTGGCGCCGAGCGACTCGACCTGCTCGCCCGCCGCGGCGCGTACGTCCGTGGCGCTGACGACCGCGCCGAGACGCTTCGCCGTGGCGATCGCCTGGAGGCCCGCAACGCCGGCGCCCATCACGAAGACCTTCGCCGGCCGCACCGTGCCGGCCGCCGTCATCATCATCGGGAAGGCGCGCTCGAACGTCACCGCGGCATCGAGCACGCCCTGGTAGCCGGCGAGGTTCGCCTGGCTCGAGAGGATGTCCATCACCTGCGCGCGGGTAATGCGTGGCATGAACTCCATCGCCACCGTCGTCACACCCATCCGCGCCAGCGCGTCGATCTCGCCTTCATTGCCGTAGGGATCCATCGATCCGATCACCAGCGCGCCCTTGGCGGCGCCGATCAGCACATCGACCGTCGGCCGCCGCACCGTCAGGACGATCTCGGCATCCTTGATCGCATCGGCCGCGGTAGTCACCGTCGCACCGGCTTTCGCGTAATCCGCGTCGGGGAACCGCGCCAGCGCGCCGGCGCCCGCTTCGATCGACACCGTCGCGCCGAGCCCGACGAGCTTGCCCACGGTTTCAGGCGTGGCCGCCACGCGGGTTTCCCCGTCGGCGCGCTCGCGGACGATTGCAATCTTCATTGAGGTCTCCCGATCGTCTGCCGCAGCGGCTCAGCAGCCGGCGGAACCGAACGCGTTGGATACTAACTCGGTCAGCGCGCCGGTCTGAAGAAGCGCGCCGCGATGGGCCAGACGAGGCCGATGATGATCAGCAGCACGCCGAGCACCGGGACGCCGGCGATAATGCTCGAATAGAGACCGAGAACGATGAAGGCCAGCTGGATGATCGAGGCCTTCACCAGATTGGTGAACCCCTCCCAGGTCTTCTCATGCTGGGCGTAGTCCATCGCCTCATGCATCTCGTCGGCTTCCTGCATGTCGATCGCAGTTTCGTCTCTCATGGCATCCTCAGTGGTTCAGTTGGGATCGGCCGCGTCCAGCTCGCCGATCAGGCGTTCGATCATGGATAGTCCCAGCGACCAGAAATTCGGATCGCGCGCATCGAGCCCGAAGGGCTTGAGCAGCTCGGAGTGGTGCTTGGACCCCCCGGCCTTCAGCAGCTCGAAATAGCGCTCGGCGAACCCGTCGCTGGCCCTCTCATACTGGGCGTAGAGCGAGTTCACAAGGCAGTCGCCGAAGGCATACGCATAGACGTAAAACGGCGAGTGGATGAAGTGCGGAATGTAGGACCAGAAGATACCGTATCCGTCATTGAGCTTCACCCCCGGCCCGAGGCTTTCTGTCGAAACGTCGAGCCAGATCTGGTTGAGCTGCTCCGTGGTCAGTTCCCCGGCCTTGCGGGCGGTATGGACCTGCCGCTCGAAGGTATAGAACGCAATCTGGCGCACCACCGTATTGAGCATATCCTCGACCTTGCTCGACAGCATGGCGAAGCGGTGCTTCTTGTCGGCGGTCTTCTCCAGCATCGAGCGGAACGTCAGCATCTCGCCGAACACGCTCGCCGTCTCGGCCAGCGTCAGCGGCGTATTGCTGAGGATCGAGCCCTGCGGCCCGGCCAGCACCTGGTGCACGCCATGCCCGAGCTCATGCGCCAAAGTCATCACGTCGCGCGGTTTGCCGAGGTAGTTGAGCATCAGATACGGGTGCGCCGACGGTACCGTCGGGTGCGCAAAAGCGCCGGACGCCTTGCCCTCGCGCACCGGCGCATCGATCCAGCCGCCATGGAAGAACGGCTCGGCGACTTCCCTGAGCTTCGGCGAAAACCGCCCGTACGCGTCGAGCACCGTGCCCTTGGCGCTCTCCCAGTCGAAAGTGCGCTCGTCGCTGGTCGGCAGCGGCGCATTGCGGTCCCAGGCATTGAGCTGCGCCTTGCCGAACCACTTGGCCTTCATCTGGTAGTAGCGATGGCTGAGCCGCGGATAGGCGGCACGCACGGCCGTCTCCAGCGCATCCACGACCTCACGCTCGACCGAATTGGCCAGATGCCGGCTGTCGGCGATGTCCTTGTAGCCGCGCCAGCGGTCGGAGATTTCCTTGTCCTTGGCCAGGACGTTGGTGATGTGCGTGAACAGCCGCTTGTTGTCGTCGAGCGTCTTGCCGAGCCCGCGGAACGCCGCCTCGCGCTTTTTCTCGTCCATATCCGACAAGAGATGCAGCGTGCCCTCGATCGGCAGCGTCTCGCCGTCGACCTCGAACTTCAGCGCCGCCATCGATTCATCGAACAGCCGGTTCCACGCGGAGACGCCGGTCACCGACTTCTCGTGGAACAACTCCTCGAGCTTGTCGTCGAGCTGGTAGGGTTTTGCCTTGCGCAGTTCGGCAAACCAGTGCCGGTAGCGCGCCAGATGCTCGTCCATCGTCAGCGCCGCCTCGATGACTTCGTCGTCGATGCGGTTGAGCTCGAGCTCCCAGAACAGCAGCCCGGTCGAGAGGTCGGTCAGCGCCTGACCGATATCGCCGAGAAACTTGGCCTTCTCGGGATTCTGCGTGTCGAGCGCGTAGCGGAGATAGGAGAACGCTGAGAGCCGCCCGGTGACGTCACCGAGCTTTTCCGCCCGGTCGACCGCTTCGTAGAGCCGCCCCGCCTTGGCCAGCGCGTCGAGCTTGCCCTTGTACTCCGCTTCGAAGGCCTTGGCCTCCGACTTTGCCCAGTCGAGGTCGCGTTTCAGTTCGGGCGAGTCGACGCCGGGATAAAGATCGTCAAAATCCCACTCCGGCAGCGTCCCAAACGCATTGTGCCCCTTTTGCAGGGGAGCGGCGGGCGCGCGAACAGGATCAATCATACGATCAGGCTTTCGTCGGGGTCTTCGGGCGCGGGGACCATATCCAGCACCGAAATCGATCTCAAGCCGCAGATTTGCCGCTACATAGAGGACATGATACCACGAGGTACTACCTTGGAGTACCTCAGATGGCCCACAGCACCTCGGTCAAACTCGTCGATGGCCTCAAGGAACGCATCCAGACCATTGCCGAGCGGGAACAGCGCACCGCGAATAAGCTGATGAACGAGGCGATCAGCGAATACGTCGATCGCAAAGAGCGCCGTGCCGCCTATCTCGCGGAGGTGGAAAAGCGCCACCGCGAACTGCGGGACTCCGGCCTGCATGTCACGCAGGAAGAGGCAGACCGGTGGATCGAGGGCCTGCTTCGCGGTGAGGGGCCCCCGTTGCCCAAGCCCCACACCTAGGGGCTCCTATGCGGCTCGAATGGTCTCCGGAAGCACTGCGTGACATCGAGAGGCTTTATCGATTCCTCAGCAGCAAAAACCCCAGAGCCGCAGATCGCGCGGTGGTAACCATCCGAGCGTCGCTCGGCCTCCTGCTTGACTTTCCGGAGGCCGGACGGATGGCAACCGATCTCGCCATCGACCACCGCGAGCTTCTGGTGCCGTTCTCCGACGGAGGCTGTGTTGTCGCCTACACTATCCGCGACGACGTGATCGAAATCATCGACATCCGCCACCAGCGCGAAACCGGCTCCTGACCCTCCGCTTAAAGCCCTCTTAACCGCCGCTCACCATCCTGCCCCGAAACGGCACATCTGCGATTCGCCCAATCGCGCCGAAAACCAGGCTTGGGAGCCACATGACGCGCGTCCTCATCGTTGACGACGACCCGGTGCAATTGCGCCTGACTTCCGAGGTCGCCCGTCGCGCCGGCTTCACGCCTGTGACCGCCGCTGGCGGCGACGAGGCGTTGGCGGCTCTGCGCGCCAATCCGGGGTTCGGCGTCGTCATCCTCGATCTCGTGATGCCCGATCGCGACGGCATGGCGGTAATGGAGGCGATGGCCCGCGAGCAGATTACCGCCCCGGTGATCATCCAGACCGCGCATTCCTCGCTCGATACCGTGGTCTCCGCGATGCGTCAGGGCGCGGTCGATTTCTTCGTCAAGCCCGTCGCGCCGGAGAGGCTGATCGTCTCGCTGCGCAACGCGCTCAAGCTCGACGAGCTCGAAACCATCGTCCGCACCGACCGCAACCGCCGCGCCGGCATGCTCGGGCTCGCCGACATCGTCACTCGTTCGCCCGCTATGCATCGCGTCCTGACACTGTCGCAAAAGGCTGCCAAAAGCCCGATCCCGGTGATGATCGAGGGCGAAACCGGCACCGGCAAAGAGCTGATCGCCCGCGTCATCCAGGGCATGAGCGACCGCGCGACGAAGCCCTTCGTCACCGTCAATTGCGGCGCCATCCCTGCTAATCTCGTCGAATCCACCCTGTTCGGGCACAAGAAGGGCGCCTTCACCGGCGCCGTCGCCGACCACGCGGGCAAATTCGTCGAAGCGCATGGCGGGACCCTGTTCCTCGACGAAATCGGCGAGTTGCCGCTCGAGGCCCAGGCGAAGCTCCTCCGGGCTTTGCAGCAGGGCGAAATCGAGCCGATCGGCTCGTCCAAAATCGAGCGCGTCAATGTCCGGGTGATCTCGGCCACCAACCGGCGCCTGATGGCCCTCGCCCAGACCGGCGAGTTCCGCGAGGACCTCTACTACCGGCTCAACGTCTTTCCGATCTATCTGCCGCCGTTGCGCGAACGCCCCGAGGACGTCGAACTTCTCACCAGCCACTTCATCGCCCGCTTCGCCGCCGAGGCCGGCAAGCGCATCGCCGGCATCTCGGCCGGAGCCCTCGACATGCTCACTGCCTACAATTGGCCGGGCAACATCCGCCAGCTCGAGAACGCCGTCTATCGCGCCATCGTCCTGAGCGACGGCGGCTATCTTGAAATCGCTGATTTCCCGCAAATCGTCGCCCAGGCTCGCGGCCGCGACGAAATGGCGAAGCTGACCGAAGCCCTGCCATCTCCTTCAGCGCCCGTTCACATCGACGCCGCTAGACCTCTCCGCCAGCAGATCGAAACGCGGGAGGCAATTCCAGATCGTTTCCTCGATGCCGAAGGCGAGATTACGCCGCTCGAAACGCTCGAGCGCGACCTGATTGAGTTTGCGCTCAGGCGCTGCGGCGGACGGATGTCGAAAGTGGCGAGGGCGCTCAAGATCGGCCGCTCGACCCTCTATCGCAAGCTCCGCGAATACGGCCTCGAGGGTGACATCGAAAGCGACGCGGCCTGATGCGCTGACCTCGGGAACGCCGGCGTTCCCGTTGCAGCAAGATCACAAGTGCGCGTCACAAAAAGGTGAGGAATTGCGCGCGTTAAGACTTGTAGTTTAGGACCAAGGGTATCGTGCGAAATACTGGTTGCTGGTTTTTCCTCCCCACGATGCACCAACACGAATCTGGTATGGCACCGCAGTCGCGCCGCTGTTTTGCGCGGCGCCCGCGGTCCGCATGGAAATGACGGAGTCGGCTTTGCGCGTTCTCATGGCAATCTTGATGGCAGGCGTCGCCCTCGCCGGCGCGGCCGTTCCGAGCTTCGCGCAGGACGCCGTCGTGCAGAAGGCCGCGCTGACCCGCGTCGTCATCGCGCCGCCACGCAGCGATATCGCCAAGATCATCAAGGCCGGCCTGCAGGCGGCCTACTACAACGCCGACAAGACGTCGCGCGCCTATCAGCAGGCGCAGAAGCTCTATTTCTTCTATGGCGAGCGCGGCTTCGAGCCGTTGTGGATCACCCAGGGCGCCGATGGCTCCGTCACCTTCTCGCCCAACGCCGAAAAGATCATCGACGTCTTCAAGAACGCCACGCTCGAGGGCCTGCGTCCGACCGACTATCTGACCGCCGACCTTGATCCGGCCGCTGCCGGCACCGATCCAGCCAAACTCGCTGCACTCGAAACCGCGTTCTCCACCGCGGCCGTCAAATACGCGCAGGACGCCTATGGCGGCCGCATCAATCCGCTCGATGTCAATCCGCTGCTGATCATCACGCCCAAGCGGATCAACGAAGCCGACGTGCTGGTGAAGCTCGCTGCCAGTGACGATCCGGCCAAGCTCCTCCTCGACCTCGATCCGCCGCACCCGGAGTTCGGCCTGCTCAAGGCGGCGCTGGCGAAGTTCTACGACAAGGATGCCGTCAAGACCGAGACCATCACCATCCCGGATGGTCCCACGCTGAAGCTCGGCATGAAGGACGACCGGGTGCCAACGCTGCGCGAGCGGCTCAGCGTCGACGCACCCGAGATCCCGGAAGGCGCGGCTGACGCCAAGGTCGACACCACCTACGACAAGGCATTGCTGGACGCGGTGAAAGCCTTCCAGGCCGGCCTCGGCCTCGACGCCGACGGCGCGCTCGGCCCGGCCACTGTTGCCGCGCTCAACGGCGCCGGCACGGTGAGCAAGGACGACATCATCGCCAACATGGAGCGCTGGCGCTGGGAACCCAATGATTTCGGTGCCTTCCACGTCGAGGTGAATATCCCCGAGTTCCAGGTCCAGATCATCAAGGACGGCACAGCGGTGCACACCACCCGTGTCGTCGTCGGCCGGCCGACCAACCAGACGCCGATCTTCTCGAACGCCATCCAGTTCATCGTCGTCAATCCGTACTGGAACGTACCGCCCTCGATCGCCACGAAGGAAATCCTGCCCGACCTGATCAAGGACCCCAATTATCTTGATAGCCAGAACATGGAGATGCTGTCGGGATCGAAGGTCATCGATGCCTCCTCCATCGACTGGAGCACGGCCAACATCAACAACTACCATATCCGCCAGAAGCCGGGCGGCCTCAACGCCCTCGGCCAGGTCAAGTTCCTGTTTCCCAACGACCAGGACGTGTACCTGCACGACACTCCGTCGAAATCGCTGTTCGCCCGCTCCTACCGCGCCTATTCGCATGGCTGCGTGCGCGTCCAGAACCCGCTGGATTTCGCCGGCGCCCTGCTCGCGACCAATCCCGACATCACCGAGGACAGCCTCAAGGCTCTGTTCGGCGACAGCGAGAAGTGGGTGACGCTCAAGACCCACATCCCGATCCACCTGATGTACTTCACCCTCCGCGTCGACCCCGACGGCACCATCCGCTCCTACGGCGACGTCTACGGCCACAACAAGAAGCTCATCGATTTGATGAACGCTTAGAGCCGTCCCGCGTATCAGGGAACCGGCCGCTGAGGGATCGTTCACGCCTCGTTAGTGCACCGCTTTTCCCCCGTGTTTACCGTGCCTTAAGACATCAGCCTTGGTTCAGCCGCGATTTTTGCTTAGAAATTGCAAACACTGGGCGTGTCTGCTTTAGGCAGTGCGCCGGTGGTATCGGCCGGCTGGGTCGTAACGGGTCGTTAGCGTTAACAGACTCTTGTGGTCTGGGCGCTAGTCTCGGTTCCAGCTGACATTTGGTTCAACGGGCTGTTCGGGGCGTGGCGGGGAAAGCGCGATTCAATTGGCGTTTCTGGGCTTTGCGCGCTGCCGCAATCGGCGCCGCGCTGCTTTTGCTCGCCAACCAGGCGACGGCCCCGGTGACCGCCGGATCGGGTGACCGCACCCTTTGGCTCTACCACACACATACCCACGAAACTGCGAAGTTCACCTTCAAGCACAACGGCCAGTACGATCCCGCCGTGCTGGCGCAGATGAACATCTTCCTCGCCGACTGGCGCACGCACCAGCCCACGCACATGGACCCGCACCTCTTTGACCTCCTCTGGGAGGTCTACCAGGACGTCGGCGGCACCCAGCCCTACAACATCGTCTCCGCCTATCGTACGCCCGAGACCAACGCCTATCTCCGCTCGCGCTCCTCTGCCGTCGCCGAGCATTCCCAGCACATGCTGGGCCATGCCATGGACGTCTTCATCCCGGGCGTACCGCTCGAGACGCTGCGCGAGGCGGCGCTCCGCCATCAGGTCGGTGGCGTCGGCTATTACCCGACCTCCGGCAGCCCGTTCGTCCATATGGACACCGGCAGCGTCCGCGCCTGGCCGCGCCTGACCCGCGCGCAGCTGAGGACCGTCTTCCCCGACGGCAACACGCTGCATCTGCCCATCGACGGCACGCCTCTCTCCGACAGCGGCCGCCTCTACGCTCAGGCCGAGTGGAACAAGTGCCACATGGTCCCCTGCAACGGCGAGGTTCCGCCAGCAATCACGCAGGATGGCGGCGAAGTGCAGGTCGCCTCGCTCGACCCGGCCGAGCGGACGGTGCCAACGATCAACATCGTCGCCCCGGTGCCGATGATGCGGCCGGTCGATGACAGCGGCGACGCCGGCGACGATGCCGAAGCAGTTCCTGCCCCGACACCATTCGGCGCAGTGCAGGATCCGAACGCCGTCTTCCCCTTCAGCAAGACCCCCAGCATGATGGTCGCGACCCGCGACACGCTGCCCGCCGACGGCAATCAGGCGCTGGGGGCCATCAGTTCCAGCCTCGACGCACCGGTGCCGGTGCCGCGCGTGCTGATGACGCCCAACGACAACCAGATGCTGACCGCCTATGCGGATCCGGCGCAGGAGCCGGGCGCGCAGCAGGCTCTCCGTATCCTGATCGAGCGCGAAACCACCGCCAGCGCGCCGCAGCCGGCGCAGACGCCGCACATCGACACCTCCGAGATCCGCACCGCCTCGCTCGGCGGCACCAACGGGCTCAACATCGCCAAGAACATGTTCGATATGACCTGGACGGCGGTGACCGAAGCCGGCGGCCGCAGCGCCGTCGCCTCGATGCTCACCAACTCGACCATCGACCGCCAGCCGATGGTCGGCCTCAAGGAGCGCAATGTCGACCTCATCGCGCCCGAAATCGACCACGTCAACGAAACCCTCACGACGCCGTTGCCGATGACCGATGCCCACTATGCCGACATGTATGAGCCAGAGGGCTATCTCGACAACGCTGCCGAACTGGGGCCGATGGCCAACCGCGTCGGCCTTGAGCCCGACCTGACCGCCCCGCCCCGCTACGACCGCTTCATCGTCCGCAGCCCGATGCTGGTCGCCGCGCGGGGCTAGGCCCTTGCCACCGTCTCTGGGCGGTTCCCCACCCTCTGCGCCCCAACTCCAAACCTTCTGCACAACCCTTCAGGTTGCATTGCCCCACCACCCCTTCTAATCATTGCCCAGTCATTTTCCGCGGCGAAGGAACCGCCTTGCCTGATCGGCCGCCAACTCCGCTGCTCGACACTATCGCCTCGCCCGCCGACCTCAAGGCGCTCGACCGCGCGCAATTGCGGCAGGTCGCCGACGAGTTGCGCACCGAAATCATCGACGCGGTCTCGGTCACCGGCGGCCATCTGGGCGCCGGCCTCGGCGTCGTCGAGCTGACCGTGGCGCTCCATGCCGTGTTTAGCACGCCCGACGACCGCCTGATCTGGGACGTCGGCCACCAGGCCTATCCGCACAAGGTGCTGACCGGCCGCCGCGACCGCATCCGCACGCTGCGCCAGAAATCCGGCCTCTCCGGCTTCACCCGCCGCGCCGAGAGTCCCTACGATCCGTTCGGCGCCGGGCACTCCTCGACCTCGATTTCGGCCGGTCTCGGCATGGCCATCGCCGCCGCGCTCAAAGGCGAAGCCCGCCACGTGGTCGCCGTCATCGGCGATGGCGCGATGTCGGCCGGCATGGCCTATGAGGCGATGAACAACGCCGGCGCCGCCGACGCTCGCCTTATCGTCATCCTCAACGACAACGACATGTCGATCGCGCCGCCGACCGGCGCCATGTCGGCCTATCTGGCCCGCCTCGTCTCCGGCCCCGCCTATCGCGGTCTCCGCAACGTGGGCAAACAGCTCGCCAACCTGCTGCCGCCGTTCCTAAAAGAACAGGCGCGGAAAACGGAGGAGTTCGCCCGCGGCTGGTGGACGGGTGGAACGCTGTTCGAGGAACTCGGCTTCTTCTATGTCGGCCCGATCGACGGCCACAACCTCGACCATTTGCTGCCTGTTCTGCAGAACGTCCGCGACGCGGGCAACGGCCCGATCCTCGTCCATGTCGTGACCAAGAAGGGAAAGGGCTACGAACCGGCCGAGACCTCGTCCGACAAATATCACGGTGTCGGCAAGTTCAACGTCATCACCGGCGCGCAGGCCAAGGCGCAATCCAACGCGCCGTCCTACACCGCCGTCTTCGCCGAAAGCCTGATCGATGAGGCAAAGCGCGACGACCGCATCGTCGCCATCACCGCCGCGATGCCCTCAGGCACCGGCCTCGACAAATTCGCCGAGCTGTTTCCGGACCGCATTTTCGATGTCGGCATCGCCGAGCAGCACGCCGTCACCTTCGCCGCCGGCCTCGCCTCCGAAGGTATGAAGCCGTTCGTCGCCATCTACTCGACCTTCCTGCAGCGCGCCTATGACCAGCTGATCCACGACGTTGCCGTGCAGAACCTGCCGGTGCGCTTCGCCATCGACCGTGCCGGCTATGTCGGCGCCGACGGCCCGACTCACGCTGGCAATTACGACTCGGCCTATCTCGGCGCCATCCCCAACATGGTGGTGATGGCGGCGGCCGACGAGGCGGAGCTCAAACATATGGTGGCGACCGCCGCCGTGCACGACAGCGGCCCCATCGCCTTCCGTTACCCGCGCGGCGACGGCGTCGGCGTCGAGCTGCCGGAACACGGTTCTATCCTGCCGATCGGCAAGGGCCGCGTCGTCAAGGAGGGGAGCGGCGTTGCGCTCCTGAGCTTCGGCACCCGCCTCGGCGAAGCTCTCGCCGCGGCCGAAAAACTCGCCGCCTATGGCCTCACCCCCACTGTCGCCGATGCCCGCTTCCTGAAGCCGCTCGACGAAGCCCTGATCGAACAACTTGCCCGCAACCACGACGTGCTGATCACGCTCGAGGAATCCGGCATCGGCGGCTTCGGCAGCCATGTCGCGACCTTCCTCGCGCGCCACGGCCTCCTTGACGGCAAGCTGAAGTTCCGCCCGCTGATGATCCCCGACAGTTTCACAGAGCAGGCGAACCAGGCCGACATGTACGCTGCCGCGGGCCTCGACCGCGCCGGTATCGTCCAGACCGTACTCGATACGCTGGGCATCAGTGCCGCAGCCCGCGTCGCTGCTAGTTCCTGAGCGATATCCGCACGGGCATCGCCTCCTCCGGCTGCACCGTGATCTTCTGCACTGGCCATGGCGGCCGCTGGCCGACATAGTCGAAGCGCAGCCGCCGCATCAGCGCCGCCAGCGCCACCACCCCCTCCTGCATGGCGAAATATTGCCCGATGCAAACCCGTGGACCAACGCCAAACGGCAGATACTGGAACCGGTCGATGCTCTCCCGCGCGCCCGGCCGGAAGCGCGCCGGCACAAACCCGTTCGGCTCCGTCCAGAGCTTCGAGTGCCGGTGCAAAATCCACGGCATGATCAGCACCGTCGCGCCCTTCGGGATCGGTACGCCGCCTGCTTTGTCCGCCTCGATCGCCATGCGGTTGAGCGACGGCGCCGGCGGATAAAGCCGCATCGCCTCCTCGAATGCCGCGCGTGTAAGAACCAGCCGGTCGACCCACCCCATCGGCTCGCCGTCGGCAAAGTCATGCGCGTCGAGTTCGGCCTCGACTTTCGCCCGCTCCTCCGGCGCCTGGCTCAACAGATACAGCGTCCAGCCCAGCGCCCGCGCCGTGGTTTCGTGCCCGGCGCCGATGAAGGTGATGATATTGTCCTCGATCTCGTTGCGCGACAGCCCGTCGGCCTCGAGCAGCAGCGTCAGCAAATCGCGCGGCGCCTGCTCCGGCGCTCGCTCGATCAGGGCCTGCCGCTTCTCGATCGTCGCCTCGATCAGCCGCCGGAAATAGCCGAGCGATCTCTGCCCCATCACCCGCGTCAGCCGCGGCACGAAGCTCGGCGCGTCGAGCACATCCATCGGATCGACCCGCCCCATCGTCCGCAACAGCGCGGCGACTGCGCTCGCGAACTCCCGCGGCTCGCCGGCAATGTCGCCGCTGAACAAGGTCGCCTGGAGGATATCGAAGGCGAGCAGCGTCATCTGCTCGGCAAGATCGACGACCGTCCCTGCGCTCTGCGCCAGCCCCGCCGCGAACAGCTCCGAGCGTTCCAGCATGATTGGCCCGAACGCGGCCGTGTTGCGTGGCGCGAACACCGGCGCCAGCGATTTGCGCGTCCGCCGCCACAACTCGCCCTCCGCCGTCAGCAGACCATCCCGCAGGATCGGCCGCAACACCCGCTGCCGCAGCGGCTGCATCGCGTAGTTCTTCGCATTCTCGACCATCACGTGCCGGATCGCCGCCGGATCGCTGATGATGATCGTCGGCACCCCCAGCCAGTCGGCGCGGATCACCGGCTCGGTGAACGCCGCCTCCGACCAGATGGCGAGCGGGTTGCGCGCCATCGTCCAGACGAAGCCCAATGCGCCAAGGGGCTTCGTACGCGGCGTCGGCGCTGGCGGATGAAAATTCATGCCGCCATAATATCCCGCATCATGGCCGCCGCTAGGCCAGCGGCTGCAAATCCGCAAACAGGCTCGGCAGCAACTCGCTCACCGTCGGGTGAATGTGCATCGTCCGCGTGATCACCGTGTACGGAGCGTGCATCGCCATCACGTGCAGCAGCGACTGCACGATCTCATCGGCCTCGATGCCGAGCAGCGATGCCCCGAGGATTTGCTTCGTCGCCGGATCGACCAGCACCTTCATGAAGCCCTGCGTCTCACCCTTCTCGCGGGCCCGGCCGACCCGCGCCATCGGGAATACGCCCTTCAGCGCCTTGATGCCCTTCGCCCGGATTTCAGCCTCGGTCATCCCGACATGCCCGAGCGGCGGATCGATGTAGAGATTGTAGGCCGCGATCCGGTCGCTCACCTTGCGGTCGTCGCCGTCGAGCAAATTCGCCGCGACGATCTCGAAGTCGTTGTAGGAGGTGTGCGTGAACCCGCCGCGGCCGTTGATGTCGCCCATCGCGAAGATGCCCTCGACATTGGTCTGCAGCCGCTCGTCGACCGTGATGTAGCCGCGCCCGTCGACAGCAACCCCGGCCGCCTCGAGCCCAAGCCCGTCACTGTTGGGCCGGCGTCCGGTCGCAATCAGCAAATGGCTGCCGCTGACCGCCTTGCGCTCCCCGCCCACGGCGTAACTCACCCGCACGCCGCCATCATCGCGGACAATCTCGAACCCACTGACCCCGAGGACGAAATCGACGCCCTCATTGGCGAGGATATCGCGCACCCCCTCCGACACATCGGCGTCCTCCTTCGCGATCAGCCGCGTGCCCCGCTCGAGCACCGTGATCGCGGAGCCGAAGCGGCGGAACATCTGCGCGAACTCGAGCCCGATGTAGCTGCCGCCAATGATCACCAGATGCTTCGGCAGCACGTCGAGGTCCATCAGCGACACATTGGTGAGATACGGCACGTCCGCCAGCCCTGGCCAATCCGGCACCACCGGCCGACCGCCGGTGTTGAGAAAAATCTGCGGCGCCGTTAGCCGCTCGCCGTTGACCTCGACCTCGCGGGCCCCCGTGAACTTTGCCGTGCCCATGATCGTCGTGAGGTTCTTGGTTGCTGCCATCCAGTCGACCAGCCCTTTGACGAACTCGGCCACCAGCCCATCGCGCCGCGCCTTCACCGCCGCGTAGTCGACGCTCACCGGCCCGATCGCGACGCCGTACTTCGCGGCACTCCGCGCCACATGCGCCGCCCGCGCGCTCGCCACCATTGTCTTGGTCGGAATGCAGCCATTGTTGACGCAGGTGCCGCCGATCGTGCTGCGCTCGATCAATGCCACCCGGCGCCCCGCCTCCGCCAGCCGCACCGCGAGGAACGGCCCCGATTGCCCGGCCCCGATGATGATCGCGTCGTACGGCGTTGCCATGCTGATCCTGTGGAGTTGGCGGCGGACACTGCGTCGTCGCCACGCCAAAGCAAAGCAGATCGCCGCCGGACGCGCCACCCGCAACAATTTGTTCGATTTCTGCGTGGTTGCCACAATTCCTTTGAATGCCCGGTCGTATAGAGACGGTATTCCTGCAGCATTGGCGGCCCGCGCCGTCCTCCCACCCAATGTCCGATTTGACCGTTCCGGTTTCCGCTCCTTCCACGCCGTGGCTGCGCACGCTCGGCGCGCAGATCGGCCGCTGGCGCGGCCTTGCCATGCTGGTCCTCGCCGCGCTGGTGGGCTTTGCTGCCGCGCTCGTCGTCGCTTTCGTCGGCTGGGCCACGCGCGAACTCCACGCCGCGCTGTTCGGCATCGCGGGCGACGAGCGCCTCAGTGCCCAGCATATGCTTGCCTCGCCACTGCTAGCCCTCGTGCCGCTGGCCGGTGGCGCCCTCCTCGCCGTGACCATCGTGCTCGCCCGCCGCTTCCGCACCCGGCCGCCGGTCGATCCCATCGAAGCCAACGCCGTCCACGGCGGCCGCATGTCGTTCCGCGAGAGCGTCATCGTGACCTTCCAGACGATCCTCTCGAGCAGTTTCGGCGCCTCGGTGGGCCTTGAGGCCGGCTACACCCAGATGAGCTCATCGCTCGCCTCGTATCTGGGCACGCGCCTTAACCTTCGCCGCAACGAAGTCCGCATGCTGGTCGGCTGCGGCGCCGCCGGCGCCATCTCGGCAGCCTTCAATGCGCCCTTCACCGGCGCCTTCTATGCCTTCGAGCTCATCATCGGCATCTATTCGGTTGGCCTCCTCGCCCCTCTCATCACCGCCTCGCTGGTCGCAAGCTTTGCCGCCCGCTGGCTGGGCGCGGTGCAAACCCCGATCACTTTGGATCAGGTCAATGCGCTCTCCGGCACCGATGTGCTGCCCTTCATCGTGCTGGGCGTGCTGGCCAGCGGGGTCGCAGTCGCCATCATGCTGACGGTGGCCCAGATCGAGCGCGGCCTCTCCTTCGTGCGCCTGCCGCAGCCGCTCCGGCCGATCCTCGGCGGTCTGATCATGGGAGGCTTTGCGCTGCTCACCCCGGAGGTGCTGTCGACCGGCCATGGTGCACTCGACCTGCAACTGACGAGCGGCGTCACTCTTACGGCGGTCGCCCTGCTGTTCGCACTGAAGTTTCTCGCTTCGGCAATCTCGCTCGGCACCGGCTTCCGGGGCGGCCTGTTCTTTGCCTCGCTGCTGCTCGGCGCCTTGCTCGGCAAGCTCTATGCCGGGCTGCTGGCCGCCGTCGGCATCGCCCCGCATCTCGACGTCCTGCTCGCGGCCGTCGTCGGCATGGCGTCGCTCGCCAGCGGCATCGTCGGCGGCCCGCTGACCATGAGCTTCCTCGTGCTCGAAACCACCGGCGACATCAACATCAGCGCCGCCGTGCTGGTCGCGGCCGGCCTCTCGGCCTTCCTCGTGCGCGAGCTATTCGGCTACTCGTTCTCGACCTGGCGCCTGCATCTGCGCGGCGAGAGCATCCGGTCGGCGCACGACGTCGGCCGCGTCCGCAATCTCGTTGTCTCGGCCATGATGCGCGCTGACATCAGGACGGTGCTCGACCGCACCAGCCTTGCCGAGTTCCGCATCGCCTTTCCGCTCGGCTCGACCGAACGTGTCGTCGCCGTCGACAAGGCCGGCCGCTATGCCGGCATCATGCTGGTCGCCGATGCGTACCAGCCCGAGATCGAGGCGAAATCCCCGGACGGCTCGATCGAGCCGCTGCTGCGCTACCGCGACCGCTTCCTGCTGCCTGGCCTCAACGTCGCCGACGCCGCAAAACTGTTCGAGAAAGCCGAGAGCGAAGAGCTGGCGGTCGTCGACAATCTCGGCAACCGCGCCGTGGTCGGTCTGTTGACTGAAAAATACTTGCTCCGGCGCTATGCGGAAGAGCTCGACAAGGGCCTCAAGGATCTGACCGGCTGAACCGCCGTAAGAACGCGGTTCTACTCGTCGTCATCGTCGCGTGGCGCGTTCTGCATGCCGAGCGCCGCCATGTAGAGGTCGAGCAGCGCTTCCTGCTCCAGCCGCTCGGCGGCGTCCTGCTTGCGGATACGGACGATCTGGCGCAGCACCTTGGTGTCGAAGCCGTTGCCCTTGGCTTCGGCGTAGATCTCCTTGATGTCGTCGGCGATCGCCTTCTTTTCTTCCTCCATGCGCTCGATGCGCTCGATGAAGGCGCGCAACTGGTCCTGCGCGACGCTGTCGGTCGAAACGGTCTGGGCGGCCATGGGGGCACTCCGGGCAATTCTGGTACGCGTAACAATCACGAGCGCGCGACCACTCAAAAGGTCGCCCGTTGAACCCCGTCCGGCCGCCTCATTCAAGCGCAAACCGCCGCCAATCCACACCCCCACTTCACGCATTCCCGCAATTCCGCCAAAACCGGCGATTAGCCGTTGACAGTCTGCGTTCCCTCGCGCTCAAACAGGCCAACGTCCCATGGTTTTCGGCTTCTCCTTGCCCCCGCTCCGCCTAGCCCTTTCGCTTGCCGGTCTGGTGCTGGTGGCGCTCATCGCCACCGCCGCCCCTGCGCGCGCGGACCTGCGCGTCTGTAACCAGAGTTCCAACCAGGTCTCGATCGCGCTCGGCTACCGGGCCGACAAGGGCTGGCAGTCCGAAGGCTGGTGGGTCGCGCCCGCCAGCAAATGCGCCACCGTCTATCAGGGCGATCTCCACTCGCGCTTCTTCTACCTCTACGTCGCCGACGACATCGGCGGCGGCGCCTGGGACGGCTCGGTCTTCATGTGCACCCGCGACGAGAGCTTCACCATCTTCGGCGTCGAGGATTGCCTCGCCCGCGGCTACGAGCGGACCGGCTTTTTTGAGGTCGATACGCAGAACCGCACCGACTGGACGTTGCAATTGACCGATCCAACCAATATCGACGCTGCGACGCCCAACGATGGCGGCGACGCCGCTCCGCTCGAAGGCGACGGCACCGACCAGGGCGGCGCCACTGATCCGGGCACCGACGACGGTGACAATGCCGCCGATCCCGGCGCCGGGGCAGCCAACCCGGATGCGGGCGGCGGCGGCGGCGAAGATTGAGCCGGCCGGCCAAAGACACTACTTCGCGGGGGCGATGACGAATGCGACGCATGCGACGGGTAAAGATCATCGCCACGCTGGGGCCAGCCTCCGGCAGCGAGAAGGTCATCGAGGAGCTGGCCCGCGCCGGCGCCGATGTCTTCCGCATCAACATGAGCCACGCCAGCCATGACCTGATGCGTGAAACTGTCGCCAAGATTCGCAATGTCGAAAAACTGCTGAGCCACCCCCTCGGCATCCTCGTCGACCTGCAGGGCCCGAAACTGCGCGTCGGCAAATTCGCCGATGGCGCCGTGCAGCTCGCCGCCGGCCAGCACTTCACCCTCGACAGCTCCGACACCCCGGGCACTGTGTCGCGCGTCTATCTTCCGCATCCCGAGATCATCGAATCCGTCTCGGTCGGCGACCGCCTGCTGCTCGACGACGGCAAGCTGCAGCTCAAGGCCACCCGCGTCGGCGGCGGCTCGATCGAGACCGAAATCATCTATGGCGGCAAGCTCTCGGACAAAAAGGGCGTCAGCCTGCCCGACACCCTGCTGCCGATGGGGGCGCTGACCGAAAAGGACCACGCCGACCTCCTCGCCGGCCTCGCCGCCGAAGCCGACTGGATCGCGCTCAGTTTCGTGCAGCGCCCCGAGGACATCATCGATGTCCGCAAGATCGTCCAGGGCCGCGCCGGCGTCATGGCCAAGATCGAAAAGCCGCAGGCCGTCGAGCGGCTGGAAGAGATCATCAAGCTCTGCGACGCCTTCATGATCGCCCGCGGCGACCTCGGCGTCGAAATGCCGATCGAGCAGGTGCCGGGCCTCCAGAAGCGCATGATCCGCATCGCCCGCCGCTTCGGCAAACCGGTGGTCGTCGCCACCCAGATGCTGGAGTCGATGATCACCTCGCCGGTGCCGACCCGCGCCGAAGTCTC
>CAZNAE010000002.1:0-57904 GCA_964570695.1 uncultured Devosia sp.
CGCAAGGCCGCGCTGCCGCTCTACCAGATGGTCGGCGGCAACGACCCGAAGGTGCCGGTTTATGCCTCGACGGTCACCTGGGACACGATGGACGAGTATGAACGCCACATCAAGGAATGCCTCGACGAAGGCTTTACTGCGATCAAACTGCACGCCTGGGGCGACGAGAAGGAAGACGCGCGGCTCTGCCGGAACCTCCGAACATGGACCGGCGACGACGCGACGCTGATGTTCGACGGCTCCGCGGGCTGGGACCTCGATACGTCGCTCCGCTTCGGGCGCGTGCTCGAGGAGGCCGGCTTCGCCTGGTACGAGGAGCCGATGCGCGAGTTCAACCTCACGGCCTACCGCAAGCTCTGCGATGGGCTCGATGTCCCGGTGCTGGCGGCCGAGACCTCGGACGGCGTGCACTGGAACGCCGCGACCTGGATCGATATGGGGGCGCTCGACATGATGCGCACCTCGAGCTTCTACAAAGGCGGCATCACCGGCGCGCTGAAGATCGCGCACCTTGCCGAGGCGCATGCGATGAAGGCGCAGGTGCACGGCATGGGGGTGCCCAATGCGCATCTTTGCGCCGCGATCCCCAACAACGATTATTACGAGCAGCTGGTGTACTCGACTGACCATATCCGCAGCCTGAAATCGCGCGCCGAGCTGCCGGTGGTCGATGGCCACATCATGGTGCCGGATGTGCCGGGGCTGGGGCTCGACATCGACTGGGCGGCGCTGGAGAAGACCGCCCTTGCCATTATCTGAGGTTGCCATGCTCGATGGATTTGTTGCGCCGGGCCTCGAGCCCGTGCGCGCGGCATTTGCGCGGAATTTCGCGGAGCGGCTGGAGATCGGCGCGGCGTTTTCGGCCTGGCGCGGTGGCGAGAAGCTGGTCGATCTGTGGGGCGGGGACGCGGCAACGGGCCGGCCGTGGCAGGAGGGCAGCCTGCAGCTCATCTATTCGGGCAGCAAGGGGCTGACGGCAATCTGCATGCTGGTGCTGCTCGACCGCGGGTTGATCGCCCTCGATGCGCCGGTGAGCCGCTACTGGCCGGCCTTCGGCAAACCGGAGATCGAGGTCCGGCACATCCTGTCGCATACCAGCCGCCTCGCCGGCATCGAGGAGCCGACGAGCTGGGAGGACTTACTCGACGACAGGCTGATGGCGCGAAAGCTCGAACGGCAGCGGCCACTCGGCGATCCACGCGCCGCACTGACCTATCATCCGGTGACCTATGGCTGGCTCTGCGGCGAGCTGTTGCGGCAGGTCGACGGCCGCAGCCTCGGGCGGTTCTTTGCCGAGGAGATCGCGGGGCCGCTCGGGCTCGAGATCTGGTTCGGGCTGCCAGAGGCGGAAGAGCAGCGGGTGACGACGCTTTATGGCGATGGCGTCTGGGGCCATGTCAGCAAGAACGTCATCATCCCGACACCAGCGGAGCTGGCCGAGGACCCGCTGCAGACCGCCATCTGGTATAATCCGCCGCTGTTCGGGCCGGACTTCGGCAAATGGAACGCCCGCTCGCTGCACGCCGTCGAGATGCCGGGGGCCGGGGCGATCGGCACGGCGCGCTCGATCGCACAGCTCTACGCCGTGCTCGCGGCGGGCGGCGCACCGCTGATGCGGCCCGAGACGGTCGTGCTCGGGCGGCAGACGCTGTCGGACGGGATGGATGTGCTCAACAGCGAGCGGCGGCGGTTTGGCGCAGGCTTCAACCTCCAGATCGAGACCATGCAGTTCGGCCCGCCGCACGACGGCTTCGGCCATGGTGGCGCGGGCGGCTCGGTGCACGGCGCCTGGCCGGCCGAAGGGGTCGGCTTCTCCTACGCGATGAACCGGCTGATCGACGGCGACGATCCGCGCGCCGACCGGCTGCTCGCAGCGCTCCACGCCGCCCTCGCCTAATCCTGCGCGAACACCACTTCGAGCCGCTCGAAATCCTCGCCGCCAGCCATCTGGGTCAACAGCCCGTCCTTGGTGATGCTGGCGCGCTCAAAAGTCTGCGAGACGCTGCCACGCTTCAGGATCTCGAAGCTGTCGCCGATCAGCCAGGCATGGTGGACGTTGTGGGTGATGAAGACGATGCCGATGCCACGCTCCTTGGCCTTGTGGATGAAGCGCAGCACGATCTCGGATTCCTTGACGCCGAGCGCCGAGGTCGGCTCGTCGAGGATCAGCACCTTGGCGCCGAAATAGATGGCGCGGGCGATGGCGACCGATTGGCGCTCGCCGCCCGACAGCGTCACGATGGGCCGTCGCACATCGTCGACCTCGATGCCGAAGCGGGCGATCTCCTCGGCCGACCGCTGCATCATTTCGCGCTTGGCGAGATGCCGGAACGGCCCCCAGCCTGCTTGCGGCTCGCGGCCGAGGAAGAAATTGCGATAGATCGACAGCACCGAGACCACCGCCAGATCCTGGAACACCGTGGCAATGCCGCGATCGAGCGCATCGCGGGCCGAGCCGAAGCGGACCCGTGTGCCGCCGAGCCGGATTTCGCCGGCATCGGGCTGCAGCACGCCCGAGAGGATCTTGATCAGCGTCGACTTGCCGGCGCCGTTGTCGCCGAGGAGGCACGTCACCTCACCCGGGCGGACGGTCAGCGACACGCCGGCCAGCGCCTCGACGGCGCCGAAGGATTTGCGGATGCCGCGCGCGGCGAGCAGCGGCTCGCTCATTTGCGCCCCCGCTGCAGCAGAGCGGCGCGGCGCGCATAGGTGTTGATGACGACAGCGGCCAGCAGCATGCCGCCGACGATGGCGTAGAACCAGCTGTCGTTGATGTCGGTATAAAAGAAGCCCTGGCTGATCATGCCGAACATCAGCGCGCCAATGACGGTGCCGATGGGCGAACCGAGCCCGCCGGTGATGGCGGTGCCGCCGACCACCGCGGCGGTGATGCCCTCGAACTCCTTGCCGAGCCCCTGCCCGACATCGGCCATGTCGACGTAGAACATGTTGAGCATGCCGACCAGTACGGCGGCCATCGCCGTCAGCACGTAGAGGATGATCTTCACCCGCGCCACGGGAATGCCCATCTTGGCGGCCGCGTCACGATCGCCGCCGGCGGCGAGGATCCAGTTGCCGAAGCGGGTGTTGCCGAGCACGTGTGCACCGAGCAGCGCCAGCCCCACCCACCAATAGATCGAGACCGGCAGATCGAACAGCGTTCCGGCAAACAGATGCAGCAACGGATCCCCTGCGAGCTTGGCCTTGATGCCGAACACCTGGGTGGTACCGGCGATGATGAGGCTGCCGGCGAGGCCGAGGCCGCGCAGCACGAACATCATGCCAAGCGTGACAAGAAAAGACGGAATGTTGACTCGCACGATCAGCAGACCGTTGATGATCCCGACCAGCGCCGCGACGCCGAGACCAAGCCCGGTCGCTGCCCAGAGCGGCCAGCCGAGATTGACGATCGGGTAAGCGACGATCACGCCGGCGGCGCCAATCATGGTGCCGACCGAAAGGTCGAATTCGCCGGCAACGAGCAGCAGCGTGATCGGCGTGCCGACGATGCCGATCATCGCGGCGACCTGGAGATAATTCCGGGTGCCGACGAAGGTCAGGAACCCGGCATTGCCGGCGACAATGGCAAAGAACAGGAACACCGCGATCGTGCTGATGAGGGCGGTGAACTCCGGGCGGAGGATTGCCGCCCGGAGCAGGGAGAAGGCCGGAGCGGGCTTGCGGCGCGCTCCGGACAGCTTGCTTGCGTCGATGCTCACCCGATCACCGGTAGTTCGAGGCCGTGAGCGAGGTGATCTTTTCGGCATTGTCCTTGGTGACGAAGCCCGGGCCGGTGCGGAAGAACGTATCCACCGGGGCGATCGAGAACTTCAGATAGTTGTTGAGCATCACCACCGGCATGTAGCCCTCGAGATATTGCTGCTGGTCGATGGCAAAATCGATCTTGCCGGCTTTGAGCGCATCGAGCACGGGCGCGCCGAGATCGATGGTGGCAAAATGCATGGTCTTGGCCTTGTCGCCGAGCTGATCGACCAGCGCCGCGAGCGCCGGGCCACAGCAGCTGCCGAGCGAGAACACGCCGTCGATGGTCGGGTCCTTCTGGATCGCCACCAGCATGGTGTTGACCAGCTTGGTTGCATCGAACAACGTTTCCTGCGGCATCTGCAGGATCGTGGTCTTGCAGGGCGCGATGCCCTTGGCGATGCCCTGCATGCGCAGGTCGACCAGCGGGATGCCGGGCGGCAGCGTGGGCACCAGCACGTTCTTGCTGCCAAGCGCACAGAGCCGCTGCGCCCCGATTTCGCCGAGTTCCGGTTCAGCGGTGCCAACGAAGGCCAGAGCGCCGACGTTCTTTTCCTCGCCATAGCCGCCATTGGTCAGCACCACCGGAATGCCGGCGGCAACCGCCTGCTTGATGGTGTCGTTCAACACGTCCGGATACTGGTCGGACACGACGATGCCGTCGGGTTTGGTGGCGATGGCGTCCTCGAGCATCTGCTTCACCGCAGGCGCCGCTGCGAAATCGTTGGTCTCCTGGTTGCCACGGAAGGTGACGTCGAGCCCGAGTTGTGCGCCGGCCTCCTGGAAGCCCTTGATCATCGGCAGCATGAACTGGTTGCCGGGCCCGAGCGGCGACACGAAGACGATCTTCAGCTTGTCCTGTGCGAGCGCCGAACCGACCAGCACCGGCGCAAGCGCCAGTGCGAGCAGTGCCGCGCGCAGGGTTCTACCATGCACGGTCATAGATTTCTCCTCTGTTCGCCGCGCGCCTCCACGCGCAAGCGCTCCCCAACGCCCGGCGTCTGCCGGGCGTCATGCCGCTGACTATATGTTTGTTCTAGCGGCTACGTTGCGATCTTACGGCAATCGCATATCGTGCGCAATATGCGATCATCTGCGACCTTGGTTGGGATCACGTTGCGAGCTCGGGCAGATTGGCGAACAGCGCGAGCGAGTCCGGATTGGCGATGGCATCGAGATTCTTGACCGGCCGACCGTGGATGACGTCACGGACCGCAAGCTCGGTCAGCTTGCCCGAGCGGGTGCGCGGCAGATCGGCGACGGCGACGATCACCGCCGGGACGTGCCGTGGGGTCGCCCATTGGCGGATGGTGGACTTGATGCGGTTGGTCAGATCGACGTCGAACGCAGCGCCGACGGCCAGGCGGACGAACAGCACGATGCGGGTGTCGCCGCGCCAGTCCTGCCCGACGCAGAGGGCGCTGTCGATCTCCGGCAGATGCTCGACAGCGGCATAGATCTCGGCCGTGCCGATGCGCACACCACCCGGATTGAGCGTTGCGTCCGATCGCCCATGAATGATGAAGCCACCATTGGGCGTCCGCTCGGCATAGTCGCCATGCGCCCAGACACCGGGGAAACGCTCGAAATAGGCGGCGTGATAGCGGCTGCCGTCGGGGTCGGCCCAAAAGCCGATCGGCATCGACGGGAAGGCTTTCGTGCACACCAACTCGCCCTTGCCGTCGGGCAGCGGCTGGCCCGCCTCGTCGAACACGTCGACCGCCATGCCGAGCCCGGGCGCCTGGATTTCACCAGTGAAGGTCGGCAGCGTCGGCACGCCGAGAACAAAGCACGAGACGATGTCGGTGCCGCCCGAGATCGAGGCGAGATGCACGTTCTCGGCGATGTTGGCGTAGACGAACTCGAAGCCGTCGGCGGCAAGCGGCGAGCCGGTCGAGAGGATAGTGCGCAGGGCCGAGAGGTCATGCGTGTCGCGCGGGCGGAGTCCGAGCTTGCGGAGCGAATCGATGAAGCGCGCCGAGGTGCCGAACAACGTGATGCGCTCGGCCTGAGCAAAATCGAACAGGTGCTCCGGCGACGGATAGGCGGGTGAGCCATCATAGAGACAGAGCGTCGCCCCCGAGGCGAGCGCCGAGCTCAGCCAGTTCCACATCATCCAGCCGAGCGTGGTGAAGTAGAATACCCGGTCGCTCGGGCAGATGTCGCAATGGAGCTGATGCTCCTTGAGGTGCTGCAGCAGCGTACCGCCGGCCGAGTGGACGATGCATTTGGGCGTGCCGGTGGTGCCGGAGGAAAACAGGATGAACAGCGGATGCGCGAAGGGCAGCCGGGTGAACGCCGGTTCGCGCGGGGTGTAGGGTGCGATCAGCGCATCGAAGGTGACGGCATCTTGGATCGAGACCGCGAGCGCCGGGGCACCGCCGGTGTAGTCGACGACGATGGTGCGTCTAGCGCCGAGCGAGCCGGCGATGGAGCGCACCGTTTCGCTGACGTCGAACTGCTTGCCGCCGTAGTGATAGCCGTCCACACCGATGAACAGGACCGGCGCAATCTGGCCGAAGCGGTCGATCACGCCGGGGGCGCCGAAATCGGGCGAACACGATGACCACACCGCGCCGATCGAGGCCGTCGCCAGCATCAGCGCGATCGCCTCAGGGGTGTTCGGCAGCACAGCGGCGACGCGGTCACCGGGCTTGAGGCCGAGAGTGACGAAGGCCTGCTGCAGACGCGAAACCGTGTCGCGCAGGCGGTCCCAGCTCCAGCGATCCACGCGACCATCCTCGCCGCGAAAGATCAACGCGGGCTCATCACCGGAGCGGCGCAACAGGTTCTCTGCATAGTTGAGGCTCGCACCGGGAAAGAATCGGGCACCCGGCATCAGATCGCCATCGGCGAGCACGGTAGTCCCCTTGTCGCCGATGATGCCGGCAAAATCCCATGTGGACGACCAGAACGCCGCTCTATCGCGGATCGACCAGGCGTGGAGGCCGGCATAGTCCGCAGGTGCACAGCCATGCATAGCCGCGGTCTGCTCGGCGAAGCGCCAGAGCAGCGAGCCGCGCCGGCGCTCGATCTCCGCCTGCCAGAGCATAGGCCTCTCCTCCTAACGATTGAGACGCTAGTGCTTGCGGGGCGCGGGGCATGAGTCGTATTTACACCACATGCGCGCTTCTCCCCCGGACGATCCCCGCTACTCGCTCGCCGACATTCCGGTGCCGACGGTGTTTGCGGCGCATCGCATCATCCGCGACTGTAACGAGCCCTTCGCGCAGCTCTTCGCCTATGAGCGCCAGGAGATGATCGGCCTTAGCTTCCGCCAGCTCTACCAGGACGTCGGCGATTTCGTGCGGGTGGGGGAGCAGTGGCGGGCCCATCTGGTCGACGGCACCGTTTATTTCGATGAACGGGTGATGCGGCGTAAGGACGGCAGCACGCTCTGGTGCCGGGTACATGGCCGCTCGCGCACGCCAGACGATCCGTTCGCGGCGGCGCTCTATTGCTTCGAGCCAATGCAGCGGGGCATCGCGCCGAGCGAGCACGTCCTGACCGGCCGGCAGCGGCAGATCCTGACGCTGGTGGCACAGGGCAGGACCAATGCCGAGATCGGCGCCGAACTCGACCTGTCGCAGCGCACAATCGAGGCGCACCGCGCCCGGCTGATGCGGGCCATCGGCGTCCGCAACGGCGCCGAGCTCATGTCGTGGTTCAACGAGCGGGAGGGTCCCACGGTCGCCCGCATGTAGGTGTCGGCTGCGCCGCTGAAAATTTTGTTCGCCGGCATGTCGAACCACTCGCCAGCCGTTCGTCTAGATGGCATGCCGTCGAGAGGGAGCTTGAGAATGACCAGAAACTACGGTTGGATCATTGTGGCCGCGGGAGCGGTGATCACCTGCGTGGCGATGGGCGCGATGTTTGCGCTGCCCGTCTACCTGCAGCCGATCGCCGAGGACACCGGCTGGTCGCGCGCCGGCATCTCGATGGCGATGACGGTCGGCTTCATCGTCATGGGCGTCGCCGGCTTCGGCTGGGGCGCGCTCAGCGACCGCATCGGCGCCCGGCCGGTGGTGCTCATTGCAGCGGTGCTGCTGGGGGGCGGGCTGGTTCTCGCCAGCCGGACGACCGATCTTCTGGTGTTCCAGGTTGCCTATGGCGGACTGGTCGGCGCGGCCGGCGGCGCGTTCTTTGCGCCGATCATTTCAGCGACGCTGAGCTGGTTCGACAAGAATCGCAGCCTTGCCGTGTCGCTGGTCTCGGTTGGCGGCGGCGTCGCGCCGATGGTGATCACCCCGACCGCGAGCCTCCTGATCCAGACCTATGGCTGGCGCAGCGCCATGCTCACGGTCGCAATCTCCGCCATGGTGATCGTGATCCCGACGAGCCTGCTGATCCGGCGCGCACCTTCGCTCACAGAAGCCGCAGCGCCGGCGCTTGGCGCCGCTCCGGCGCCGCGCCAGCCGTCGGCTGCCTTCGCCGCTCTGCGCACGCCGCAGTTCATCGTCCTGGCCGCGACGTTCTTCCTCTGCTGCGCCGCCCATTCGGGCCCGATCTTCCACACCGTCAGCTACGCGATGATCTGCGGGGCGTCGGCTCTTGCGGCAGCCAGCATCTACAGCGTCGAGGGCGTCGCCGGGCTGTTCGGCCGGCTGATCTTTGCGTTCCTCGCCGACCGGTTCGGCGTGCGGCGGGTTATCGTCGGCGGCCTCGCGCTGCAGGCAGTTGGCATCTACACCTACATCTACGTGTCGCAACTGAGCCATTTCTACCTGCTCGCGGCGGTCCTCGGCACCGCCTATGGCGGGGTGATGCCGCTCTACTCCGTGCTCGCCCGCGAGTATTTCAGCCCGCGCGTCATGGGCACGGTGCTCGGCGCCGCCACCATGACCTCGAGTATCGGCATGGCGTTCGGTCCGGTCGGCGGAGGCTGGCTCTACGACACCTTCGGCACCTATCACTGGCTCTACATCGCCTCCGCGGCGATCGGCGTCGCGGCGGCCGCGATGGCCCTCGCCTTCCCACCGGTGCCAAAGGGCGACGCCAAGGACGAGATGGCCGAGCCGCTGCCAGCATAGGCTGATAGATCCAATCTCGGCGCGCAAACGCGCAACAATTGCCGGCTCGAAAAATGTTGCGCCGCGCGGATGTACACATTGACGTTTTCGCCGCCGCAAAAATGTGCATGGGTTGTCACTGGTGAAATCCAGAGCAACGCATGAACGAACATCTCCAGAAGTTACCGGCGGCTGCGATCCGGGCTGCCTATGCGGCGCTGCAGGCGTATGAGGATCCGGCTTGCTTTATCAGCCTCAAACTCGAGGACGATGCGCTGGCCGAGGCCGCAGCGCTTGAGGCGGCCGGGCCTGCGGGCAAGCCCCTGTTCGGTCTGGTTTTCGCGGTCAAGGACAACATCGACGTCGCGGGCCTGCCGACGACCGCCGCATGCCCGGCTTTTTCCTATCAGCCCGAGGTTTCCGCGTTCGCGGTCGAGAAGCTTGTCGCCGCGGGAGCGATCGTCATCGGCAAGACCAATCTGGATCAGTTCGCGACCGGGCTGGTTGGCGTCCGTTCACCCTACGGCGTGCCGCGCAATGCACTGCGGGCCGACCTGATTCCGGGCGGCTCCAGCTCCGGCTCGGCCGTCGCCGTCGCGGCCGGCATCGTCGATTTCGCGCTCGGCACCGACACCGCCGGCTCGGGCCGCATTCCGGCGGGGATGAACGGCATCGTTGGGCTGAAGCCGACGCTCGGGCTGCTGTCGTCGAGTGGCATGGTGCCGGCCTGCCGGACGCTCGACACTATCTCGGTGTTCGCGAGGGACGCCGACCTGGCATTGCGGGTGACGCAAGTTGCTGCCGGCTATGATGTGGCCGACGCCTATTCGCGCCGCCTGCCGATCCCGGCGCGCGGTGCAGCGCCGCCGGCGTTCCGCGTCGGCGTACCCATTCCGGAGCAGCGCAAGTTCTACGGCGACGCGGCGGCCGAAGCCGCCTTCGCTGCGGATCTCGAAAGGCTTGCCGGGCTCGGGGCGGCCATCGTCGAGCTGGACTTCGAGCCGCTGCACGCGGTGGCGCGGTTGCTCTACGACGGACCATGGGTGGCCGAGCGATACGCCGCCACCAGGGCGCTGATCGAGACGCAGCCCGAAGCCTTCTTTCCGGTGACGCTGAAGATCATCGGCGGCGCCAAAGGGCTGACCGCGGTCTCGGCGTTCGAGGCGATCTACCGGCTGGCCGATCTCAAGCGCCAGACGCTGCCGATGCTGCAGAGCATCGACTGCCTCGCCGTGCCGACGGTACCGCGGATGTACACGGTCGCCGAACTCGAGGCCGATCCGATCACACTCAACTCCAACCTCGGCAGCTATACCAATTTCGTCAACCTGCTCGATCTCGCCGCGCTCAGCGTACCGGTCGGGATGCGAAGCGACGGGCTGCCGTCGAGCGTGACGCTGATCGGTCCCGCCGCCTCGGATGGCTACCTCGCATCGATCGGCGCGGCGCTGATGGGCGACCGGCCGACGCTGCCGCTCCGGGCCGAGGCCGGTCGCATCGAGATCGCGGTGGTCGGCGCGCATCTCAGCGGCCTCGGGCTCAATGCCGAGCTCACCGGCGCCGGCGGCACGTTCCTCCGCGCCGTCGAGACGGTGCCCGACTACCGGCTCTACGCGCTGCCCAACGTGACGCCCGCCAAACCGGGCCTGCTGCGCGTCGGCAAGGGCGAGGGAAATGCCATTGCGGCCGAGGTGTGGTCGCTCGATGCCGAGGCCTTCGGCCGGTTTGTGGCAAAAATCCCAGCGCCGCTCGGGATCGGCACCATCGGCTTCACCGACGGCACCGCCGCCAAGGGCTTTCTGGTCGAGGCCGAGGCGGTGAAGACGGCCCGCGATATCTCGGCCTTCGGCGGCTGGAAGAGCTTTCTAGCCGCCGGCTAGACGCTGATAGGCATCTTCGACAATCGAGATGTGCCGACGCATGGCGAGCTCCGCCTCGGCGCGGTCGCCGCGGAGGATCGCCTCGACGACGGCATCGTGTTCGGCATGCGACTTTGCGAGACGGCCGAGCGCGCCGAACTGCGCCCGCCGAAAGGGCTGCAGCCGCTGCCGGGTCGAGCGCGTGATTTCCATCAGATAGTTGTTGTGCGCGCCGTCATAGATGGCGGTGTGGAACGCATCGTTGGCCTCGGCATAGCGCGCTGCGTCGCCCGCCCGCACCAGCGCCGCCATCTCCTTGTGCAGCGTTTCGAGCGTCTCGCGCTCCACCGCCGTCATGGTCTTGGCGCAGAGGCCGGCGCAGAGCGCCTCGAGATAGCCCATCACCTCGAACATGCCGGCCAGCACTTCGGCATCGGGCTTGGCAACCAGCGCCTTGGCGTGCGGCTTCTGGTCGATCAGCCCGCTCGCCGCGAGCAAACGCAGCGCCTCACGCACCGGCGTGCGCGACACGCCGAACTCGGCGGCCAGCAGCGTCTCATCCAGGCCGGCGCCGGGCGCCAGAATGCCGCCGATGATCCGGCTCGCCAGCTCGCGTCGGATTTCCTCCGCCGAAGTGCGCTTCAGCACGCCAAATCTCCTCCTCGCGGCCTATTCCGGCTCGGCGATCATGCTGACATGAGCGGCGGCGACGCGCCAGCCGTCCTCGGTACGGACCCAGGTCTGCATCTGCCGGCCGACCTTGCCCGGCGCGCTGTCGCGGTAGAACAGGGTGGCAGCGACGGCGCAATTGTCGCCATAGGTGGTGATCGCCGTGCGTGCGAGACGCCGCGCCAGTCCGGCCGGCGAGCGCGCCGCGCGGAAGGCCCGGATCGCCTCGATGCCGTAGAGATTTTCGCCGCCGCCATAACGGATGGTATGCGGGTCGTCGAGGAACAGGGCGTCCAGCGTCGCGACGTCATTGCTCACCAACGCTGCCTCGTAGCGCTCGAACGCCGCGGTCACCTGGGCGAGCGTCGTAGGGTCGTTGACCTTCATCCTTGGCGCGCCTGCGTCATGAAAAGGCGGACTCGAGAGCGCTGAGCGGCGCGACCCAGCCGACGATACCGCCCTGTGCGACGATCATGTCGATGGTCGCCGCCTTGAACTGCGGGAAATAGCTCTCTGTCGCATCCTCGACCAGCAGGCACTCGTAGCCGCGATCGTTGGCCTCGCGCATCGAGGTCTGCACGCACACCTCCGTGGTAACGCCGGCGAACACCAAATGGGTGGTCTGCATCAGCTGCAGCCGCTCGTGCAATCCGGTGGACCAGAACATGCCCTTGCCGGGCTTGTCGATGACGATCTCGCCCTCGACCGGCCGGAGGTCGTCGACGATCTGGTTGCCGGGTTCGCCCGCGATCAGCAGGCGGCCCATCGCGCCGGCCTCGCCGATATGGAGGCTCGGATTGCCGCGCTTGATCTTGCTCGGCGGGCAGTCACTGAGGTCGGGCTTGTGCGCCTCGCGGGTATGGATCACCGGCCAGCGGTTGCGGCGGAACAGCGAGATCAGCCGCGCCGTCGCCGGCACGATTGCCTCCAGCCGCGCCACGTCGTTGCCGAGACTATCGCCGAAGCCGCCCTTCTCGATGAAATCGCGCTGCATGTCGATAACGACGAGCGCGGTATGGTCGGGGACGAAGTCGTAAGGGTAGGGACGGGCCGCGACAGTGGTCATTTAGTGCCCCGCCATATATTGCCCGATGGTGTTGCGGTCCGTGTCCTCGATCCGCGACACATAGGTGATGGTGCCGCCCGACATCACCGCCACGCGGTCGGCCAATTCCAGAATCTCGTCGAGGTCTTCGCTGACCAGCAGCACCGCGGCGCCGCGGTTGCGCTGCTCCATGATCTGGCTGCGGATTTCCGATACCGAGGCGAAGTCGAGGCCGAAGCACGGGTTGGCGACGATCAGCACGTCGACGTCGCCGCTCAGCTCGCGCGCCAGCACGGCGCGCTGCACATTGCCGCCGCTGAGCGTCTCGATCGGCGCATCGGGCGAGGTGGTCTTCACCCGGTATTTGCCGATCAGCTCCTTGGCCTTCTCGCGCATCGGGCCGGGCGACATCCACCAGCCGAGATTGGCGACCGGCGGCTTGTCGAAGGAGCGGAAGGCGAGGTTCTCGGCAACGCTCATCTTCGGCACGGTGGCGTTCTTCAGCGGCTCCTCGGGCAGGCCGAACACCTTGAACCTGTCGTAGTGGCCGCGCTTCGGCTCGAAGCGCTCGCCGCGGATGAAGATGCCGCCATCGCTCAGCGGCCGCTGCCCGCTCAGCGCCTCGACCAGCGCCGACTGGCCGTTGCCGGAAACCCCGGCGATGCCGACGATCTCGCCGGCCTTGATCTTGAGATTGACCGACTTGATCGCCGGCATGCCGTCATTGTCGTCGGCGAACAGGCCGGCGAGCTCCAGCGTATCGGCGCCCTCATTGTGCTTCTTGCGGGTGGCGCGCTCGCGGATCGTGGTGTCGCCGATCATCATGCCGCTCATGTCGGGGATGGATGTGGTCTTGGCGTCGCCCGAGCCGGTGAACCTGCCGCGCCGGAGCACAGTGAAATGGTCGCAGAACGCCTTCACCTCGCGAAATTTGTGCGAGATCATCAGCACGGTGATTTCCTTGCGCGCCGCCATGCTGCCGAGGTGGCCGAGCATTTCGTCGGCTTCCGCCGGGGTCAGCACTGAGGTTGGCTCATCGAGGATCATGAAGCGCTGGTCGAGATAGAGCAGCTTCAGAATCTCGAGCTTCTGCTTCTCGCCAGCGCTGAGCCCCGAGACCTGGGTGTTGAGCGGCACTCGGAACGGCATCCGTTCCATGAAGGCGTCGAGCGACTTCTTCTCCTTGCCCCAGTCGATGATCGAGGGCGCGTCTGCACGTGAGATAACGAGATTCTCAGCGCCGGTGAGCGAAGGCACCAGCGTGAACTGCTGATAGACCATGCCGATGCCGTTGGCGCGTGCGTCGCGGGGCGATCTGATCGAGACTTCCTTGCCGTCGAGCAGCACCCGGCCCTTGTCGGGCGAGTAGAACCCCATCACACATTTGACCAGCGTCGACTTGCCGGCGCCGTTCTCGCCGAGGAGCGCGTGGAACGAGCCAGCCGCGACCTTGATCGAGACGTCGTCGAGGGCCACCAGCGGCCCGAAGATCTTGGTCATGTGCTGAGCTTCGAGCGACGGCGCCCGGCCGTTGATATCGGTCATGGCAGGGCCTCCAGCAACTGGGCGGACGTGGCTACGGCGCCGAACACGCCGCCCTGCATCTTGACCATGTCGAGGGCGGCCAGGTGGTTCTCGACTTTGGTCGCCGCCGTGCAGTCGCTGAGCACCAGGCACTCGTAGCCGCGGTCGTTGGCGTCGCGCATCGTGGTGTGGACGCACACGTCGGTGGTGACGCCGGTGAGCACGATGTTGCGGATGCGTTTGGTCGTGAGCACGAGGTCGAAGTCGGTGGCAAGGAAGCTGCCCTTGCCCGGCTTGTCGATGATCGCCTCGCCCGGCTCGGGAGCTAGCTCCGGGATGATCTCCCAACCCTTTTCGCCGCGCACCAGGATGCGGCCGCACGGTCCCTGGTCGCCGATGCCGGCGCCGATCCGCTGGCTGCGCCAGCGCTTGTTGGCCGGCAGATCGCTAAGGTCGGGCTTGTGGCCCTCGCGCGTGTGAATGATCGGATAGCCCTTGGCGCGGAAGGCTGCGAGCACGCTCTGGATCGGCCCGATCGGGGCTCGCGTCAGGGAAATGTCGTAGCCCATCGAGTCGACATAGCCGCCGGGCGCGCAGAAATCGGTCTGCATGTCGATGACGACCAGCGCGGTATTGTGCGGCCCGAAATCGCCGTCAAACGGCCAGGGGTAGGGATCCGAGGCCACGGTCGTGCCGCCCGGCACCTGCGCTTCGGCGATCCGCTCGTCCATGCTTGCCATCGCCAGCCTCATTTGGTGATCGACAGCTCGCCCGGCACGTCGCGCGCCGCGGTCTTGCTGCCTGCCGAGATGATCATGATGATGAGCGTCAGGATGTAGGGGGCGGCGTTGAAGAAGTAGTAGCCCTGGGTGATGCCGATCGCCTGCAGCGACGGCCCGATGGCGCCGGCGGCGCCGAACAGCAGGGCAGCAAAGATCGCTCGAATAGGATTCCAGCGCGCGAAGATCACCAGCGCCACCGCCATCAGGCCCTGGCCGGAGCTCAGCCCCTGGTTCCAGATACCCGGATAGTAGAGCGACAGGAACGCGCCGCCGATGCCGGCGAGGAAGCCGCCGGCCGCGGTAGCGAGGAAGCGCACCAGATCGACCGAGACGCCCATCGCCTTGGCGGAGGCGGCGCTGTCGCCGGCCATGCGGACGATCAGGCCCCATTTGGTGTTCTTGAGCGCCCACCACATGGCGACGGCGAGGAGGATGCCGACGAAGAACAGGGGATTGACCTGGAGCGCCTCAGCGAGCGCCGGATTGCCGGTCCAGTCGCCGAGGTGGATCGCGTCGAGATGCGGCGCCTGCGGCTGGATGAACGGCTTGCCGAAAAAGAAGGCGAGGCCGGTGCCGAAACTCATGAAGGCAATACCGACCGCGATGTCGTTCACCTTGGGCAGCTTGCAGATATAGCCGTGCAGCCCACCCAGCACGAGGCCGGCGCCGCCCGCCGCAAGGACGCCGAGCCACGGGCTGCCGGTGAGGTAGGAGGTGGCGTAGGCGACCATGGCGCCGAGCACCAGCGTGCCTTCGAGGCCCAGATTGATGCGGCCGGATTTCTCGGTGAGCGTTTCGCCGAGCGCCACGAACATGAAGGGGGTCGAAACCCGGATGGCGCCGCCCAGCATGGCGATCAGTACGACGATGACGGGATGGTCCATCAGACGCGGTCCCCGCTATTGCCCGGATGGAAGATCTTGAAACGCCCGTAGAACGTCTCGCTGACGAGCAGGATGACGAAGAGGATGCCCTGCAGCACCAGCACCGTGGCATCCGGCATCCCCATCCGCCGCTGCACGACGCCACCGGCTGCCGCGATGGCGCCGAAGAGGATCGCGACCGGCACGACTGCCAGCGGATTGTGCCGGGCGAGGAAGCTGACCAGGATGCCGGTGAAGCCATAGCCCGCGACCAGCGAGGCGTTGGCCTGGCCGTGAATGGCCGCGACTTCGAAGAAGCCCGCGAGACCGGCGCAGGCACCGGCGATGATGCAGCAGATGACCATCAGCGCGCCGACCGGCAGGCCCTGCGCTTTGGCGGCACGGGGGTTGCCGCCGGTCATCCGGGCGGCAAAGCCGAACGTGGTGCGGCTCATCAATATCCAGAGCACAATGGCGAGGATGATGCCGGCGGCAAAGCCCCAATGCACCTCGGTGCCGGGGATATTGCCGACGCGGTAGGCATCGCCGATCGGCATGGTCGAAGGTTTGTTGGCGGAGGCCGGGTCGCGCAGAATGCCCTCGACGAAGAAGTTCATGATGGCGATGGCGATATAACTCATCAGCAGCGACGAGATGGTCTCGTTGACGCCGCGGGCGTAGCGCAGCCAGCCGACGAAGCCGATCCAGACGCCGCCCGCCGCCATGCCAACCAGTGCCATCACCGGCAACGTGATCCACACCGGCACACCATGCGTCACCAGTGGAATGGCGATCGCCGCCGAGGCGAAACCGCCCAACACCAGTGCCCCCTCCCCGCCGATCATGGTGAGGCCGATGCGCGCCGGAATGGCGAAGGCGAGGCCGGTGAGGATCAGCGGCGCTGAGCGCTGGAGGCTGTTCTGAATCGAGAACGACGAGCCGAAGCCGCCGGTCCAGACCAGCTGCCAGAAGGTGATGGGGTTCTTGCCAATGATCAGCAGGAAGATCGAGAAGACGATGGCCGAAACGATGATGGCGCCGACCGGGATGACGATGGTCTCGGCAAAGCGCAGCGCCCGCAGATTGGAAACGCGTTTTCCCGGGATGGCGGCATCGACAGTCTCGGCGGTCATCGGTAGATCTCCACTTCATGGCCTTCTCCCCTTGTGGGAGAAGGTGCCCGAAGGGCGGATGAGGGGTTAGCCCCCACACCCGGCGTTTGCGGCCAACCCCTCACCCGTCTCGGCCTTCGGTCGATCCACCTTCTCCCACAAGGGGAGAAGGCGATCCGGTGGAGGGAGCGAGGCAAAGAGTGCCCGATCAGGTCAGCGAACCCTGCACGCCGTCGAGCAGCCAGTTCATGCCGTCGAGGTAGGGGTCGTAATTGTCGTAGTCCTTGTCGGTCACCACCTTGCCGGTATTGTCCTTGAGGCCGCTCTTGTAGACCTTGAAGCCGCCCTTCAGCGCCTCGATCGCAGCGTCCGCGGCCTTGATAGCCTCCGGCGTCGCACCGGCGCCGTAGGGCGTGTTGCGCAGCATGTCGTTGTTGTAGCCGCCGATCAGGAAGTTTGGCAGCGCCGTGCCGGCGGCGATGTCGTCGGCGTACTGCTTATAGATGGTTTCCCATTTGTACTCGGCGCCGGTGACGAAGCCCTTGGGCGCCAGCGGCGCCTGGCTGGCGTTGTGTCCACAGGTCTTGACGCCGCGGCTCTCGGCGGTCTGGATCACGACCTTCGGGCTGTCGACGTGGCAGGTGATGAGATCGACGCCGGAATCGACCAGCGCGTTGGTTGTCTCGGCTTCGCGCACCGGCAGGCTCCAGTCGCCGGTGAACACCACCTGCACGGTCGCCGCCGGATTGACTGAGCGGGCGCCGAGCAGCACCGAGTTGATATTGGAGAGCACCGAGGGGATCGGTTTGGCGGCGACGAAGCCGATCTTGCCGGTCTTGCTGCTGAGGCCGGCGGCGACGCCGTTCACGTAATGCGCCTGATTGAGATAGGGGAAGTAGCTGCCGGCGTTCGGCGGATCCTTATCCTTGTTCCACAGCGGCGCCGCGTGACGGAACTGCACGTCGGGATATTTCTTGGCGAGGTCGACGACGAACGGGCTGTAATAGCCGAACGACGTCGCGAGGATCAGCGTCGCGCCATCGAGGTTGATCATCGATTCCATCGACTTCGACACGGCGTCGGTCTCGGGGACGTTCTCCTCCTCGACCACCGTGATGCCCGGCAGCGCCTTCAACGTTGCGACCGAGACGGCGTGCGCCTGGTTCCAGCCGAAGTCGTCCTTCGGGCCGACATAGACAATGCCGATGGTCAGCGCGGTGTCGGCGCGCGCGATGCCGAACGGCAGCGCCGCTGCGGCGAAGGACGCGGCGCTCGCTTTCAGTAGCGTGCGGCGCGACAAGTTGATCAAGGCCATGACGAAGTTCCCCGTTGTTTGCACCTGATGGCCTCAATGCAAAGCATGTGCCATCGTCGGCCTACGTGGAATTTCAGGGACTTGGCCGAAGTCAGGCTTGCCAACGCCGGCGGGCAGATGCTTAAATATTCCACGTTGCCTACAAAATAGGCATATGCATGGTCATTGCATACAATAGATTAAGGGGCGGTAGGATGTGGGTGTCGATTGCGCTCAGCCGCGACGTTCCAGCGGGAGTCACACGGGCGGTGACGCTCGAGGGGCGGGAAATGGTGATCTGGCGCGGACAGGGCGGCTCGGCGCAGGTTTGGGAGGATCGCTGCCCGCACCGCGGCATGCGGCTCAGCTTCGGCTTCGTACGCGGCGACACGCTCAGCTGTCTTTATCATGGCTGGGAATATGGCGCGGCCGCGAACTGCCGCCGCATCCCCGCACATCCCGATCTCGAGGTGCCCGCAACCATCAAGGCCAACGCCTACGAGGCGACCGAAAGCGGCGGCATGATCCTCGTCAATCTCGGACCGAGCGAACCGCCGCCACTGATCCTTGCCGGACTGCCGGTGGCCAGCCTCGCGCTCGACAGCACGATTGAAACGGTGCTCCAATTGTGCGGCGCAATACCCGAACTCGACGTGCAGCTGTTCGAGACGACGCTCGACGGCGTCGCCCTTATCATCGGCTGGCACCGCGCGCGGCCGGGGCATTTGATACTGCACGCGATCGCTCGCGATCCCGGAGTCGAAGCGAAGGCCCTCATCGCCCTGCACCGGCTGCGCAGCACGGCTGAAGAGAGGCACGCCGCATGACCGCCGAAGCTGCTGCCCTTGACCAATGGTACACGCTAGGCGCCCTCAACGATTTTCCGCACGGCGTCTCGTCGCGACGACTGCTCGGCAGCGATCTTTCAGTGACACGCAGCGGCGACAGTTTTGCCGTCGACGGCCTGCCAACGCGAACAGACTATGGTCATCTCTGGGTCACGCCCGGCACCCCGGCGCGGCCGTTGTTCGACCTACCGGAGATCCGCGAGCCCGATCGCCGCGCCGTCTATTGCGGCGCCGTGACCGTCCGCGCCTCGGGGCTGCGGCTGGTCGAGAACTTCCTCGACCTCGCGCACTTCCCTTACGTGCATACCGACGTGCTCGGCATCGAGGCAAAGCCGGAAGTCGCGCGCTATGAGGTCGAGCAGCGCCGCGACGTCGACGAGCTCTGGGCCACCAAATGCGAATTCTTCCAGCCCAAGGCCGCGGCCTCATCGGAGGGCGGACAGATCAGCCAGTACATGTATCGCGTCGTCTCGCCGTTCAACGTGATGCTGTACAAGACGCCGCCCAGCGCCCCCAACCGCTGGGACGTCATTGCGCTGTTCGTGCAGCCGGTCGAGCCGGGCCTCAGCATTGCGCATCCCTATATGCTGGTGATCGACGACACCTCAACCGATGCCGAGCTGATCGGCTTCCAGCAGATGATCTTCCTTCAGGACAAGATCGTGCTCGAGAACCAGCGTCCGGTACTGCTGCCGCTGCAGCCTGGCCGCGAGACGCCGACGCGCGCCGATCTGAGCTCGGTGCTCTACCGGCGCTGGCTCAAGGAGAAGGGCCTCATCTACGGCACCGAAGAGCGAACCGCCCGTGCCGCTTAGCCTCCACGACTATGTGCTTTCGGCCGAGTGCTACACCGTACGGCTGATGCTGGCGTTGCTCGCCGTGCCGTATGCGCGGATCGCCGTAGACGTCTATCCGGGTGGCGCCGAGGCGCCGGTGCTCGAGGACGGCGATATCGTGCTGCGCGACCCCGGCTTGATCCTTGCGCATCTGGCGCGGAGCTATGATGCCGCAGGGACCTGGCTACCCGGCGACGTCGCCTCCGACGTCGCAAAATGGCTTGCTTTTGCGGTGACCGATCTCACTGCATTGCTTGACGCGCGGCGGGCGTCAGTCCTCGGCCAGCCCGGCGATCTCGAAGCGCTCAAGCGCAAGGGGTGGCTTGCCCTCCGCCGCCTCGACGATCATCTCATGGATCGGCATCTTGCCGACGCGACCTGGCTCGTCGGTGGCGCACCGACCATCGCCGACATCGCGGTCTTCCCCGCCGTCATGCTGAGTCACGACAGCGGCATCGGGCACGAGGATTTTCCGGCCATCAATCTCTGGCAGCGACGGGTGCGGAAGCTTCCGAGGTTCATCGGCATGCCGGGCATCCCAGACTATTTTTAGCCACGCACTTCGAATCCTGCGGCAACGAAACGGTTATCGACCGTCGCCTCGATGCGCTCGACCAGCGCGTCGAGTGGTCCGAGTGTGCAGGCCATCTCCAGCGCTCCGACCAGCGCTTCGGGTCCCGCGGCGACGATTTCGAAACGACCGCCGCCAAGCCACTGTCCCCAGCCGCGAATATCAAGCCAGCGCGCTCGCTCGGCGACAAAAGCAAGATAGCTCACCGGTTCGATCCGCCCCTCAATGGCGTATCGCACTTGCACCGGTGCGCCGCCTTCAACGTCGCTGGAGTAGTGGTACGGGCCGGAAGTCATGCTGTGGCGGTAGCCCGCGGCCGCCGAGATCGCAAGCCGAGGTCGCGGTGTTCCGCATCTATCTCCCTCGACGGCCAGACGGCTCGGCAGTCGACAACGCCGCCGGGTTCCCAAGCGCCGATCCCTAACCCGCGTAGTCGTGGCCCGGGCGCTTGAACAGCCCGCCACCTTCAGCAGGCCTTTCACCACTCACGCGTCCCGCCTCCAGGTTGCGCAGCATCGCCGGACCCCACAGGCCGCGTGGCGGCACCGGGCCCCAGTTCGGGCGGTTCATGCCCTCGTAGCGGTCGAACACCACCGGCGGGTGCCTGAGCCGCGTCACGGCGGAGGCGATCCTGGTTTCGCTTGCCGCCTCGCCGAGATGCAGCGAGAGCGCGAAACGGTGCACGCCCTGATCGGTGATGTGATCGCGGCCCGAATAGGGCTCCGGCTCGCCGCCGCCCCAGGCCATCTTCGGGCTGCGCAGCAGCGTCAACTGCCACAGCGCGCCGTTCAGCGAGTGGCTGAAGAGGTCACGGGTGGTGAGCGCCAGATCCGCGCCGCCGGCGCTGAGCCGCACCCAGTCGAGGAAGGGCCATTCCGCCGGCTCCGGATGGCGCGCGATCGCTGCACCGGCGATGCCATCGACATGCCGTGCCGGCGCCGTCGCCAGATTGATTGGCATCTGCAGCAGCCTGAAGCGCTCGTCGAAATTGACCACCAGCTCCATATGAAGCACCGGCTCATCGCGACAAAGGCTCACGGTCCACTCGACGCGTGACGTGCCGATACGCGCATCGAGCCGTGCCCGCACTCTGAGCGGCCCAGTCTCCTCGACGACCCAGCTACCCGTCGCGAGAACCTCCTCGATTTCTTCGCTCCACTGATCGGTGTGGAAGGTCCAGGTGTCGGTCGTGTCCTTGCGCAAGTGCAGTCCAATACCGCCAGCACCGAGCAGGCTCTTGCCACCAAGCGCGATGCTGCCGATGCCCCCGGCACGCAGGGTCACGTCCACGAGACCGTTCGACAACCGGTCAGGACTGGCAGTGAGCCGGCCGTCATCGGCTGCCGTCGACGGCCGGGGCTCGTTGTGCACCTGCAGCTGCCGGCTGCTACCAGCAGGCACCTCGGTACGAATGAGAATGCGAGGGATGAGCTGGCTGGCTTCCGGCTGGATCACTTGGAAGGGCACCGGCACGCCCTGTTCGTCGCTGATCCAGCGCGATCCCCAGACATCGAAATCGAGATAGGGCTCGGCTTCGACATAACCGGAGAACGGCGTTCCAGCCGTGTTGACGATCACGACCTGATGCTCGTCGACCTGGGGCAAAGTACGGTAGGACCAGCGGCGCGTTGCGTGCAGCAGCACCTCCTCGGCGGCGAGCCGCGCCGTTCCCTGCATCGAGCGCACCGATTCCCAGGCCGAGGGGATCGAGGTCCCGGTGATGATGTCGTGGAACTCGGTGAACAGAGCGCGGTCCCACGCGGCGTCCAGCCGATCGAGATATCCTTGCCGCTCGGGCTCGTCGGCCGCGAAAGTCCGCGCCGCACTTTCGGCCTGCGCCAACAAATATTCGGTCTGGCGCTGGCGCTGCTTGATGTCGTGCATGACGCTGTAGCAGCCGGGGAAGGCATGCTGCAGCTCGTGGGTCACCGTCGGCAGGACGTGCCGCTTGTCGGCGATGCCGGCGAAATAGGCCTCGGGTGTGGAGAACACCAGCTCGTGCCCGGCAAAGCTGTGCTTATGCGCGATGATCCACTCGATCATCGCCTTGGACGGACCGCCGCCATGATTGCCGACGCCATAAAAGCACATCGTGTGGCCGAGAGCCGGGTCGGCGCTCTCGATGGCGATCTCCACCTGCCCGCTGAGGTCGGCCATGCTGGCCACGTAGGCCGGCTCGATCCGGAAGGCGACCACTTCTGCCCCGCCGACGCCGCGCCAGACAAAGGTGTTGGCCGGGATCGCGGTCTGGTGCTGCTCGGGCCGCCGAAACACATAAGATTCGTAGCCGTGCCGGGCGAGGATATCGGGCAGGCTCGCGGTGTGGCCGAAACTGTCGACGTTGTAGCCGATCTTCGGGCTGAGGCCGAAGCGATCCTTGAAATAGCGCTGACCATGAGTGATCTGCCGGTTGAGGCCCTCAGCCGTCGGCAGGTTGAGATCGGGCTGCAGGAATTGCCCGCCGGTGACATGCCACTGCCCTTTGGCAATCAGCTTGCGGATGCGCTCGAACAACGCCGGATGCAATTGCTCGACCTGCTGGTAGAGCCATGCCTCGCCGCGGGTGAAGATGAAGCCGGGATACTCGTCGCACCGGTCGGCCATCGACGCGCTGGTGGCGATCGCCTCATCGACACCGGCCTGCCAGGGCCACAGCCACACCGGATCGATATGAGCATTGGCAATCATATGAATACGCATTGGAATTCCCGGAAAGCGGTGGCCTCAATCGAGCTGAGGGTATCAGCTTCTGCGGCTTCCCGCCCCTGGGAAACAACATCAGGTCTTGCTGGCAGACGTGTCGGGAGCGGCGGCAGGACGACGCACGCGGGCCGCCGGTACCGTCTCGGATTTGCCTTGCGGCGCCGCACCCAGGTTGGCCATCGCCAGCACGGATCCAGGGTTCATATTGTCGACCATCGAGCTCGGAATGAGGATCGTCGCACCCCGCTCTTTCGTGGTCTCGTAAATGATGTTCATGGCGCGCAGCTGGAGGGCAATGGGGTATTCCGCGTAAGTCTTGGCGGCCTCGACAAACCGCCCCGCGACCTCCTCTTCGGCCGATCCGAGGATGACGCGCGCCTGTTTCTCGCGCTCCGCCTGCGCCTGCCGGGACATGGCATCCTGCAGGGCCTCCGGTATTGCGACGTCGCGAATTTCCACGGAGCCCACCGTGATGCCCCACGGCGCGGTTTTCCTGCCGATCTCCGCGCTGAGACGCTGATCGGCTGCCTGCCGATCGGAGAGGAGGGTCGCAAGCATCGATGAGCCGATCATCTCCCGCAGCGACGTCTGCGCCACCCGGTCGATGGCCTGACGGTAATTGGTGATCTTCAGGGCGGCCATTTCCGAGTTGTGAACCTGCCAGAAGATGATCGCGTCGACGTCGACCGGCACGGTGTCCATGGTCAGCGCCCGCTCGGCATTGAAGGACGTCGTCTGGATACGCTCATCAATGACGGCAACTACATTGTCGATGATCGGGATGATCCAGAACAGGCCAGGGCCCTTGACGCCCTGCAGATTGCCCGCCCTCAGGATCACGAAGCGCTGCCATGTGTTGGCCATCTTGAGCGAAAGGCCAACGAGTACGGCCGCGATGACGATTGGCACGCCGAAATACGGACTCGCGAACCATCCGACTGCAATGCCGATGAGGGCGATGACCGCGACGATAACGGCCGTAATGGGGTTCATGGTATCTTCTCCTTGAAGATTGAGATCATTGGCCCAGCCCCGCACCCAATCTACACCCAATCGGCGTCGTTGGCGAAACCTGAGGTGGTACCAGCTCTGTCACGATCTGGCGCCACTGATGGCGATATCGAGGGCTGCGGCAATTGCCGGATTGGCCAAGCCAGCAGAAATCAGCTCGAAGACCGCGCTTCGGCCGGCGTCAGCCCGAACAGTGCGCTGCTGGCCTGACTTGCCGGAGACGGACCCTCCGGGCGGCTCGAAAACGAAGACCGCTGCAACGCTCTGCTGCGGCCGCCAGAAGCTGCGGGGCGGCGGCGCAGCGGCAGGACGTTCAGCACCAGCGGCGAGCCGTCGTGCCGGCACGGCAACGCCGCGATCGCGAGATGTTGCGCGGCGGTGTTGTCGACTGGGAGTATGGTTGCGGTTTCAAAGTACCCGATGTCCCCGCATCGGATCGCATTGCCGGCAGCCGTTCCAACCGCTTAGAGATCGACGCTCGGCATCGCCTTTTCGATGGGCAACTCGCACGGAGCCCGTGAGGACAAACATGTCAGAGCTCTCGCAGATCGATTCGACGCCGCAACCGACGCGGCGCGACTTCCTCTACATCGCGACAGGCGCCGTCGGCGCGGTAGGAGTGGCTGCAGCGATTTGGCCGCTGATCGACGAGCTCAATCCAGATGCTTCGGTACTGGCGATGGCGTCCCTCGATTTCGATCTCTCCCCATTGCAGGAGGGACAGGTGGTCACGATCAAATGGCGCGGCCAGCCGGTCTTCATCCGCTATCGCACAGCGGACGACATCAAGGCGATGCAGGCCGTGCCGCTTTCCATGCTCAAGGATCCCGCGCCTGACTCAGCGCGCGTCAAGAAGGGGCACGAGCAATACCTGGTGCAGATCGGTATTTGCACCCATCTCGGCTGCGTTCCGATCTTCAATGCGGGGACCTACAAGGATGGCTGGGGCTGTCCGTGTCACGGCTCGCAATATGATGCTGCGGGTCGCATCCGTTCGGGCCCGGCGCCACTCAATCTGGTGCTTCCCCCGTACAAATTCGTGACAGACACCCATATTACCATTGGTGAAGAAAGTGCCTGACCTCTGGTTGCGCCGGCCATCCTAGGCCTACTCGACGGGTGGGTGACGATCTTGCGCCCTATGCGGGAAGGCTGTGATAAGCAGCGCCTAGTCTTCCTCCCTACGGTGTCCGCCATGAAAACCATCAAAGTTCCGCAGTCGAACCTCATTGTATCCAGCGTGGTGCTGGGTCTCATGCGTATCGCCAAGATGAGCAATGCCGAAATTCGGGCGCTGTTCGATGCGGCGGTCGCGAGCGGAGTCACCATGATTGACCACGCCGACGTTTATGGCGGCGCGCCGCACGTGTGCGAGGCGCGCTTCGGCGAAGCCGTGAAGCTCTCGGCAGCGGATCGCGGCCGCATCATGATCCAGAGCAAGGCAGGCATCCGGCCCGGCTATTTCGACTTTTCGTCCGAGCACATCATCGAGGCGGTGAATGGGTCGCTGAAGGCACTTCGAACAGAATATCTCGACGTGCTGCTGCTGCACCGGCCGGATACGCTGGTCGAGCCTGAGGACGTGGCCAAAGCGTTCGATGTGCTGCACGCGGCCGGCAAGGTACGCCATTTCGGCGTCTCAAATCAGACGCCAGGGCAGATCGAGCTGCTGAAGTCCGCGGTGCGCCAGCCGTTGCTGTTCAACCAGGTGCAGCTCAGCATCGCTCACGCCAACCTTTTTGCGCAGGGCATCGCGGCCAATATGGACGGGCTCGACCAGTCGATTTCGCGCGACGTCGGATTGCTCGACTATTCACGTCTCAAGGGCATGACGCTCCAGGCCTGGTCGCCGATGCAGAAGGGCTTCTTCGGAGGCATGTTTGTCGGCGACCGCGAGAACTACGCCGAGCTCAACGACGTGATGGACGAGCTCGCCAAGAAATATGCCGTCACCCCGACGGGCATCGCGATTGCCTGGATCACGCGGCACCCGGCCAATCTGCAAGTGGTACTGGGGACGACGAACGCGCAGCGCGTGCGCGAGAGCGTAGCGGGTTCGGACGTGACCCTGACGCGCGAGGAATGGTATCGCCTGTTCCGATCCGCCGGGCATACGCTGCCCTAGCGAAGTGGACGCTCGGGAATACCGCTCACCCTGCTATCGATCGCCCGAGCGGCGACGTGGTGTGAACAGCGGGATCGCCACGCCGAGGCGTGTTACGATGAAGGACCGCACAAAATTTCTCGACGATGAAGCAGGCCCCGTGTGACCACCGTTCTCGGCTTCGCGCCCGATGCGCCCGGCATCCCGGCTCGCTGGACCTCCAGCGCCAAGACTTGAGACACAGAAGGAATTGCAGATGCAATGTGATAGACCGCTTTCGGCAATGGACTGCTCAGTCACCGGACACGCCGAAGGGCCGGAAGGCAGGCCGTCGTGATGGAGAATCGATCCGACGCACTGGTGGTCTTCGGCGTTACCGGCGACCTGGCCCACAAGATGATTTTGCCGTCGCTCTATCAGATGGTGCGACGGGGCCACATCAGCGAACCCATCATCGGCGTGGCGCTCGATGATTGGGACGTCGACCGTTTGGCCGAGCGCGCGCGTCAAGGGATCACCAAGGAATTTGGTACGATCGACGAGGCCGTCTTCGCCAAACTGAAGAGCCTGCTTCGATATGTTCGCGGCGACTATAAGAGCGCGGCGACTTTCGATCGATTGCGGAAGACGCTGGGCGAGGCAACCCATCCCCTCTACTATCTCGCCATCCCACCCTCACTGTTTGGCACAGTGATTGACGCGCTGAAGACCGCCGGCATTGCCGGCGACGCTCGCTTGATGGTCGAAAAGCCGTTCGGCCGCGACCTCGCGTCGGCGGAGGCGCTCGATGCCATATTGCATGCGGTCTTCAAGGAAGACGCAGTGTTCCGCATCGACCATTTCCTTGGCAAAGAGGCCGTGCAGAACCTCCTTTATTTTCGTTTTGCCAACGCGTTCCTCGAGCCGGTTTGGAATCGCACCCACGTCGAGAGCGTGCAGATCACGATGGCCGAGGACTTCGGCATCACCGGTCGCGGCAAATTCTACGACGAGGTCGGTTGTGTCCGGGACGTCATTCAAAATCACCTGCTCAACGTCCTGCTGCTGCTCGCGATGGAACCGCCTGTCAGCAGCGGCTCCGACGACCTGAGCGATGAAAAAGTGCAGATCCTCAAAGCCATGCGTCCACTTTCAGCGGACGATTTGGTGCGCGGTCAGTTCCGGGGTTATCGCGACGAACCGGGTGTATCGCCCGCATCGACGGTTGAGACGTTCGCTGCCGTCAGGCTCTTCATCGATACCTGGCGCTGGAAAGATGTGCCGTTCTATATCCGTGCCGGCAAGCTTCTTCCTGTCCAAGCCACCGAGGTCGTGGTGCGCTTTCGTCGACCACCCGTCACGCTGTTCGACGAAGTCTCCGCGACCGCCGCCAATTACGTGAGATTCCGCGTTGGGCCGCAAGTCACGATCGGCATCGGGGCGCGCCGCAAGGCGCCAGGCGGCGATATGGTGGGCGAGAGCGTCGAGCTCGACGCTGTCGACGACACCACCGACGACATGATGCCATACGAACGACTCATCGGCGACGCGATGAATGGCAGGCATCAGCTGTTCACCCGCCAGGATGCCGCCGAGCTCGCTTGGCGCGTGGTTGACCCGGTGCTCGATCTCAATGACGATCCGGCGCCATACGAGCCAGGAACATGGGGGCCAACTGACGCCATGAGGGACTTTGGCCCGCCCGGCGGTTGGGTCGATCCACAGTCGTGAAGGAAGCCCCCATGCCTGACGCCGTTCCCAATGTCCTCGCCATCGATATCGGTGGTTCGCATGTCAAGATCATGAGCAGTGCCGGAGGGGACGAGCGACGAGCCGTCTCCGGGTCAAAAATGGATGCGGCCGCGATGGCCGACGCGGTCGACGGACTGGCAGTGGGCTTGAACTACGACGTCATCGCGATGGGTTATCCCGGCCCGGTCGTCCACAACCACGTTCTTGCCGAGCCGCACAATCTCGCGCCCGGATGGGTCGGCTTTGATTTCGCCAAACGCTTCGGTAAGCCCACTCGCATCGTCAACGACGCCCTTATGCAAGCCATCGGAAGCTATCAGGGCGGCCGTATGTTGTTTCTTGGACTTGGAACGGGTCTGGGCGCGGCCATGGTTGTCGACAATGTCGCCCAGCCGATGGAACTCGCCCATCTGCCGTATCGCAAGGGACTGACCTACGAGGACTACCTCGGCGAGGCGAGCCTGGAAAAGCGCGGGCAACAACGTTGGGAGAAGCACGTCTTTGAAGCAGTCGCCCAATTGATGGCCGCGCTGGAGCCCGACTACGTCGTCGTCGGAGGCGGCAATGCCGCAAGACTGAAGGCCTTGCCGCCCAATGTCAGGCTTGGCGACAATGCCAACGCATTCAAAGGCGGCTTTGCCCTCTGGCTGAATTCGCAACTAACGGTTTAGCCTCGACGAAATGCGCTGACGGAGCGACACCGTTGCCTTGCTGGACTCAGGGCTACAATCCACCAAGTGCCAGCCAGGAGGCGAGACGATATTCGCCGGTCCGCAAATATTCGTTCGGCCCCAAACGCAATTCGCCATCGGTTGCCGCATTGCGCTCGTCGTTAGGCGATTGGACCTTGCGGGAGAAAAATGGCCTGTTGACCATTGTACGAACGGGACGAACGTCCAGTTTAGGCAACTGCAGGCGGCCGAATGGATTTCGCATGGCGCATGGTTTCCTTCGCTTCGGTACCGCAAAAGAATAGGCAGTCTAGAGCTTTTGTCGAGAAATGGGTGTGCGGCAGCGGCGCCGTAAGCAAAAGTTCATTCCGTTTGCACAGCCAGCGACGGCGATCTCGGTTGTGCAACAGCCCCGCAAAGACTTTTCGTCACCCTTCCAAAACGCGCGAATTAAACTCTACTAAGTTTATCGACTAAATACGAACGATGTGAGATAACTCATGCATGGAATCGAGTTCTCACCCCCAGATTCAATACCGCCGCGGGACTCGCGTGGAGTGGCCGACGATTGGGCTTGCCGCGCTGATCTACGGCGGCTGGTTTGCTGCGACATTGTTCTGGCGCGCCATCCCGATCTGGTTGCTGCTGCCGATCGGCGGCTGGCTGGTGTCGTGGCACGGCTCGCTGCAACACGAGGTGATGCACGGGCACCCAACGCGCAACCGGCGCGTCAACGACGCGATCGGCTGGCTACCGCTGGCGCTCTGGCTGCCGTATGGCGTCTACAAGCTCTCGCATTTGTCGCATCACCGCGACGAAAACCTGACCGACCCGCTGGACGATCCGGAATCGTTCTACGTCACTGCGGCTAACTGGCAGAGCTTTCCGCTACCGCTCCGAGTGCTGTTGGAGTTCAACCAGACCTTGCTCGGCCGAGTCCTCGTGGGGCCGCTGTTCATGATCGGCTTCTTCCTCCTCGACGAGGTGCGCCGCGTGCGCGCGCGCCAGCCCGGTCGCCGCCGCATCTGGCTGGCCCACGCGATCGCGGTCGGAGCGATCATCGTCTGGATCACAGTGATCTGCGGCATGCCCCCGTGGCTATATCTTGGGGCCTTCGTCTACGTGGGAGGCGCGCTGACCCGCATCCGCTCCTTTGCAGAGCATCGCTTTGCGGAGCGGCACGAAGAGCGCACGGCGATTGTCGAGCATGGCGGGATTTTCGGCCTGCTCTATCTCAACAACAACCTCCATGTGCTGCACCATTTGCGGCCGGCGATCCCCTGGTACGACCTTCCCGCTCTCTTTCGCGCACATCGCGAAGAGTTGGTGGCGCGCAATGGCGGCCTGGTCTATCGGGACTATGGCGATGTATTCCGGCAGTTCTTCCTGAAGCCGCATGACAAGCTGCTGCATCCGCACCATCTCGAGGACGGCGCGTCGTGAGCCAAAAGCTCGCCTCGCTGGCGATGTACGACGTCGGCGGAAGCACCAGCGCGGCGCTGTGGCGCGGGCTGCGCGGGCACCTGATCGCCGAAGGCCTCACCGGCGTCCCCCACGAGTTGACTATCCCGGAGGACTACGAGGCACATTGGCTCGATCCGCGTCTGCTTCTCGGTCAGACCTGCGGCTATCCGCTTGAACACGCGCTCGCCGGCCGGGTCCAGTACGTCGGTACGCCGGCCTATGACGCGCCAGGGGTCGACGGGACGTTCTATCGCAGCGCGATCGTCGTAAGGGCCAGCGACGCTGCCCAGTCGATCTCCGCTCTTCGCGGCCGGCGCGCCGCATACAACAGCCACACGTCGCAATCCGGCTACAATGCCTTCCGCGATCTTGTCGCGCCCGAGGCGCAGGCCGGCAGCTTTTTCTCCAGCGTTGTGGAGACCGGCAGCCATCGCGCCTCGCTGCTTGCCGTCATTGCCGGCGACGCCGACGTCGCGGCGATCGACGCGGTAACGCTGGCCGGCGAGAGCGCTGCGATGCGGGCGTCTGTGCGGATCGTCAGTTGGACCGAGGCCGCGCCGGCGTTGCCGTTCATCACCAGCCTCGCGACCAGTTCCGTCGACCTCGACCGGCTACGGCGTGGCATCGCCACCGCCTTTGCCGATCCCCAGCTCGCCAATGTCCGCAAGGCGCTCCACCTCAGTGGCTTCGCGGTGCTTGCAGCGGATGCCTACAAGCCGATCGTCGCGATGGAGCAGCGCGCCATTGCGCTCGGCTACCCGGCGCTCGGCTGAGCCGGATCCCCGAATCCAAAACCCTGGCACGCCCAGATCATCCAAAGGAGACTATGCATGCGTCTATTCACCAAACTTCTGGGAGCGGCGGCAATCGTTGCTCTCACCGCCGGTGCCGCGGCCGCGGCCGGTAGCCCCGTCGTCGTCTCGTCCAAGATCGACACCGAGGGCGGATTGCTTGGCAACGTCATCTCGCAGGTGCTGCAGGCGAACGGCATTCCGACCACCGAGAAAATCCAGCTCGGCAACACCTCGATCGTCCGCGGCGCCATCACCGCCGGCCAGATCGACATCTATCCCGAATACACCGGCAACGCCGCGTTCTTCTTCAACAAGGCCGACGATCCCCTCTGGAACGACGCGGCGAAGGCCTACGCCGAGGCGGCGAAGCTCGACTACGACGCCAACAAAATCGTCTGGCTCGCGCCCGCGCCGGCCAACAACACCTGGGCGGTAGCGCTGCGCAAGGACCTGGCCGAGCCCAACAAGCTCGTCACCTTCTCCGACTTCGGCAAATACATCGCCGGCGGCGGCGCGGTGAAGCTCGCGGCCTCGGCGGAGTTCGTAAATTCACCTGCCGCGTTGCCGAAGTTCCAGTCCGTCTATGCCTTCACGCTGTCGCCGGACCAGCTTGTGATCCTTTCGGGCGGTGACACTGCGGCCACCATCGCCGCGGCGGCGCAGCAGACCAGCGGCGTCAACGCGGCCATGGTCTATGGTACCGATGGCGGCATCGCCTCCTCCGGCCTCGTCGTCCTCACCGACGACAAGGGCGTGCAGCCGGTCTACAATCCTGCCCCGATCATTCGCGAGGCGGTGCTGACGCAGTATCCGCAGATCAAGGATCTGCTGGGCCCAGTGTTCGCCAAGCTCGACCTGGCGACGCTCCAGACGCTCAATGGTCGCATTCAGGTGGGCGGCGAGACCGCTCAGGCGGTGGCGATCGACTGGCTGAAGAGCAACGGCTTCCTGAAGTAGTCGACAAGGGGGGGCGGTTTCGCACCGCCGCCCCACCTCGATCGATCCGGCAGGTCTCAGACTGCGGGATCTACGGGTTTGCCGATTGCTCTAGCGATGACGGGCCCACGGCAGGAAAACCCGCTCCACCAGCCGCAGCAGCGCCTCGAAGGCAAACGCCAATGCGGAAATGACCAGGATGCCTACGATGACCACGTCGGTGACGAGAAACTGCGCCGCCGACTCGATCATGAAGCCGAGGCCGCGTGAGGCGGCGACCAGTTCCGCCGCGACCAGCGTCGACCAGCCGGTACCCAGTGCAATGCGGATGCCGGTGAGGATTTCGGGCAGAGCGCTCGGCAGCAGCACCTCCGTTAGCACCTGCAAGCGCGTCGCACCGAAAGAGCGGGCCGCATTGATCTGGTTCAACGGCGTGGCGCGGATGCCAGCGGCGGTGGAGATGGCGATCGGCGCGAGCATCGCGAGGCCGATGACGAGAATCTTGGCCGGCTCGCCGATGCCGAACCAGATGATGACCAGCGGCAAATAGGCCAGCGGCGGCAACGGCCGGATGAATTCGATGATCGGATCGAGAATACCGCGGCCAACGCGGCTTGTTCCCATCGCGATACCGGCGGGCACGCCGATCAGCACGGTGAAGAACAGCGCGAGGAACACCCGGCTGAGGCTGGCCCAGGCGTGCTCGAGCAGGGTCGAGTCGACATAGCCCTGCGTCAGGAGCCGGCCAACGGCACCCACGACCTTGGTCGGCGGCGGCAGAAAGACGGGCGATACCCACGCCAGCGTCGAGGCCAACTGCCAGAGGACCACGGCCGTGGCGATCGTCACCAGGGTGGCGACGGGCAGCCGGCGGCGGCGACGCTCTTGTCTTGGCGGCGGATCCACTTGCGCCGCTTCGGCTACCGCGGTCACGCGACCTGCCTGTCGTCTTCGCCGATCGCGGCGATCAGCTCTTCACGGCATGCGATGAAGCTCGGATCGGCCTTGAGGGCACGGGCGTTCTCGCCGGCAACGAAGCGTGCGCCGAACGGTACCGGCCGATCGAGCACAATCCGGCCAGGGTCCGGCGCCAACACCACGACGCGGGTGCCGAGGAACACCGCCTCTTCGACGGAATGGGTGATCAGTACGATCCCGACTTTCGACGCGGCCCAGACCTTGAGCAACAATTCCTGCATGCGCTCACGCGTCATTGCGTCGAGCGCGCCGAGCGGTTCGTCCATCAACAGGAATTTCGGGCTGGCGGCGAGGGCGCGCGCAATACCGACGCGCTGACGCTGTCCGCCCGACAGTTCCCAAACGGACTTTTCCGCATGGTCGCGCAGCCCCACCAAGGCCAGCAGTTCATCGGCGCGCGCCAGGCGACGAGCTGTGTCGACGCCACGCAGCTTCAGCGGCAGCGCGACATTCTCGCGCGCCGTCAGCCAGGCGAACAGTGCATCGTCCTGAAACACCACCGCCCGGTCAGCGCCCGGTGCCGTGACCGGCACCTCGCCGACGCTGACGCGTCCCTTGGTCGGCGCCAGAAAACCAGCGGCGAGATTGAGGATGGTTGTCTTGCCGGAGCCCGAGCGGCCGAGCACCGCAACGAACTCGCCGGCCTTGACGGACAGCGATAGCTGATCCAGCACGGTGGTGCGCTGCACCCGGCCGAAGCCGAGTGGCTTGTCGTAGTTCAGCGAGACATTGGTCAGGCGCAGATCGCTCATCGGTCAACCCCGAAAGAGGGATCCGCTGCCGCCACAGGAGGAGCGGCAGCGGACAATGCGGCCGGAAGGGAGGAACCGGCCGACCTTGGTTACTTCGCCGCGGCGGTCACGAACTGCGTGGTCACGTAAGGCGAATAGTCCGGGAGAGCCGCTGGGATCTTGCCCTGCTCGACGAGGAACGCTGCGGTATCGGCGATGGCCTTGGTGGTCGCGCCGCCCAGATAGTTCGGGCCGGCCTCGTCGGCGAGGTTCGGGAACACGTAGCCCTTGAGCAATTCCGGAACGTCAGCCGCACTAGCGCCGGTCAGCTTGGCAATTGCCTTGGCGGCATCGCTGTCGGCGCTCCAGCCGGCCGGATTGTCGAGATAGGCTTTGTAGGCATCGGCGGTCACCTTGACGAACGCCGTGACGATATCCGGATGCGCGTCGGCAAACTCCTTCCGGACGATCCAGGCGTCGAAGGTCGGCGAGCCCCAGGTCGCAACCTCGGCCGAGTCGGTGATGACCTTGCCGCCCGTGGTCTTGATCTGGGTCAACACCGGATCCCACACATAGGCCCCATCGATATCGCCGCGCGTCCAGGCGGCGCCGATATCGGCCGGCTTTAGGTTGAGGATCGACAGCGACTTCGGATCGATGCCCCAATGCTTCAGCGCAGCGAGCAGCGCGTAGTGCGATGTCGACACAAACGGCGTGGCGATCTTCTTGCCCACCAGGTCCTGCGGCTTGTCGACGCCCTTGGCGGCCAGCGCCTCGGCCTCCGCGATGTTGCCGACGATATAGATGGTCTCGATCGGCAGCTGCTGGCTGGCGGCAGCGGTCAGCGGCGACGAGCCGACATAGCCGATGTCGATCGAGCCCGAGGCGACGGCGGCGACCACGTCGGCGCCCGAGCCGAATTGGCTCCAGGTGATGTTTGCGCCGGTGGCTTTCTCATATTCGCCGGCGGCCTGGGGGACACGCGACGGCTCGACGATCTGCTGCCAGCCGATCCGCAGATCGACAGCGGAAGCGGCGCTGGCTCCGAAGCCGGCGAGAGCAAGGCCGACAAGGGCGGCGGTGCGGAGGATTTTGCGGGTGACGCTCATGCGATCTGTTCCGGTTGAATTTGGGGCTGACGGCGAGGACCCGGGAAGTCAGTCAGGCCCTCGCCTCAGCCTACTCAATTGATCTTAGTCTATTGATTTAGTCGAGAATTAGACTGCCCTTGTTGCACGGCATTGCGAATTGCCTTTCCACAAAACTGCCACCGCGGCCGAACGCAGTTTCAAGCTGGCAAGTGGAGCGCCGCTCTATGCGGCGACCCCAAGCAGGCGCTCCGCCAGATCGGCACATTGACGCCGAATATCCGGAATGGCCTCGATCTCGAAGAACTTGCCGCGGGTCAGTGGGCCAACGGCGTAAAGACGCGACGAGGGCCGGCCACCGCTGTCGACGACCTGGAGGTCGAGGCTGACATCGAGCCCGATGCGCTGCTCGTCGGCGCGGGCCGCTCTCTGTGCCAACAGAGCGGTGATGACCGGATTGCTGCTGCTTTGGACATCAAGGGTTACGCCGCCGCAGTCATAGGCCCGCGCCACCTTGACGATTTCCGGCTCGCTCGCGCCACGACGCCGGAAGCGCACTTGAACCTCGCCGTCCATGCGAGAGAGGTCAACGAGCTTGCCGGCGACCAGTTCGACTTGCCCGCCGGAGATCGCATTCTGCATCAACGCATGCAGCCGCGGCGGCAGCCGGTGGCGGTGGATGTTCCATAGCGGCCGGACGTGCTCGAGAAACTGCCGTCGCGCGGAACGATCCCAGGCCTGCCAGATGCGCTGGTTGTAGGGCCGCAACCCATCGACGACACTGCGCCAGTCACCGCCCTCCGCCACCACCGTCGCAGCCAGCTCGCGAAACCAGCGCGTGAAGTAGCGAAGATTGGTGCCGAACGGCACATCGGCCGCGTCGATCCTGAAGGGCGCCACCTGCTTGTGGGCCAGCGGCAGGAGACCATGCCGCGAGACGATCAGGATACGGCCGCGATGTTGCCGGTCCATCAGCGACAGCCAGGCATCGACCATGCTGAGACCGGACCCGAGGATCATCACCGCGGCGTCGGCGGGCAGTGGCGTATCGGCGTCGGAATCGGCTCGCACCGCAATGCCCTTGCCGCGTGAGGGCTGTTCCTCATGCCCCACCGCGAGCACCGCAATATCTCCAAAGCGCGTCGTGCCGTCAGTGAGACCGACCTCGATGCCTTTGCCTACTTCGTGAACGCTGAGGCCCTCGGCCTCGACGATGGTCAGCCGCGCCGTGTCGGAACCGGCCGCAGAGTTGCGCAGGACGTCGCGCAAATACGCCCCGTAATACTGGCGCGGCGCGAACAGGAACGGGTCGTCAGGCAGTTCGGGGTGGGTACGCGTCAGCCAGTCGCGGAAATGGTTCGGCTCATCCGCGTAGGCGCTCATGTTGCTGGCCGCGACGTTGAGGATGAGATTGTTGCGCTCGGCGGAGTAGGCCACGCCACGGCCGACCTGACCCCGCTTTTCGATCACCGTGACCTGCAGTCGATCGTCCGCACGGCGCAGCAGGTGTGCCGCCAGCAGGATACCACTGGCGCCACCGCCGATAATGATGATCGACCGCGCGCCGCTCATGGAACAGCCTCGACTTGAACCGTGCCGGCAAGCTGAGGGAACGCGAGAGCGACCTGGCTGGCCGCAAGTTCGATGCGGGCCAATATCCGCGGATCGGTCTGGCGATAGTCCTCAAAAGTCTTGTCGTCGGCGAATATGCCCGCCGGAATCGTCCATGCCGAGAAGAAGCCGAACAGCGGCCGCAACTGATGCTCGATAACAAGGGCATGCTGCTGCCCGCCGCCGGTCGCGCCAATGACGACCGGCCGGCCAACGAGGGCTTTCATGTCGACGAAGTCGATGAGGTGCTTGAGGAGGCCAGTGTAACTGCCTTTGTAAACAGGCGTCGTGACCACCAGCACATCCGCCTGCTCGATCGCCTCGACGATCGCGAGCGCCTGCGGCGTGAGATCGGACCGCAGCAGCGCGTTGCCCAGACCCGGGTGCGCGTCGAGGATGTCGTATTGCTCGATCTTCGCCGGCAGATGACGGCCGATCGCTTCGACGATCGCCCCGGCAAGGGCCCGCGATCGCGACGGGCGCTGGCTATTGCCGCTGATCGCGACGACGCGAACTGGGGAGGCACTCACCGCGCTAACTCGCCGCAACCTGTTGCCGGCCATGATGGCCGACAGTGAATTCATTGGCGATCTTGTCCGAAAGCGTGCGCCGTGTCGTATCGATGCCGAGCGCCGGGAACAGCAGCTCGGCAACGCGATAGGCCTCCTCAAGATGCGGGTAGCCCGAGCCGATGACCAGATCGATGCCCGCCTCTTGATATTCGCGAAGTCGTGCCGCGACTTGCTCGGGCGTACCGACCAGCGCAGTGCCGGCGCCGTTGCGCACGAGGCCGAAACCGGCCCAGAGATTGGGGCCAACGATGAGCCGGTCCCGGCTGCCGCCATGCAGCTCAGACATACGTCGCTGGCCGACGGAGTCCATTTGCTTGAGAAAACGAGCCTGCGCCGATTCGATCTGTTCGTCGGAAATTTTGGAGATCAGCCGGTTCGCTTCGGCCCAGGCCGCTTCCTCGGTCTCGCGGACGATGAAGTGGAACCGGATTCCGAAGCGGAGCGTCCGGCCCTTCGCCGCGGCCCGCTTGCGCGCCTCGGCGATTTTTTCGGCAACAGCCGCGGGCGGCTCGCCCCAGGTCAGGTAGACATCACATTGTTCTGCCGCGAGATCCTGCCCGGCATCGGACGACCCGCCGAGGAACAGCGGTGGATGGGGTCGCTGCACCGGCGGCTGGTCCAGCCGGCCGGCATCGACGCGATAGTGTTTGCCGTCAAAATCGACGGTCTCGCCGCCCAGAAGCCTCCGCCAGATCGTCAGAAACTCTGCCGCCTGGTTGTAGCGCTCGTCATGCGGCAGGAAGACCCCGTCGCCCGCCAGTTCGACCGGGTTGCCGCCGACGACGACGTTCAGCAACAGCCGGCCGTTGCTGAGCCGGTCGAGCGCCGCTGTCTGGCGCGCCGCAAAGCTCGGCAGCGTCACCCCCGGCCGCAGCGCCACGAGGAATTTGAGCCGCTCCGTTGCGGCCGCCAGGCCAGTCGCGGTGATCCAGCCTTCCTCGCAATTCTGCCCGGTGGGCAGCAGCACGCCTTCATAGCCGAGGCGATCGGCGGCCTGCGCGATCTGCTTGAAGTACTGGAAATCGGGCTGCCGCTCGCCGACGGACGAGCCGAGATAGCTGCCATCGCCGTGCGTCGGAATGAACCAGAAGAAGGTGATGGGTTTGCTCAAACGACACTCCGTTCGACGTATTGCAGGCCTTCGCTTCACGCCAAGAGCCAAGCGACCAGGCCATCGGCAACTGACTCATATTATAATCTACTAACTCTATCGAGATAAAGAAGTTCCTGCAAAGCGCCGCGGGAGAAAATCCTGACCCGAGCCCGGGGCTGCTTCGGCGGAGCATATCTCGACAAAAATTCTAGACTAACTAAGGTTTGGCTCTCTTCAAGGAGCCGCTATGCCCGCCGCCATCCAGCTTGCCCCTGCCCCACCATCGCTTTCGGAGCTGCTATCGCGAGTGCCCGCGCTTACGGACGAGATAGCCAAAGGCGCGGCACAACGCGATCTCGACCGCGCGCTGCCGTTCGAGGCCTTCCGTCAGTTTCGCGAGGCCGGCCTCGGGACGCTCCGCATTCCGGTGGAGCTCGGCGGCCCCGGCGGCTCCATCGCCGACTACATCGAGATGATCGCGACGCTCGGCGCCGCCGATTCCAACGTTGCCCATGCGCTGCGCTCGCATTTCAACTTCACGGAGATGTTGCTGCTCGACCCCGGTGCACCACGGACGCGTCAGATGATCGGTCACGTCCTCGACGGCAAATTGTTCGCCGGCGCCCACACCGAGCAGGGTACGAAACGTCCGGGTGAAGTGACGACCACGCTCACGCGCCAGCCGGATGGAACGTGGCGCCTCAACGGCCGCAAATGGTACGCCACAGGAACGGCCTTCGCCGACTTTGCGTCGATCAGCGCCAAGACCGACGACGGGCGTGGTGTCAGCGCCCTGCTGCCGGTGAGCCGCAAAGGCATCACCATCCTAGACGACTGGGATGGGATGGGGCAGCGCCTGACGGCCAGTGGCGGCGTATTGCTCGATAATGTCGAGGTTTTCGACAACGAAATCACCGAGCGGGCGCTCGACAGCCGTATCGGCCGGCATGCCTCTGCGATGCGCCAGCTCCACCTCGCAGCGTCAGCAGGGGGCGCCGTGCGCGCCGTGCTGCGCGAAGGTATCGAGTATGTGCGCAAGCAGGCACGCTCGGCCGCGCACAGCCACGCGGAAACCGCACGCGAGGATCATTTCGTCCAGAAGGTGATCGGCGAAATTGCCGCTCGCTCCTACGCAGTCGATACGCTCATTGCTGAGGCGGCACGCAAACTCGACGCAACCGTCGCAGCGTTCCGGACGGGCGATGCCGACAAGATCGAGGCTGCGCTGATCGAAAGTTCATTGGCGACGGCGCGCACCCAGCTCATCGCTGCAGACCTTGCCCTCAAGGCCGCTGAACAGATGTTCGAGCTGGGCGGCGGCTCGGCCACCTCGCGAAAGTACAATTTCGACCGACACTGGCGAAACATCCGCACCGTGCTCAATCACAACCCGCTGCTGCATAAGGCGCGCGTTGTCGGTGACTATCTGCTGAACGGCACCACCACTCACCTCGAGGAAGGCAAGGTCTTCTGATGCCTCATTGGTCCACTGGCTGACTGCTGGAGCCGATCGCGCCGCGAGCCGCGCTAGTAGCAGGAGGCAATGCCCGCGGCTTCTTGACGTGCGGCTACCTCGGCTCGCGCCGCCGAACGGTCTCACGCCTTGGCTTTGACCTTGCGCTTTACCGGCGCGATCTCGTCGTCACTGTCGCGCATCTGCGCCAGCGTGGTGGCATCGAGCACTTCTGCAATGGCGTTCCGCACGTCCAGCATCATATGGCGGACCTGACAGGTCTTGACGTCGCAATCGTCGCACGCCTGATAGCGGGTGCGGCTCGCGCAAGGATATGGCGCCAGCGGCCCATCGAGCACGCGCACCACCGAGCCGACCGCGATATCCTCCGGCCGTCGTGCGAGGCGATAGCCGCCGCCCTTGCCCTTGCGGCTCTGTACAAACCCGGCATTGCGCAATTCGCCGAGGATGGCGTCGAGGAATTTCTTCGGGATGTTGTTGGCTTCGGCGATGTCGGCCACGAGCGCCAGTTCCTGGTCGGGAAACTGGGCAAGGTAAACCAAGGCCTTGAGGCCGTATTTTCCTTTGGCGGTCAACATGTGCGGATGAAATCCCAGACGCTTCGGCGTCCGTAGGTATAAAGTCTACAAATCCGCTAAACAAGGTCATCGCCGGGCGCTTTGGCCCGCCGATGCACAGCTTGCCGCGATCGGTCAAGCGACGGCGCGCACCTTGGCCGACGGCACCGGTGCCGGGCCGGCGTGGCGCGGCACGCGGCCCTCGACCGGATGGCTGGGATCGTTGAAACCGGGCGTCGAGGCGTGGCCGGTCGTCACCAGCCGATCGACCAGCGCCTCGTCCTCGGCATCGAGCGTCACGTCGAGCGCCCGGACATAGCTGTCCCAATGCGCCTCGGTGCGCGGACCGGTGATCGCGGCAGTCACCAGCTTATTGTTGAGCACCCAGGCCAGCGCGAAGTCGGCCGCCGTGATACCCTTGCGCTCGGCATGGGCGGCGATCTCCTTGGCAATGGCGATCGACTCGGGCCGCCACTCCGTTTCGAGAATCCGCTTGTCGCCGCGGCCCGCGCGCGTGTCTGCCGGCGCCGGTTTGTTGGGTTCGTACTTGCCCGTCAGCACGCCGCGCGCCAGCGGCGAATAGGAGACGACGCCCAGCCCATAGTACTCGGCGGCCGGCAATTGCTCGGCTTCCGCGGTGCGGTTGACGATATTGTAGAGCGGCTGGCTGGCGATCGGCCGGTCGATGCCGAACTGATCCGCCAGATGCGCCACCTCGGCAATCCGCCAGCCACGAAAATTGGAGACACCGAAATAGCGGAGCTTACCCTGCTTGATGAGGTCGGCGATGGCCCGCACCGGCTCTTCGAGTGGCGCGTCGAACACGGCACGGTGGAAATACAACAGGTCGATGTAGTCCGTGCCGAGCCGCCGCAGCGAGTTGTCGACCGTCTCGATTACCCATTTGCGTGAATGGCCGCCAAGATTCGGCCCCTTGTTGTGCGAGTTGACGAACTTCGTCGCCAACACCCAGTGATCGCGATGCGCCTTGATGCCTTTGCCCACCACCGTCTCAGACGCGCCATTGCCGTAGACGTCGGCCGTGTCGATAAAGTTGATCCCTTGCTCGCGCGCCTTGTCGATGATGCGAAACGCCTCATCGTCGGGCGTCAGTTGCCCGAACATCATCGTGCCGAGGCTGAGCGGCGAGACCTTGAGGGCCGAGCGGCCAAGATAACGATAGTCAACCATTCGTAGAACTCCAGTTCACTGGGCGTGGTGGCAGGCGACGGAGTGACCCGTCGCCCTTTGGCGAAATTGCGGTTCTTCGCTGCGGCAGAGATCAGTCGCCAGCGGGCAGCGTGGATGAAAGCGGCAACCTTTTGGGATATTCTGCGCGCTCGGAAGATCACCCGCAATGGGCTCCGCCTGCCGGCGGCGCGACGGATCGGGTACCGCATCCATAAGCGCCCGCGTGTAGGGGTGCCTTGGCGACGCCCAGAGGGCGGCGTTGTCGGCGCTCTCGACGATCCGCCCAAGATACATCACCAGCACCCGGTCGGCGAAGTAGCGGACCACCGAAAGATCGTGGCTGATGAACAAATAGGAGAGACCGAAGTCCTTCTTCATCCCGGCCAGCAGATTGAGGATCTGCGCCTGGATGCTGAGGTCGAGGGCCGAAACCGGCTCGTCGCAGACGACCAGGTCGGGGTTGAGGATCAGCGCTCGGGCAATGCCGATGCGCTGGCGTTGGCCGCCCGAAAACTCATGCGGATAGCGCTCGAGCGATTCGCGCGGCAGGCCGACGCGATCGATCATCTGCTCAACCAGGCGCTTCCGCTCGGCCTTGTCGCCGATGCCATGCACCTTGAGCGGCGCGCCAAGAATCTGCCGGATCTTGTGCCGTGGGTTGAGGCTCGCGAACGGGTCCTGGAAGATCATCTGGACGTGCCGGCGCATGTCGCGCAGGCGGCGACCATCGAGCCGCGTCACATCCTCGTCGCGGAAGCGAATACTGCCGCCGGTTGGCGCAACGAGCCGCATCAGCGTTTTACCAAGGGTGGACTTGCCGCACCCGGACTCGCCCACGAGGCCAACCGTTTCGCCCGCCAGGACCTCGAGTGACACGTCGTCGACGGCCCGCAGTGTGCCGCCCGGAGCGCTGTAGTGGGTCGAAAGGTTAGAGACCGTGAGCAGCGACAATTTCGCCTCCGACGAACGAGGGGACGAACGCGCAGGCAACCAGCCGGTCCGGCGCCAACGGCAGCAACTCCGGCACGATATGTGCGCAGCTCGCGCGGGCAACGGGGCAGCGTGGCCGGAACGGACATCCCGCCTCACCGGCCGCCGAAACGATCGATCCAGGAATCTCGGTCAACGGGCCATCGCGATAGGAATAGCCGGGCTTCAGCCGCGGCGACGCCGCGAGCAGCCCACGGGTGTAGGGATGCAGCGGCGTGCCGAACAGCGCGTCCGGCAGGGCCTGCTCGACCTTGCGACCGGCGTACATCACCACGACCTTGTCGGCCCATTGCGCCACTACCCCGAGGTCGTGCGTAATCAGCAACACGGCCATCCCCAACTCGCGACGCAAGGCATCGAGCAGGTCGAGCACCTGGGCCTGGATAGTGACGTCGAGCGCAGTGGTCGGTTCGTCGGCGATCAGCAGCTTCGGCCGGCAGGCGACGGCGATGGCGATCATGACTCGCTGTCGCATCCCGCCTGACAGCTGATGCGGAAAGTCGTCGATACGTCGCGCCGCATCCGGGATGCGCACCAGATCGAGCAATTCGATGGCTTTCGTGCGCGCCATGCGCCGACTGGTCTTCTCATGCACGCGGATCGCCTCAATGACCTGGTTGCCGATGGTGAGCACCGGATTGAGCGAGGTCATGGGCTCCTGAAAAATCATCGCGACGTCGCGGCCACGGACTGCACGCATGGCTCTGTCGTCGAGGGACAGCAGGTCGCAGCCGTTAAAGCGGATGGCGCCGCTGGCCCGCGCGCTGGTGGGCAACAGGCGCATCAGCGCGAGCGCGGTCAGCGACTTGCCGGAGCCGGACTCGCCGACGATCGCGACGGTCTCGCCTTCCTTAACCGAGAAGCTCAGGCCCTTGACCGGCTCGGCCGAAGGGAAGCGCACCGAGAGCGCATCGACCTCAAGCAGAGTCATCGCCGGTCCTCTGCAAAACGCGGATTGAGTGCGTCGTTCAGGCCGTCGCCGATAAGGTTGAGAGCCAGCACTGTCAGCACGATAGCGAGGCCGGGAAGGGCCGTGAGGTACCAGGCGGTACGGATCAGGTCACGGCCCGCGCCGATCATCGAGCCCCACGAGACGACGTTCGGATCACCGAGGCCCATGAACGACAGCGCCGATTCCATCAGGATCGCCGACGCCACCATCACAGAGGATGTGACGATCAGCGGCGGCAACGCATTCGGCAGGATTTCGCGAACGATGATTCGCACATGACCATAGCCAAGGCTGCGCGCCGCCATGACGTAGTCCTTCTCGCGGATGGCGCGAAACTCGGCTCGCGTCAGCCGTGCCACCAGCGGCCAGGAGATGATCGCAATGGCAAGCGTGATGGTCACGGCCGAAGGTTGCGCGATGGCCACGATGACGACCAGCAGCACGAAGCTCGGCAGCGTCTGGAAAATCTCGATGAAGCGAACGAGCAGATCATCCACCCAGCCGCCGAAATAACCGGCCAGCGCTCCGACGAGGATACCGAAAGCCAAGCCAAGCGCTGTTGCAAGAAGCCCGACCGTCAACGAGATACGGGCGCCGTGCACGATCCCTGCCAGGACATTGCGCCCAAGCGAGTCGGTGCCGAGCGGATAGGCAGGGTCCTGTCCCGGCCAAAGCACAGGTTTGCCGATCATCGCAAGTGGATCGGTCGGAAACAACACCGGCGCCAGCAGCGCCGCTCCGACCACCAGTGAAAGGATGACCAGCCCGATGATCGCGTTGGGGTTTGAGAGAAACAGGCGGAGCTCGCGCGCCCCGGCCCGAACCGTGACGGCATCCGCCGACTTGGTGCGCGCATCGGGCGCGTGGAGGTTGCTCCATCTGGGCTCGCCCGACTTGTCCTGCCCCGGTTCCACCGGTGCCGAAGCCCGCGCAACGTCGAGCGGATAACTGCCAACTTCGCTGACGCTCATGCCCGTGCTCCGATGCGCGGATCGAGCCAGGCATGGAGGATGTCCACCAGTGCGTTGGCGGCAATCACGAGCAGCGACGACAACAGCAGGATGCCGAGCAGAACTGTGAAGTCCCGTCCCATCACCGCCTCGAAGGCGAGGCGGCCGAGGCCAGGCCAGTTATAGACGGTCTCCACCACCACCGCTCCGCCGAGCATGCTGCCGACATGCATGCCAGCCAGAGTGGTGATCGGGATGAGCGCGTTACGCAGCACATGGCGTGTCGCCACGAAGAATGGCGATACGCCCTTGGCTTGCGCGGTCCGCACGAAATCCTGCGAGCGCACCTCCAGCATCGAGGCCCGGGTCAGTCGCGCATAGATCGCAACATAAAACAGTGCCAGCGACGTCGCCGGCAAGACCATGTAGCGCGCTTTGTCGAGAATCGCGGCAAAGCCTGTCAGCTTCGACCCGATGGCCCCTGCACCACCGGTCGGCAGCCAGCCCAGCGTGACCGAGAACAGCACGATCAGCATCAGACCGATCCAGAAGCCGGGGATGGAATAGAACAGCAGCGAGACGATCGAGATGATGCGGTCGGGCAGCCGGCCGGCGAAGGTCGCCATGACCGCGCCCAAGGTCAATCCGATCAGGATCGCCAGCACCAGTGCGACAGCCATCAGTGTCAACGTGCCCGGCAGGCGCTGCCCGACCAGATCGACTACCGGCACGCCCCAGTGCGGCGACATCCCAAGGTTGAAGTGCACCAGCCCATTGAGATAGCTCAGGAGCTGCTGGATGACCGGGCTGTCGAGGCCGAAGCGCTGCCGCAGCATGGCCATCGTCTCGGCGGTTGCCGATCCGTCCTGCGCCGCGATGGCGTCGGCCGCATCGCCCGGCGCCAACTTCAGCAGGAAGAAGTTGAGGACGATAATGCCGAGGATCGTCGGGACCGCCTGAACGGCCGTCCGCAACAGCGTGCGGGCAATCCGTGCACCTCTCAACATCAGCTCATCCGCCTTTGCTGCGGGCGCCGCGCGCCCAGCGATCGATAGCGACCGCCTTCACGTTTTATAGTTGACTAAGTTTATAGTCTTTGTCAAACGTGAATTGGTAAACCGATCCTGTAACTGGCTGATTGTTGGATGGAAGTTGCGCAACGGAGCAGATATTACCCTACTTTTGGGATGTTGATCTCACTTCGCAGCTCTGGACGAAAAATCATGCCGAGGGATCGCTGCGGTTTGGAAAGGCACCAAGGAGGCCGAGATGACCAAGAGCAATCTGAGTGAAATCTGGTACACGCGCTGCCCGGTCCCGACACCCGTCGGTCTCGCCGATCAGCTCGGCTGGCTGAGTGAGGACTTTGCTGCCGAAGGCATCACCCTCAAGTCGATTATCGACTCGCCCAATCGCGACGTCCGGCAGAGCCATTTCAACCACACACTCGACTGGTCGTTCCGCCATGGTGGCAACATCCCGCCGATCCGTGCTCGCTCCGAAGGTCGCAAGACCCGGCTGGTCGGCATCACCTGGACCGACGAGTTCCAGGCGATTCTCACCCTTCCCCGCACGGGCATCAAGACCACCAAAGACCTTATCGGCCGCCGCTTCGGTGTAGAACGCCGTCCTGACGGGATCGTCGACTTCCAGCGTGCTATCTCGATCAAGGGGCTTACCTCCGCCCTGTCGCTCGAAGGCCTAAGTGCCAAGGATGTGGAGGTCGTCGAGGTTCAGCGACCGGACAGCGTGCTTGACTCGCACGACGACCCTGCGCTCTTCGGCCTGAAGCGCCGGCAGTCGCACTTCGCCGAGGTTGCCGCCCTGATCCGTGGCGAGGTCGACGCCATCTACCTCAAAGGCACTCCCGGCATCCAGATCGCCAACTTCATTGGCGCGCACCAGGTCGCCGAATTCGGCTTCCATCCCGACCCGCTGATCCGCGTCAATTCCGGCTCGCCCCGTCTGCTGACCGTCGACGAACTCCTCGCCGAGGAACGCCCGGATCTGGTGACGACGCTGATCCGCACCATCCATCGCGCCAGCGCTTGGGCTGAGACCCATCCCGACGAGACTCGCCGCTTCGTGGCGCGTGAGTCCGCGGCGTCGGAGGAGCAGGTGCTCGCCTCGAATGGACCAGACCTGCATAGACATCTCGGCCTCGGGCTCGAGCCCGAGCACGTCGCGGCGGTAGCCCACTACAAGGATTTCCTCCTCCAGCAGGGCTTCCTCAAAGCCGACTTCGACGTCGAGTCGTGGGTCGATCGCCGGCCGCTCGAGGCACTTGCGGCTCGCCGCGCCGCCTGAGGACACGTCATGACCATCGCCGAATTCCCTGCCCTCCTCGACAAGGCCCGTGCACTGGCCGACCGGTTTGCGCTCAGCGCGTCGCACTACGACGAGACGGGCAACTTCCCGTTCGTCAATTTCGACGCACTGTTCGAGGCCGGCCTGCTCCGGCTGACAGCGAGCCGGGAGAACGGCGGCTACGGCGGTGGTCTTATTGAAGCGCAGGCGATCGTCGCCGAGATTGCCCGCGGCGAACCCTCGACGGCCCTCGTCCTCGCCATGCACTACAACCATCACCACGGCATCGGCACGGGCAGCAAATGGCCACGTCATCTGGTCGAGCGCGTCAGCCGCGCCAATCTCGAGGGCGTCGCGCTGCTCAACGCAGCGCAGGTCGAGCCGCGCATCGGCTCGCCCTCGCATGGCCATCCGCCCGAAACCATCGCACGGCGGTACGGTGCTGCCTGGCGTATCTCAGGCCGCAAGCAATACGCGACCGGTATTCCCGCGCTGAAATGGGTGAGTGTCCTTGCCATCACCGACGAGCCGGAGCCCCGCATCGCCTCGTTCCTCGTACCGACGAATGCCAAGGGGCTGCACATTGCCGAGACCTGGAACCCGATCGGCATGCGGGCAACGGCCAGCCACGACATCATTCTCGACGAGGTCGAGGTCGCCATCGACGACATCATCGACCCGCAACCCGCGTCAGCTGGCTTCAAGCGCGATGAAGCGGGGATGGCCTGGTACTTCCTGCAGATCGCCTCGGTCTACCACGGCGCGGCACGCGCCGCCGCCAACTGGATCACCGGGTTCGCGGCGGACTACACGCCCGGCAGTCTCGGTGCGCCGATCGCGGCTTTGCCGCGCATTCAGGACGGATTGGGAGAGATCGAGATCAAGCTTGCAAGCGGCGATCGGCTGCTGCGTACCGCGGCGGCCGACGCCGATGCTGGGCGCCTCGCCGGCATCGAGTCCGCAGCGGTCAAACATCAGGTCATCGAGAACGCCGTGGCCATCACCACGCTGGCGCTCGATCTCGGCGGCAATCCTGGGCTGCGCCGCGACCACCCGCTGGAGCGGCACCACCGCGATGTCGTCTGTGGCCGGGCGCACGCGCCGCAGAACAATATGATCCGCGCAATGGCGGCCAAGACGGCGCTGGCACGCCACTCCGCAAATCCGGCAGCCCTGGCGGAAGCGACGCAGCCCGTCGCACAGAAGCCCAAGCTTGCCGTGGTGGGAGGTTAGTGCGATGCCGCAATCGACCCTCGTCACCGGAGCCACGGGCAAGCTGGGACGGATCATTGTCCGACAGCTACTCGCAGCAGGTATCCCGGTTCGCGCACTGACCCGTAGGCCGGAGATCGCCGCGTCGCTGTTCGGCCGGCGCATCGAGATCGCAGTCGGCGACTTCAACGACCGCGACAGCCTCGATCGGGCCTTTACCAGCGTCGATCGTCTGCTGTTGCTGTCGCCAATTTCGGAGGCGTTGGCGCGCGACCAGATCGGCGTCATCGACGCGGCCGAGCGCCGCAACGTTCGCCGCGTCGTCAAAATCTCCGGTTCGGACTGGACCATCGATCCACCCGGCCGCTCGATCAGCGGGATGAAGCACGCTGAGGTGGAACGCCGGCTCGATGCAAGCCCGATCGAAGCGGTCTCGCTGCGCCCCAATGCGTGGATGCAGGTTTCACTCCCGCGCTATGTCGCGCAGATCAAGGCCGATCAACGCCTGCTCGCGGCCTTCGGCGATGCGGCCGTCAGCTTCATCGACGCTCGCGACATTGCCGATGTCGCCGTTCACCAGCTCCTTGCGGATCGTCTCGAAGGGGGTCCGCTGGTGTTGACCGGCAGCTCGGCACTGAGCGTTCACGACATCGCCGGCATTGCCGCTCGCGAATTGCATCGCCCGGTCGTCGTTGCCTCTGAGGCGACACCGAACGCGAGCGGACCACAGAGCTTCGAACAGCGCGCCATCGCCGAGTTTCTGACTCTCATCGGCCACGGCGGGGCGGCCGCGACCACCAACGCCGTGGCTCGCCTACTCGGCCGCGCCCCGCGGACAGTCGAGGCTTTTCTCGCCGAACACCTCGCGGCGGTCGCCGCATGAAACACGTCACGATTGCGATCATCGGCGGCGGACCCGGGGGCCTTGCTTTGGCCCAGGGCCTCAAGAAGTTCGGCGTAGATGTGGCGGTTTTCGAAAAGGACCGCGCCCGCACCGACTACGTGCAGGGGTTCCGGCTCCGCCTCAGGCAGCGCGGGCTCGATGCCCTGACGCAGAACCTGCCTCCAAATCTGCTCGAAACCTTCTACGCCACGCTCGGCCGCGCTCCGACGCAGAACCTGCTGCTCGACGAGAATTTCGAGCCGCTGAGCGGTGACGCCTGGGGCGGCGGCGCGCGCGAGCCCGACGACACCCATCCCGACAAATCGGTCAGCCGCATTACGCTGCGCCAGCTCCTGCTCAGCGGGCTGGAGGACGCACTCACCATCGCGACCTTCACGCACTACGACGAGCAGCCGGATGGTTCGATCATCGCGCATTTCGAGGACGGCCCGGCCGTGCATGCCGACGTGCTCGTCGGCGCCGACGGTGTCGCCTCCCGGGTGCGTAAGCAATTGCTGCCGCACGCGACTTTCTCGGATACCGGCGTGCGCCGCCTGGCCGGCAAGCTGACGCTCGACAAGGCCGCGGCGGTTGGTATTTCGGACAGACTCACCGACTACAACGCGATGATCCGACCGAGCCATGGCTACTCGATCATGGTCACCAGCCACCGCATCGACCCCGATGCCTATCGCCGCTTCGGCCTGATCGGGCAGGATGACGCAACCCACGCCGGCATCGATGGCTTCCACTTCAACAACACCACCAGCTATGTCTGGTGGAACACCGCCTACGCGACGGGTGAGCTTGCCAGCGACGACGCGCTCTCGACGATGGACGGCGGCCAGCTGTTGGAGACGCTGTTGGGTCGCATTAGGCACTGGCATCCCGCCATCCTGGACCTGATCAGGTTCACCGACCCATCGACCGTTGCCCTGCTCAAGGTGCGCACCTCGGTCCCCGTTGAGTCATGGCCGACCCGCCGTGTCACGCTGCTCGGCGACGCTATTCACGCCATGACCTACTTCCGCGCGCTCGGCGGCAACACGGCCATCTACGACAGCGGCATCCTTGTCCGCGAGTTGGTCGCCGCCTCGCGCGGCGAAAAGTCGTTGCTCACCGCGCTACGAGACTACGAGGCCCAAATGCTCGAGCACGGGACCGAGGCCGTTCGCTCCTCGCTCACCGCTATGCAGAAGAACGTCTTCGGCGCCGCCGCGCCACAACCCGCCCAATAAGGAACTATCCATGAGCATTGCCCTGTTCGGAGCCACCGGAAACATCGGTCGCGAAATCCGCGCCGAAGCGCTCCGCCGCGGCAAGAAGGTCACCGCCGTCGTGCACAATCGCCCGTTGCCCGCCGAGCAAAATCTCGTTTCGGTCAAAGGCGACATCGCTAACGAAGACGACGTCGCCAAGATTGCCAGCGGTCATGACGCGATCATCAGCGCCTATAGTCCTGGGCTCCGCAGCTACACGGCGGAAGACGCGGCTGTGCTGATCGAAGCCGCGCACAAAGCGCTGTTCAACGGCGCGCAGAAGGCCGGAGTCAAACGCGTGATCGTGGTGGGCGGTGTGGGCAGTCTCGAGGCCTCACCGGGTGTCGATGTCGTCGATAGCGACTTCTACCCGAAGGAACACCGCGCCCACACACTGCGCAACCGCGAGATCCTGAGGGGCTTGCGCCGCGGCGACCACGATCTCGACTGGACCTATGTCTCGCCGCCGCTCGACATCAAAACCGGTCCACGTACTGGCAGCTTCCGGTTGGGGACCGACAGCCTGCTTCGCGACGAGGGCGGTAACAGTCGTATTTCGGAAGCCGACTTCGCCGTCGCCATCCTCGATGAACTGGATAAGAGCGCGTTCGTGAAGAAGCGCTTCACCGCCGCCTACTAGATCGTCATTTTTATCGGGCGTGTCGCCTGCCCACCGACGCCCGGTAAGAATTTCCTTCCAGTTCTGGCACATGAGCAAACGCGACCCGTTCGATTAGTTGAGTGAGTTTGTAGGCTATGCGATCACACCCCAGTCAGTTTCCGCGCCGTGCCGGCGCCCAACCAGGGGTTACTCAATGACCACCACTCACAAGGGAGGCGTGCTCTCGCTGACGCGACGCCGCTTCCTCCTGTCCACTGCCGCGATCGGGCTCGTCGCCGCGGTCCCCGGCCTGGCGATCGCTGCGCCGACGTCTGGCGGTACGCTCACCGTCAACATCGGTGGCGCCGAGCCACCGGTCCTCGTCCTCATCGCCCACACTGCAGGTGCCGTTGTTTACATCACCGGCAAGATCACCGAAGGCCTGCTGACCTACGACTTCGACTTCAAGCCGCAGCCGCTGCTCGCCACCGAATGGAAGATCAGCGATGACGGCCTCAACTACACCTTCAAGCTGCGCGAGGGCGTGAAGTGGCATGACGGCCAGGATTTCACCGCCGACGATGTCGCGTTCTCGATTCAGACGCTCAAGGACGTTCATCCGCGCGGCCGCGCCACCTTCGCCAACGTCACAGCCGTCAATGTGATCGACCCGCACCAGCTCGAACTCGTGCTTTCGGAACCCGCGCCCTACCTCATCAGCGCCCTGGCGGCGTCTGAGTCTCCGATTGTGCCCAAGCATCTTTACGAAAACACCGACGTGCCAACCAATCCATGGAGCCTCAAGCCGATCGGCACCGGGCCGTTCGTGTTCAAGGAGTGGGAGCGCGGCAGCTATATCCTGCTTGAGAAAAATCCCAACTATTGGGATCCAGGCAAGCCCTACCTCGACCAGATCATTTACAAGTTCATTGGCGACCCGGCTGCCAGCACCGCGGCGCTCGAAGCCGGCGAGATCCAGCTGGTCACCGGCGGCACCCTTGCCGTCACCGATATCCAGCGTCTGCAGCAGGACCCGCGCTTCGAATTCGAGAGCCGCGGCTTCGGCTACGTGAACTCCATCGTGCGGGCCGAATTCAACTTCGACAACCCGATCCTTGCCAAGCAGCAGGTCCGCCAGGCGATCGCCCATGCGATCGACAAGGACTTCATCGTCAACACGATTTTCCTCAGCTACGCCAAGGCGCTCAACGGACCGGTAAGTCCCGACCTTTCCGCCTTCTTCGATCCGAGCTTGCCGAAATACGACTTTGACCCGGCAAAGGCCGAAACCCTCCTCGACGCCGCCGGCTACAAGCGCGGCACCGACGGCACGCGCTTTGAGCTCAGGCTCGACCCGACGCAGCCCAACGGTGTCTACCTGCAGACCGCGCAGTACATCGCCCAGGCGCTGGACAAGGTCGGCATCAAGGTCACGCTGCGGACCGAGGACTTCGGCGCGTTCGTCAAGAAGGTCTACACCGACCGCGACTTCGACATCGCGCTCGAAGGAATGAGCAACCTCTTTGACCCCACAGTCGGCATCCAGCGCCTCTACTGGAGCAAGAACTTCAAGATCGGTGTGCCGTTCTCGAACGGCGCGCACTACGACAGCCCGGTAACAGACAAACTCCTCGAAGCGGCGGCTATCGAGCCCAACGCCCAAAAGCGGCTCGAGCTGTTCAACCAGTTCCAGGCGCAGGTCGTCACCGACCTGCCAGCGATCGACGTCGTCGCCCCTGCGAGCTTCACCGTCACCGACAAGCACGTCCGCGACCACACCGTGGGAGTCGAGGGCTTCGGCAACAACGGCGCCCAAGTCTACATCGAAACGTAAGTCAGCGGCCGGCGGCTTCGGTCGCCGGCCCTTCCCACAGGAGCCGACTTTGGCACACCAGCGCTATCTCAACCTCAATGTCGGCATCAACTCGACGGGCTACCTCGGTCCGGCATGGAGGCACCGCAAGGGCGGAGCCCGGCTCGATTTTGTCGATCCAGAATACTACATCCGCCTTTCGGAGATCGCCTATCGCGGCGTCTTCGACGCGGTGTTTTTCTCCGATCACCCCGCGCTGATGACCGAGCGAACCGGGCGGCCGTTCCACAGCCTCGATCCACTGATCGTTCTCACCGCTATCGCCGCCCGCGTGCCGGATATCGGCCTCGTACTCACCGCCTCCTCGACCTACAATTCGCCGTACAATTTCGCCCGCCGTACCCAGACCCTCGACGTCATTTCGAACGGTCGGCTGATCATCAACATCGTCTCGTCCTTCAACCCGGCAGTCGCCGCCAATTTCGGCAACGCCCCGCTGCCGCCCCGCAAGGAGCGTTACGCGCGCGCCACCGAGTTCATCGATGTTCTTAAGAAGCTCTGGGACAGTTGGGACCTCGCGCGCGAGGGCTCAATCGGGCCAGATCAGCTGTGGGACAATCGCAGCGCGCACCCGATCGACCACAATGGCGAGTTCTTCTCGATCAAGGGGCCGCTCAACGTTCCGCGCAGCCGCCAGGGCCAGCCGGTGATCGCGCAGGCCGGTGCGTCGGAAGGCGGCCTCGACCTCGCGGCGCGCCACGGCGAGATCATCTACTGCAACATTCTTTCAAAGGAGGCGGGCTTCGCCTTCGGCAAGAAAGTTCGCGACCGCGCTATCGCGATCGGCCGCGACCCGAGGGAGATCCTCATCGTCCCCGGCGTCGTGCCGATCGTCGCGGATAGCTACGAGGCCGCGCTGCGGCGGCACGAGCTGGTCAGCGGCGCGGGCTCCGAGGACGGCCTGCTCAAGCGTTTCGCGACCGAGAACGGCATTGACCCACAAGGATTCGATCCTGACGCTGTGCTCGATCCGGAGCGCTTTTTGCCGGACCAGAACCGTATTCTTGCTGTCGGCATGGGTATGGGCCTCTACGACCTGCTGTCCTCCGAAAGATTAACGGCTCGTCAGGCGGTCCGGCGCACAGAGGGCTTCCACCGACTTGTGCTCGGTACGCCAGAGCAGGTCGCGGACGCGCTGATCGACTATTGGCAGGATGGTGCGGTCGATGGCTACACCGTGCAGCCGCCGATCGTTCCCGACGATCTGCAAACATTCGTCGATCAGGTCATCCCTGTCCTTCAGGATCGCGGTGTCTACCCCCGCGACTATGATGGCCGCACAATCCGCGAGCGTTATGGCCTGCGGCTGCCGCAGAGCGCACTCGAGCCGGCCTGACGCAGTCGAGCGCGGCAAGGTCTTTTCGCCCGTCGCGGCAGCGACGAAATCCGATTTTCGTCCGTCGACTGCCTCCAGCGAATTATCTCTCGACAAAAATTGTAGAATAAATCAGCTTAAGGTTCTGGAGTACCCATCGTGACCTCGTTGGACGCCGCGATACGCCTGCTCTTCAGAGCGCATGCCGATCCTCAGTCGGCGGCGACGCGGACGGACGTGGCGACAACGGAGCCGTACCCTGCCTGGCAGCTTCGCGCCGAGGAGATCGATGAGGCCGTCCTTACGGGCAAGCTTCCGGAGGCCTTTCTCGATCGCGCTGGCCCGGAAGTCGAGGAGGCCCTGCAGGCTTGGCGGACCGGCGATGCTTGAGGTGCCGAAATCGACTCTCCGTTCGCTGTCCTCTGAATTCGCTCCGCTGCCTGACCCACGCGCACGTCGCGACAGCCCGGACCCCACCGGCGAGGCCGACGCTTTCCGCAACGCCATGCGCTACCTCGCCGGCGCGGTCAGCGTCGTGACCACCGGCACCGGCGAGCAGCGCACCGGTTTTACCGCTACCTCGGTGTCCTCGCTCTCGGTCGAGCCGCCCACCCTCCTGGTCTGCCTCAACCGCAGCTCATCCTCGTGGCCGGTGCTGACAACGCACGGCGCCTTCTGCGTCAATGTGCTCTCCCATGACCATCTGCATGTTGCCGATCGGTTCGCCGGTCGCGGCGGTGCACAGGGTACGGCCCGCTATGAAGGCGAACAATGGAGGCAGCTGGCGACCGGAACCTGGGTTCTGTCCTCTGCCCTCGCCGCTTTCGACTGCGAGGTCGAAGAAGCCCTCGACCGTCACTCGCACACCATCCTGATTGGCCGGGTCAAGGCAATCGCTCTTCGCGACAGTGCGGAGCCGCTACTCTACTGGCAGGGCGCCTACCGCCTGCTGTCCAACCTCGATCGCGTACTGACCCGCGCCTGACCTTTCGGGCCCTCAACGCACTCTCAACCCGAAAGAAGGTCGGAAAGCCTGGCGATGGTTCGAAAGGGCTCGCGCGCGCCGGTTGGTCTCGCCAGACCCTCCGGATTGTACCAACATCCCAGGATGCCAACGCGCTGCGGGCCCGCTACATCCGCTTCGAAATTGTCGCCGACCATCCAGGCCCGGTCGGGCTCGGTGTCGAGCGCAGCCAGTGTCGTGAGGTAAGCTCGCGGATCCGGTTTGCCGTAGCCGGCTTCGCCTTCAATCTGGATATGATCGACGCGCGAGCCCAACTCAAAACGCGCGATCTTCGCACGCTGGGCCGCGGCCGCACCGTTGGTCACCAACCCGATGCGCCAGCCAAGGCGACGGACATCATCGAGTACCTGATGCGCATCATCGAACAGGTGCATTCTTTCGTTACGATATTGCGCGAACCGGGTTGCAAGGCGCTCCACCAGATCGTGCTGCCGTACGGGCCGGCGGTCTAGGCCGAGCCGCGAGAACGCGTTGCCCACGATCGCGCGGCGCGCCTTATCGATATCGAGCCGAGCCCGCCGCGCACGCTCAGGATCGGACCAGTACTCGGTGGCCTCCACCAGGATAGCCGCCACCAACTCGTCCCGAAGCGGGTGGAGCTCGTCGGAAAACTCCAGCGCAACATCCGCCCACGCCGCCTCGGGCGCACCATGCGCAGCGATCAACGTGTCGTCGAGATCAAAGAGAATAGCTTTTGGCAGGGTCAAAATGGAATCCGCGACGCGTGATCGCAGGGAGGATGCGCTGCCGCAGCGCACCCATCAATGCACTGCAGGTGAATGTGCATCTCATTGAGCAAGCCCCCTCAGCAATCCATTCCGCAGGAGGCCGAGACCGCGGAAAAACAACTCTACCAAAGCAGTAGACTTAGGCCTCGCAAGGACTACCATCCGCCCTCACATTCCGCGGGTTCGTCCCCAGCATCCTATGTCGCAATCGCCCAACCTTGCAGGTCGTACCGTCTCGTTGCGCGCGCTCAACAAGAGCTTCGACGGCCGCCCGGTCATTTTCGATCTGGACCTCGAGGTGGCGGCGGGCGAGTTCCTGGCGCTGCTGGGGCCGAGCGGCAGCGGCAAGACCACCATGATGCGGATCATCGCCGGCTTCGAGATGCCGGATTCCGGAACGGTGGCTATCGGCGGCGCGGACGTGACCACGGTGCCGGCGGAAAAGCGCAACGTCAACACGGTCTTCCAGAGCTACGCGCTGTTTCCGCATATGTCGGTGCTCGACAATGTCGGCTTCGGGCCACGGATGCGGGGCCTCGCGAAGGCCGAGCGCGACCACAAGGCGGAGGAACTGCTGGAGCTGGTGCGGCTGCCCGACCAGGGCGCGCGCATGCCAGGCGAGCTGTCGGGCGGCATGCAGCAGCGTGTGGCGCTGGCTCGCGCCCTCGCCAACGAGCCCGCGGTACTGTTGCTCGACGAGCCGCTCGGCGCGCTCGATCGCAAGCTTCGCGAGGAGTTGCAGCGCGAGTTGCGCCGCATCCACCGGAGCCTCGGCACGACCTTCATCTATGTGACCCACGATCAGGAAGAGGCGTTCGGCCTCGCCGATCGACTGGCTGTCATGCGCGACGGCCGCTTTGTGCAGATCGGCAATCCGGGTGACGTCTACGACAGCCCGGCCAGCGCCTGGATCTCCGCCTTTCTCGGCGGCACCAACAGCCTGCCGGTGCGGCTCGCGGCGGGCGGTGCGTTGAGTTCCGACATCGGGCCGCTCAGCGCCGCCCATCTCGATCCGGTCCTCACGGCAGGCGATCGCGCCGTCGCCATCGTGCGGCCGGAGGCGACGCGGATTAACCGCCGCTCCACTACTGCTGCCGGCATCCACTTCGACGGCCGCCTCGTCGACCTCGTCGCCATTGGCCCATCGCTAAGGCTCAAGGCGACCGCCGCCAATGGCCTCAGCTTCGAGGCCATCTCCAATCGCACCGCCCAGGACACGGACAACCTCCGTCCGGGCGACGACATCTCGATCAGTTTCGATCCCGGCTCGGTCCGGGTCTATCCGGTCGAAAGCTCCTCTCTTCCCTCAGAAAGGTCTTCCCATGCCTAAATTCCTCAACGGCTCCATCAGCCGCCGGTCGCTGCTCGCCATGCTGGGCGCGGCGCCGGCCGCGGCTGCGGTCTCGTCGCTCCTGCCGCGTGCCGCCTTCGCCGCGGGCGGCGCGCTCAACATCTACACCTGGCCCGACTATTTTTCGACCGACGACCTCGCGGCCTATACCGCCAAGAGCGGCGTGACGCCCAACATCGTCACCTACAACGCCGACGAAATCATGTTCAGCAAGGTCAACAGCCCGGCCGGCGCCGACTACGATATCGTGGTGCCAAGCTCGGGCTGGATCAAGCAGCTGGCGGACAAGAACCTGCTGCTGCCGCTCGACCATTCCAAGATCGACCTGTCGGCGCTCGACCCGGGCCTGCTCAACCGCGATTTCGATCCCGGCAACAAATACTCGATCCCCAAGGACTGGGGTCTGCTCGGCGTCGTCTACGATCCCGACGTGGTCGGCGAGATCAAGACCTGGCAGGATTTCTTCGACGCCGGCGCCAAGCCGGGCGTGTCGGGCAAGATCCGCATGACCAAGTCGGCGAGCGAGACGGTCGGGCCGGCACTCTGGATCGCCGGCAAGGACTGGAACACGGCGACCGCCGACGATATCCATGGCACGGCCGATTTCCTCAAGGGCTTCGCCAAGAACGTCAAGACGTTCTCGAGCTTCGACCCGGCGGCGTTCGCCAGCGGCGCTATCGTGCTCGCGCAGGCCAACCAGGCGGCGGCACGCGGCGCCATCCAGCAGAATCCGAAGCTCAAATGGGTCGTGCCCGGCCCGAAGAGCGAGATCTGGGTCGACAATTACGTCATCGCCGCGAGCGCCCAGAACGTCGACCAAGCCTATGACTTCCTCAACTTCTTCCTGAGCCCCGACATCCAGGTGAAGGAGACGCAGTATCTGGGCTATCCGCATGCGGTGGCCGGCCTCGAGCAGAAAATCGCAGCAGGCACACCCAACGCCGATCTGATCTTCGGCGGCGCCGGGCTTGATTTCAGCGCCCTGACGTCGTTCATCGTGAATCCGGCCACGATTGACGCCTTCCAGGATGTCCAGAACGAAGTCACTGCAGCCGCAGGCGCCTGATATCGCCTCGACGCCTTCGATCGCTACAACAGTCAAACCGGCCGGCCGCCCTCGCGCGGCCGGCCGCGTCATTGATCACGTTCTCGCCGCCGTGCCGGTACTCTGGCTGTTCGCCTTCTTCATCGCGCCGCTACTGTTCACGGTGGTGTTCTCATTCGGCCGTTCGACCTTCGGCGGCGTCGAGCTGGCCTTCACGCTCGACAATTACCGGCAGGCGGTCTCAGGCTTCTACCTAGAGACGTTCCTCCGCACGCTGCGCTTCGCGGCGACCGGCTGTGCGCTCTGCCTTGTCGTGGCCTACCCGGCGGCGCTATTCATCGCGCGACAGTCCGGCGCCGTCCGCACCCGCCTGTTGTTGCTCGTGCTCGTCCCCTATTTCACCAGCTTCCTGATCCGCGTGATGAGCTGGCAGATCCTCCTGCAGCGCAGCGGCCCTATCGAAGTCGTGCTTAATTTCCTCCATCTGCATGCCGGCCCGCTCGATGTGCTCGACACGCAGACCGCGGTGTT
>CAZNAE010000002.1:58004-68327 GCA_964570695.1 uncultured Devosia sp.
GACAAGGGCGTGCTGATGGGCGTCGCCATCTCGAGCCAGTACCTCGAGACGCAGAACTACCCGATGGGCTCGGCAATGGCGGTGCTGGTGCTGATCGCGGTCGCCATCATCGTCGGATTGCTGGCGCGGCTGACCCGCGGCTTTTCGGAGGTCTCGGCATGAGCGCGCCGGCCGGCATCGCCCGCCGCGGCGGCAGCATCGCGCTCGGCGTCTGGTACGTGCTCGTGGTGCTGTTCCTGTTCATGCCGATCGTCACCTCGGTGATCTATTCGTTCAACGAGGGCTCGCTCAACAAGCAGACCGCGACCTTCACGGGCTGGACATTGCGCTGGTTCGCCGAGGCCTGGAACAATGTTTCATTGCGGCGCTCGATCCAGACCAGCCTCGTCGCCTCGTTCTGGTCGGCGCTGATCGCCGTGATCGTCGGCAGCTTCCTCGGCTTCGCGCTGGTGCGGCACCCAAGCGTTGCGATCCGTCGCTTTCTGGTCGGCCTGACTTACATCCTCTTGATCGTCCCAGAAACCGTGATGGGCGTGTCGCTCCTCCTGTTTTACGCCGTAACCGGCTTCCGGCTCGGCCTGCCGACGTTGGTCGCCGGCATCACGCCACTGGCCATTGCCGTCACTGCGCTAATCGTCCGCGCCGGCGTGCTCACGCTCGACCGCCAGCAGGAAGATGCTGCCGCCGACCTTGGCGCGACACGCTCGAAAGCGCTCTGGTACGTGGTGCTGCCGCACCTGGCACCAGCAGTGCTTGCCGGCGCCCTGATGAGCTACGTCTTTTCATTCGACAACCTCGTGGTCTCGACCTTCCTGACCACGGCCTCGATTTCGACGCTGCCGGTCTATCTCTACGGGAGCCTGCAATATGGCCCCTCACCGGCCGTCTATGCGGCGGCGACCGCCGTCTTCGTCTTTACCCTGTTGCTCGTCGGTATTTCCGGCCTGCTCTATCGTGCCGTCCTGCGTCGCGGCGCGCGTCCTCACGCGAGTTCCTGATGACCATCTACAATCCGCTGCTGGACCTTCCCGCGTTTCCGGCCGACCGCTACGCGTCGCTGGCCGACCGGCTCAAGCTGTTGCTGTCGACGGTGAACGACGTCGTGTTCGTTCAGGCCGAAGCTATTCTCGCGCTGGAAGCTGCGGCGGCGAGCCTTGGGCGGCCTGGCATGATCGCGGTCAACGTTGTCACCAGCCCTTATGGCGACTTATTCGGACAATGGCTTCGCCGCGCCGGCGCAAGCGTAGTGGACGTAACAGCCCCTGCCGGCCGCCCCATCGAGATCGATGCCGTCACCCTCGCACTCGATGGACTGCCGCGTGCTGACCTCGTGTCGGTGGTGCATGCCGAAACCTCGAGCGGCATCGTCAATCCACTGCTGGAAATTGCCGCCGCCGTTCGAGCCAGGGGCGCTCTCCTCGTCGTCGACGCCGTCGCATCGTTCGGCGGACACGCCCTCAATGTCGACGCTCTCGGGATCGACGTCTGCGTCACCGGACCACAAAAGGCGATCGGGGGACCAGCCGGGCTGTCGATTGCAAGCGTCAGCCCTCGCGCCTGGGAAGCGATGATGCATGATGCCCGGCCGACGCCGTCGAGCCTCTCTCTGCTCGACCTCAAGACCAACTGGCTGGACCGCGACCGCGGCCCGGTTCCGGGCATGCCCTCAGCTTTGGAGTTCTGGGCGCTCGACGCCGCCCTCAGTCGTGTCGAAGCAGAAACGCTGCCAGCTCTGATCGTGCGTCACCAGCGCGCGATGCACGCTACCCGGGCGGGCCTTGTGGGCTTGGGCGTTCAGCCATGGGTTATTGACGAGGCACGAGCTTCGACACTCGCTACCGCGGCGCCCGTTCCACTTGGCATCAATGCCGATGCGCTCATCACCGCGGCGCGTGATTTTGGAGTCGTGCTGTCCCCGGGATTCGGCGAGATTCGCGATCGCCTTGTCCGCCTCGACCACACCGGGCCGCGGGCGACATTCGCTACCGTCTTAGCCAATGTCTCCGCGTACGGCGCGTCGCTTCAACGCCTGGGCGTCGCGGTAGACACCGCCGCCGCAGCGTATGCGGCAACGCAACGCTACGCCGCCCGGTAGCTGGCGCAGCAAGAGAAGTGACCGGTCTAGACGTGTGCTGACCGGCCAGTCACTCAGTTGTGATTCCGGAAGATAGAATATCATTCTATTGCACAGTGTCGGCTCTACCACCCCGAGACCATGAGGCGGCGGCGGCGATGAGACAGGCAACAGCGGCAAATACGAAGGCTTCGGTGAGGCCGGCGTGAAACGGCGTCGAGATCAGATTAGGGAAGAAGCTGTGGCCGGTGAGTGTAGCTCGGTCGGCGGCGGGAAGTGCAGCGACGACCTGCGGACCGAGCAGCGTTTCGATCGGGTTGTAGCCGAGGAAGGCGGCGAACAGGATCGAGACTGGCGGCAACGCGCCGATGCGGTCGGCAACGGCCTGCGGCACGTTATGGGCGATGAGGCCCTGCACCATAGTGGTCGAGAGGGTCGAACTCAGCCCCACGATCATCAGGGTGAAGAAGATGCCGATCGACAGCACCTGTGCCGAGTTCTGAAAAGTCGAGTTCATGCCGCCGCCGGCGCCACGGTCGCGGGCCGGCAAGCTGTTCATGATCGCGGCGCGGTTGGGAGCCGAGAAGGCGCCCATGCAAAGGCCGTTGAACAGCAGGATCGCAGCAAAGCCCCAATAGTTGAAATCGATCGGGAGAAGCAGCAGAAATAGGAAGCTGATCGCGGCGCCGATCATGCCGCCGGTGGCAAAATAGCGGGCCCCGAGCTTGTCGCTGAGGAAGCCGGCGAGCGGGCCGGCGAGCAGGAAACCGGCGGTGAGCGGCAACATCAATATGCCGGCCCAGAGCGGGGTTTCCTCAAAGCTGTAGCCATGCAGCGGCAGCCAGATACCCTGCAGCCAGATGATCAGCATGAACATCAGGCCGCCGCGACCGATAGCGCTCAGGAAGGTGGAAAGTGTGCCAAAGGTGAAGGCCTTGATCTTGAACAACGGCAGCCGGAACATTGGGGCCTCGGCGCGGCTTTCGATGATGCAGAAGGCAACGAGGGTGAGCACGCCGACGATGAGCGCGCTCAGCACTGGAACGCTGGTCCAACCCATCGACTGGCCGTTGGCCGGCTGGATGCCCCAGGTGATGCCGATCATCACGAGGATGAGCCCGATCGCGAAGGTGATGTTGCCAGCCCAGTCGATCTTGGCCACGTGTCGCTCCGACAGTTCCTTGAGCTTCAGGTACGACCAGATGGTGCCGAAGATGCCGAACGGCACCGATACGAGGAACACCAGCCGCCAGGAGATGGTAGCAAGAACGCCGCCGAGCACTAGGCCGATAAAGGAGCCCGAGATGCCGGCGATGTTGTTGATGCCGAGCGCCAGGCCCCGCTGATTGGCGGGGAAGGCGTCCGTGAGGATGGCACCGGAATTGGCAAGGAGAAAGGCGGCGCCGATGCCTTGGACGATGCGGCCGACTATCAGCCACAGCGCGCCGTCCGGCCCGGTCAGCGGATCGACCGTCAGGACGAAAGACGCAAGCGTGAAGACGACGAAGCCGAGATTGTACATGCGGACCCGGCCGAACATGTCACCGAGCCGGCCGAGGCTGACCACCAGAACGCTGGAGACGACCAGGAAGCCGAGGATCATCCACAGCAGGTAGACCGTGTTGCCCGGCTCGAGCGGATTGAGCCCGATACCGCGGAAGATGTCGGGCATGGCGATCAGCATGATCGAGGAATCGATCGTTGCCAGCAGCACGCCGATGGTGGTGTTGGAAAGCGCCACCCACTTGTAGTTGGGCGAGATGGCGGGAGCCGAAACGGGGTCGGCAGCGGCGAGCGTGGTCATGGCGATGGATTTCAGTGGTGGGTCTTGTCGAGGAGCGCGACGATCTCGGCCGAGGTGCCGGTCTCACCGAGGCGGGGGAAGGTGAACTTCACCGCCGCGGCGTGCGCCTCGGGGTTCATGTCCATCATCGCATCGAGCGCGAGGGTGACGTTGAAGCCGGCTTCGAACGCCTGGCGGGCAGTGGATTCGACGGCGGAGGTGGTCGAGATGCCCGTCAGCACCACCTGCGTGACGCCGAGGTCGCGGAGCTTCTTTTCGATGTCGGTGGTGGGAAAGGCGCCCCAGCTCTTCTTGGTGACGACGAGGTCCGACGGTTGCTGGCCGAGTTCGCCGACGAACTTCATCGCCTCGGGTGGAAAGCCGCCCGACAGGCGGCGCGGCGCCTCGGTACGGCCCGCGACACCGCCGCTGACATTGACGAGGATCACCGGCAGGCCGCGTTTGCGAAAGGCGGCGGCGAGGGTGCTGGCGGCCTTGAACACAGCGCCGGCAGCAGCGGCGGCGTCGCCCTGGGCGTAAGCGCGGATGCCCTCTTGCAGGTCGAGGACGATCAGGGCCGTCTTTGGATCGAGAGTCGTAACGGGCATGCTGGCACTCAGTTGGAGGGTTGCTCTATCAGGCGGTCGAGAAGAGTAACCGCAGCCGCAAGCTTCTGCTGCTCGGCCGGGCTCAGTTTCGATTGCAAGGCCCGGAACAGCCAGTCCTGCTTGGCGGCGCGCGCCGCGGCGACGGTGCGGCGGCACTTGTCGGTCAGCGACAGCACGGTCTGACGTCCGTCCTGGGGATCGGGGCTCCCCGCAACCATGCCTGCGGCCTTGAGAGCAGCGACGATGCTGCTCATCGATTGCGGGCGCATGCCCTCGGCCTCTGCGAGTGCGGTGACGGTCGCCGGTCCGGCCCGCTCAAGATGAGCGAGCACCTTGGTCTGAGAGAGGGTGAATTCGCCAAAATTGCCGGCCTCACGGAGACGCCGGTTGAGTCGGCCTATGCTGATGCGCAGCTCTTCGGCGAGATTGGCTGTCTGTTCATTCGCGAGATCGAGTTTGTGCGCCGGATTGCTCATGAGCGAATGATATGAAGATCGTCTTCGCAGATCAACTGCTAAGATAGCCTACCTATATGCGACATTTGCGCCGTCGACTGTCAAGGTGGCGGAGACTCGACATGCCGCGGCCGGGTCGGCCGCAACCAGCTAGGCTTCGATAATGACCTTGAGTGCACGCGTCTCTGCGGCATGGCCGAAGGTCTCATAGGCATCGAGGATGCCATTTAGTTCGAAATGGTGCGTGATCAGGAGATTGGGATCGAGCCGCTTTGACGCGACCGTACTGAGCAGCATCGGCGTGCTGACCGTATCGACGAGCCGGGTGGTGATCGTGATGTTGCGGTCCCAGAGGTTCTCCAGGTGGAGGTCGACCTTGGTGCCGTGGACGCCGATATTGGCGATGATACCGCCCGGCGCGATGATCTTCTCGCAGAGTTCGAAGGTGGCGGGAACACCCACTGCCTCGATCGCCGTATCCACTCCACGGCCATCGGTCAGTGACAGCACTGTCTCGGCCGCCTTGCCGTTTGTGCTGTTGATCGTAGAGGCGGCACCGAAGCGCTCGGCGATCTCAAGTCGGTTGTCGTCGAGATCGATCATGATGATTTTGGACGGCGCGTAGAACTGGGCTGTGAGCAAGGCGGCGAGACCGATCGGACCAGAACCGACGATGGCGACCGTGTTTCCTGGCTGAACCTTGCCGTTGAGCACGCCGCACTCGAAGCCGGTCGGGAGGATGTCGCTCAGCATCACCAGCGCCTCTTCGTCGGCGTCTGCCGGAATGGGGTAGAGGCTCGTATCGGCGTGCGGGATACGGACGAACTCCGCCTGTGTGCCATCGATCTTATTGCCAAGAATCCAGCCGCCGGTGGTGCAGTGCGAATACATTTGTCGCCGGCAATAGTCGCATTTCCCGCATGAGGTGATGCACGAGATCAGCACATGGTCGCCGGGCTTGAACGCAGTGACCGCAGCGCCAGCCTCTTCGATGACACCAACACCTTCATGGCCAAGGATGCGCCCAGGCGAGCAACTGGGCACGTCGCCTTTGAGGATGTGGAGATCGGTACCGCAGATCGTCGTCTTGATGATCCGAACGATGACATCGGTCGGAGCGGCGAGTTGGGGCCGCGGGCGATCTTCAAGGGCCTTCTGGCCGGGTCCGAGATAGACGAGTGCCTTCATGATCATGATCCTGATGTTTGCCAAGCGACCACCCAAACGACGTGAGCCGATGCTTGCGAGCATGGGCAGAAATTTTGGCGTGGTCGAAGGAGGTAACAGTCCGTGGCCATTGAAGGGCCACGGTCGGGCTCCAACAACTCGCGCCGCTCGCGCTTGTTCCGCGGCGGCTGTCCGATTAGGCCCCTGACCGATCTGGATGGTGGTATGACGGATACCCAAAGCGAGGCATCCCATGCCGAAGTCGCCCTCCACTCCGTCCATCTCAAAGTCGAAACGCCCTCCCGCGGCGCCGCCACGGGGATCCCTCGCGGACAGCCTTCGGGAACTGCACGCATCGGCGTCGGGACTAACATCGACCGAGGCAACTGACAGGCTGAGGACACAGGGCGCCAATGTCCTTGAGGCGAATTCAGGTAGCCACCCTCTAGCGATCCTTCTCAACCAGTTCCGCTCGCCAATGGTGCTGATCCTGTTGGGCGCCGCAGCGCTCTCTTTTGGATTGGGTGAGGCCGACGAGGCCACTATCATCGCCCTGATCGTAGTTGCGAGCTCCGGGCTCAGTTTCTACCAGGAGTTCCGCGCCTCCAATACCGTGGCCGCTCTGCAGCAGCGCCTGGCGATCAAGGTCAATACACTGCGCGACGGGAAGTCGGTGCAGGTACCTGCCGCCGAAATCGTCGCCGGCGATGTCGTCGTTCTGGCGGGCGGCAGTCTCGTTCCAGCGGACGCAATATTGCTCGCCACGACCGACCTGCACGTCGATGAAGCAGCACTCACCGGCGAGTCCTTTCCCGCCGTGCGTACCGCCGCGGCGGGAAAGGGCCCCGCTACGGACGACAATCTCATTTATATGGGCACCTCGATCCGCAGTGGCTCGGCCACTGCGCTGATTGTGCGAACGGGGGCCGCGACCCAATACGGCGCCATCGCCAAATCGGTCAGCCGCATCGAGCCCGAGACCAGCTTCGCCAAAGGCATCCGCAACTTCAGCCTCCTCATGACGCAGGTCATGATGGTCATCGTCGTCTTGGTACTTGTCGTCAACCTGATACTCGGACGGCCGATCCTCGACTCGCTGCTCTTCGCGGCAGCGCTCGCCGTGGGTCTGACGCCAGAGTTGTTGCCGGCCATCGTCACCGTCACTCTGGCGCAAGGCGCCCGGAAGCTGGCCCAGTCCGGCGTGCTCGTGAAGCGGCTTGTAGCGATCGAAAATCTCGGCGCCATGGATGTCCTCTGCACCGACAAGACGGGCACCCTGACGGAAGGCGATGTCCGACTGCAAAGTGCCAATGATGCCAAGGGTGATGAATCGGCCGATACCCTTAAGCTCGCATTTCTCAATGCAAGCCTTCAGACGGGACTACCCAATCCCCTCGACAGTGCCATCATCGCCGCCGGCAAAGGGGTCGACATCACGGGCTACCAGAAGCTCAGCGAAAGTCCGTACGACTTCGAGAGGCAGCGGCTCGCCGTGCTCGTCGCCGGCCCCGACGGCAACATGCTAATCTGCAAAGGCTCAGTCGTCGCTATCCTGCCCACTTGCGACACCGTTCTAGTTGGTGGGCGCAACATCAAGCTCACTCCAGCGCGACTGAAGTCGGAAGAGACGCGGCTGGCGGCCTGGAGCGGCCAGGGGCTACGTGTTCTTGCACTCGCCACCAAAGCGATGGACTCCAAGAGCTGCTCAGTAGCCGACGAGACCAAGCTGACCCTCATCGGTTATCTGCTGTTTTCCGATCCGCCCAAACCGGGCATCGCGGAAACCATTGCCTCGCTTGGCGATCGTGGGGTGAAACTCAAGATCATCACCGGCGACAATCGCTATGTCGCGGCCCATGTCGCGGCGGAAGTCGGCATCGCCGGAGCCAAATTGATGACGGGTCCGGAAGTCGCCAAGCTTGGTCCCCACGCCCTGGCACTGCGGACGCAGCACGTCGATCTGTTCGCCGAGGTGACACCTGATCAAAAGGAACGGATTATCGTGGCGCTCCGCCACGCCCACAAGGTCGTCGGCTATATGGGCGATGGCATCAATGACGCGCCGGCGCTCAGGGCCGCCGATCTTGGTATTTCGGTCGATAATGCAGTCGAAGCCGCCAAGGAAGCAGCCGACCTTGTGCTGCTCGAGCGCGACCTTAACGTGCTGCTCAAGGGCATCGTCATCGGGCGCGCCTCCTTCGGCAACACGCTGAAATACATCAACATCACGGCCAGCGCCAATCTCGGTAACATGGTCAGCATGGCGGTCGCGTCTTTGGTGCTGCCATTTCTGCCGTTGCTGGCAAAGCAAATCCTGCTCAACAATTTCCTTTCCGACCTGCCGTTGCTCGCCGTCTCGACCGACAAGGTCGACGACGAGCTGCTGCGAGTTCCCGGCAGATGGGACTTCCCACGCTTATTGCGGTCCATGCTTGGCTTCGGCCTCCTGAGCTCGGTTTTCGATGGCCTGACTTTCCTGACGTTGCTGTGGGTCTTTCACGCCGACGTCGCCACGTTCCAGACCGCCTGGTTCGTCGAGTCCCTGTTGACTCAATTGGCTATCATTTGGGTCATGCGAACGCGGAAGAGATTTTACGCCAGCACACCCAGCCCGCTGTTGATTTGGGCCGCGGCGGCCGTAGCGCTCGTGGCTGTGGCACTGCCGTATCTACCGATCGCCGCGGCGACTGCTTTCCGCCCGCTGACGCTCGGATTGATGCTGACGCTGTTTGTCATTGTCATCGTCTATGTGGGCGCTTCGGAATTGCTGAAGGGACAGATAGAGATATTCTCGCATAGGGGACGCGCTGTCCGCGGGGCGGTTCGATCGCCCAAGACTACGACCTCCAGTCTTTGAGGCGGCCACGGCCCGGCACGAACGAGGCCTAATTCGACGTAGCCGGCCGGACTACGTCGCGAGGCCTCAGGAAACTTCGCCCAACCCGGAACCAAATCACCATTCGCGAGTTTGGCCATACGGGTTAGTGGATCATTGCCGGAATCGGCGCTTGGTTCCCGGGACACGGACTAGGGCCGAGACAGTTTCCATGGCAACGGTACTTATCGTCGATGACGAGTATTTCATCCGCCAAGTGGCGATATCAATGGTCGAGGAATGGGGCCACGTTGTGCTTTGGGCCGACGGGGTCGCTGGCGCCATTTTGCAACTGAGTTCCCCCGCTCAGATTGACGCTCTGATCACAGACGTCCGTCTCGATGCAGCCGTGCAGGGTGGATTCGAACTCGCTCGAGAGGCAAGAAAGCTCCGGCCGAACTTGCCTGTGCTCTTCGTGAGCGGCCTGCCCCTTACAGAAGCGACGACCGCCTTACTTGTCGACGGGAGCCAATTTCTCGACAAGCCATACTCTCCTGATCAACTTCAGCACGCCGTCCAAACCCTGCTTGCGGCGTAACTCCGGGATTTCACATCCAGCAGGAAGCAGAAACATCTTACGCCTCGAGGTCGCACTATCACACGTGGAAACGACGAGGCCGGCGCGGGGACTAACCGCCGCCGCCTGAATACCAGAACCCGCAAGCGCGCTGATGAAGCGCTCCTCAAAGCGGGCGCGCTACAGAGCGCGATCTTCAACAGCGCCAACTTCTCGAGCATCGCCACCGACGCCAAGGGGGTCATCCAGATCTTCAACGTCGGGGCCGAGAGGATGCTCGGCTATGCCGCCGCCGAAGTGATGAATACCATCACCCCCGCCGACATTTCCGATCCGCAAGAACTGGTAGCTCGAGCCAAAGCACTCAGCGTCGAGCTCGCAACCGCGATCACGCCGGGCTTCGAAGCTCTCGTGTTTAAGGCCTCACGCGGGATCGAGGACATCTACGAGCTCACCTATATTCGGAAAGACGGAAGCAGGTTTCCGGCAGTGGTCTCCGTCACGGCGCTCCGCGACGCCGAAGGAACGATTATCGGCTATCTGTTGATCGGTACTGACAACACGGCGCGCAAGCAGGCCGAGGAAGCCCTGGTGCAGGCCGGAGCACTGCAGAGCGCGATTTTCAATAGTGCCAACTTTTCGAGCATCGCCACCGACGCAAAGGGAGTCATCCAGATCTTCAACGTCGGGGCCGAAAGGATGCTCGGTTATGCGGCAGGTGAAGTGATGAACAAAATCACGCCGGCCGATATTTCTGATCCGCAGGAAGTCATCGCGCGCGCCAAAGCCCTGAGCATCGAACTGGGAACGGCCATCACACCCGGGTTTGAAGCCTTGGTCTTCA
>CAZNAE010000003.1:0-61072 GCA_964570695.1 uncultured Devosia sp.
TTCTGGATGGCAAGATACATGCTTCCCGCCGACATCGCGACGACGACCGCAAAGGTCGCAGCCAGCTTCACCTTCAGAGTTAGTCTCACTTAAGCAGCCCTTTCTTCAGCCAAAGGCGCGCTTCTGCCGCCCTGTGTTTCGAAAATGCGTTCAAGATTAGGAATGACGACGAAGGTGCCGTTGCGCCGACCGATGCTGCGCACGAATTCGGGGCGCCAGCGCATGCCGACGCGCGGCGCGTCCTGGATGGCGGCGGCCTCGATGTCGGTGACGTCGTGCACCTTGTCGGCGAGGATGCCGACGACCGTCGGTTCGCCGCCGATCTCGATCTCGATGACGACGATGCGGGTGTCCTTGTCCGGCGGCGGCCGGTCCATGTCGAACATGACGCGGAGATCGGCGAGCGGCACGACGCGGCCGCGCACATTGATGAGACCGCCGACGAACGCCGGGGCGTTCGGCACTTCGGTGATCGGCACGAGATCAAGAATCTCGCGGACGCTGCCGGCCTCGATAGCGAAGACCTCGTCCTGGAGGCGCAGGGTCAGGGCGCGCATGGCGCCAGATTCCGCGGAGCTCATGCTGCCCTCCCGAATTGCTCGGTCTTGAGTTTTTCGTCGTAGGACTGGCCGATGCCGACCAGGTGGACAGTGTCGAGGATGAGCGCCACGCTGCCGTCGCCGAGGATGGTTGCGCCGGAGAACGACTTCATGCCGGCGTGCAGCTTGCTCAGCTGCTTGATAACGGTCTGGTTGTTGCCGATGATCTGGTCGACGACGAGACCGACGCGGCCTTCGCCCGAGGAGACGATCACCACCTTGGGATGGCCGTCGGGCTCGCCCTTGGCATTGAACACGTCGCGCAGGCGGACAAACGGCACGAGACTGCCGCGGATATCAAGGAAGTTGCGGCCGCGAGAGCTTGAGCCGGCGTCGAGCGGCAGCTCGACGCATTCCTCGACCGCCGCCAGCGGGATGGTGTAGCGGCCATTGCCGACGCGGATCAGCATGCCGTCGATGATGGCAAGGGTCAGCGGCAGGCGCAGCGTCGCCGTCGTGCCTTGGCCGGGCCTGGTGCTGAGATCGATGGCCCCCCGCAACCCGTCGATGGTGCGCTTGACCACGTCCATGCCGACGCCGCGCCCGGAGAGCGAGGTCACTTCCTTGGCGGTCGAGAAGCCGGGAGCAAAAATCAGCTGGAATAGTTCGTTGTCGGTAAGCTTGGCGTCTGGGGTGATGAGACCTGACTCTTCAGCCTTGGCGCGGATACGCGCAGCGTTGAGACCGGCGCCGTCGTCGGAGACCGAGATCGCGACTTCGGCGCCCGCGTAGACCGCCGAGAGGCGAACGGTGCCCCTAGGGGGTTTGCCGGCCGCGACGCGCGTCGCCTGGTCCTCAAGGCCGTGATCGACCGAGTTGCGGATCAGGTGGACGAGCGGGTCGGCGAGCTTTTCGATCATGGTTTTGTCGAGCTCGGTGTCTTCACCACTGGTCACGAACTCGATGTCCTTGTCGAGATCGCGTGACAGATCGTGAATCAGGCGGCGGAAACGCGAGAACAGCGTTCCGATCGGCACCATGCGGATGCCCATTGTGGTATCCCGAAGGCCGGATGACAGCCGCTCGAGTTCCTCAGCGATGGTCTTGAGGTTGCCATCCGACGAGCTGGCAGCGATCTGCGTCAGGCGGGCCTGGGCGATCACGAGTTCGCCAACCCGGTCCATCAATTCGTCGAGCCGCTCGGCGGCGACGCGGAGCGAGGATCCGGCCTTTTCAGCGGCGGCAGCAGGTGCCGCGGCCGACTTCGACTCCTTAGCGACGGGAGCGGAGGTGGCGACGTCAGCCGGAGGTGCGGCAGCTTGGGTAACCAGCTCGGCAGCAGGCGCGTCAACTTCGCTTTCCAGCTCGGTAACCGACAGTTCCATGCCGTCGCGGAGGAACAGGAAGACGTCGTCGATCGCGGCGCGCGGATCGTCGGCGGCGAGATCGACCTGCCAACCCAGATACGGAACCTCCGGATCCATCTCGGTAAGAACCGGTACGGCGTCGGTGATGGCGGTGATCTGGGCCGGACCGATGGCCGCCAGCTCATCGAGGAGCAGCAGCGGATTGGTGCCGTAAACCAGGGAGTCGGCCGGGAGCTTGAAGCGGACGCGCCAGCGTTTGCCTGCCGCAGCAGCCGTGGCGACGACGGGCGCGACCGCCGGCTTCGGCAGCGGCGCTTCCGGGAAGCGGTCGGTCGAGACGATGGTGCGGAGCTTATCGAGGATCGCGTCGCCGCCCGGCAGCGGCCCATCGGGATGGTCGATCAGCCGATGTACGTGGTCCTTGGCGTCGAGCGCCACCGCCACCAGCTCGGGTGTTGCGACGCTGTGACCCTTGCGGACACGATCGAACGCCGTTTCAAATTCGTGCACGAAGGAGGCGACTTCGGTGAAGCCGAACATCGCGCCGGAGCCCTTGATGGTATGGAGGGCACGGAAGGTCGAATTGATCAGGTCGCCGTTCTCGGGGTTGGTCTCCAGATCGAGCAGGCCGAGCTCGAGTTGCTCGAGCAGCTCGCGGGCTTCCTGGCGGAACGTCTCTGTCGGATCGGGGAGGCTCATGCGCCGGTCACCTTCTTGATCACTGCCACCAACTGGTCCTGTTTGAACGGCTTGACGATCCAGCCAGTGGCGCCAGCTTCCTTGGCCTCGCGCTTCAGCTCTTCGTCGGATTCGGTGGTGAGGAGGATAATCGGCACGCCCTTGCTGGAGGGGTGCTGGCGGTATTTGCGGATGAACTCGATGCCGTTCATCACCGGCATGTTGAGATCGGTGATAACCGCGTGGACCGGCTGCGCGATGGCCTTGCTGTAGCCCTCGGCGCCGTCGCCGGCTTCGATCATGCGGTGTCCCGCGGCGGTCAGCGTCATGCTGACCATCTGGCGAACTGACGCCGAGTCATCGATGGTGAGGATCGTCTTGCTCATGCGGCTTTCCCTTGCGCACTGGCCCAGAATTCGATTTCGGGGACGAGCGCCCGGCCGGCGGCGTCGAGCAATCCCGACTTGACCAGCAGTTTGCCCAGAACGCCGTCCTTGTCGGCCTTGAGCGTCAACGTCCGATCCGTTGCAACGGCGGCTTTTTGCGCCGCGACCAACAACTGGACGATGCTGATGTCCGCATCGCCAAGATCGCTGGCGTCGATGGTAACGGCCGGATGCGTCTCGAGCGCCGACTGCAGCTCGGCCCGAAGCCGCGTTGCGTCCTTGAGGCCGAGCGAACCGCTCAGCGTGACGTGTGAATCATGCATGACCGTGCCCCCCGGCAACGGTCAGCAGAAAATCGGTTCATAAAACCGCCCCCGGCTATGACTATGCCTACGTCTGAAAATGTGCGGCTTTGATCGTTGGGCGAGAACGAGGGCCGCGAAGTCTGCAATATGGTCGTTAGCGGGTTCCCGCCCGCACCAACCAAACTACGCGACAGTCATTAACTGGCAGTTACCGGTAACGGCGGATCAACGAGCAATCATGAGAGTATATTGATCGGCACTATTGTGATCGGCTGCGTGAATCCAAGGCGAGTCCAATCGCCGTGATTCATCGGAGGGTCGCGCATTTCTGAGTCTTCGATTCAGTGGTGCGAGTCTTTTGACCGCGACTTGCAAGGTATTACTTTGCATATACGTTTAGCAGCACCAAGTTTAACACAGTGTTAACGAATATTATTTCTGGTTTGTCGCGCATTTTGCAAAGAAAAACGAACAAAGCAAAGCAATAGCTCGGAGGCGGGCCCGGTTGACGCCGACGTAGTTGCCGCAAAGCGGGCGCGCAAAAGTGTCGCGTCGCGATGCGAGGTGGAAGCGCGTGCAAATCTTATCGATGATTAGAAGCCGACTGCCTGCGACTCGGGGGCGGCGTCTTGGGCGGTGATCGCGACAATCTCCGGCCATTTGGCGACGAAAGCGTCGACACAGGCCGGATCGAAGTGCGAGCCGCTGAGCGCGACGATCTCGGCGTAAGCCTTATCGACCGGCCAGGCGGCTTTATACGGCCGCTCCGAGCAGAGGGCATCGAAGACGTCGGCGATAGCGACGATCCGGGCCTCGATCGGGATGGCCGCGCCGGCGAGTCGATGCGGATAGCCGGTGCCGTCCCAGCGCTCATGGTGGCCGAGCGCGATGGTTTTGGCGGTGTGAATGAGATCGGACGAGCCATGTTCGAGAATGCGCGCACCGATGACGACGTGCTCGCGCATCCGCGCCATTTCCTCGGGCGTCAGCCGGCCGGGCTTGCCCAGGATGGCGTCGGCGATGCCGATTTTGCCGATGTCGTGCAGGGGCGCCGCGAGGTAGATGGTGCGGCAGCGCTCGGGACTGAGCCCCATGCCCTCGGCGAGCAGCCGGCTGATGACGGCGACGCGTGAGACGTGCCCGCCAGTATCGCCGTCCCGATATTCGATGGCGCGGGCGAGGCGCCAGATCACCTCTTCCTCGCGCTCGATGAGGTGGCGGGTGGCGCTTTCCACTTCGCGCGCCAGCCATTGGGCGCGGTCGGCAAGATCGATCTGTGCCTTGCGCAGCGCCAGCAGATTGCGGACGCGCGCCAGCATTTCGGTGCGGTCGAAGGGCTTGTTGATGAAATCTGTTGCGCCGGCGCCGATGGCGTCGAGCCGGACCTTCGGGTCGGCGTCGGAGGTGACCATGATGATCGGCACCAGCCGATAGGTGTCGCGCGAGCGCAGCCAGCGGGTCACGTCGACGCCATCCATCTCGGCCATGATGTGATCGACGACGACGAGATCGAACTGCTCCGTCTCGCTGCGGCTCAAGGCTTCGATGGGATTGGTGCTGGTCGATACATCGACTGCGCCGCCGTCGGCAACAATCGAGGCCAGGAGCGCAAGGCTCGACCGGCTGTCATCGATGATCAGTACACGCACGTCCGGCCCTCGCCCTAAGCGCTTAGCCGGAATGTGCGCACGGAGTCGTTATGCGGCAATTAACGCGGGCAAGCGCGGACTTCGTATGGTTAGGACGTCAGTGACCGAGGATGCGGTGAGCGCGCGCGATGACGGGGGCGTCGACCATGCGTCCGTCAACGGCGAAGGCGCCTGCGCCGCTTTTGGCGGCGTCGAGCACGCGCTCGGCCCAGGCGATCTCGTCCGGGCTCGGCGCGAAGGCGGCGTTCAGGACCGGCACGACGGCCGGATGGACGCAGGTCGCGCCGTCGAAGCCGTGCCGCCGCGCCTCGATGGCGGCCGCCTCGATGGCCGCCAGATCGGAATAGTCGGCGACGGAGCGGAGCAAGCCGAAGCTGAGCTTGCCTTCCGCCTTGGCAGCGTAGTGAACGAGCAGTTTCGGAATGCGCAGCACCTCAGGCAGCGGCGTCGCGCCAAGCGCGGTCGCGAGATCCTCGCTGCCGACGACGAGGCCGATGACCGCCGGATGCCTGGCGAAGAGCCGCGCATCGAGGATCGCGCCGGGGTCCTCCAGCATGGCGATCAGCGGCAGCGCGAAGCCGCCGAGATCGGCGAGTGCGGCCTTGGCGAGGATGACCGCATCGGCTCCGGCGGCCGACGCGGCCTCGGCATCGCGGCGCTGCCGGTCGCCGGAATTGATCCGCACATAGACACGAGCGCCCTTCCGACGGACCGATCGGCCGCTCTCGGCAAGATGGTCGCGCGCCCGGTCCTTGTCGGCTTCGGGCACGGCGTCTTCGAGATCGAGGATGACGACATCAGCGCCACGCTCATGTGCCTTGGCGAGAAAGCGCTCAGAGTGCGCCGGGACGTAAAGCAGCGAGCGCAGCATCAGGCGGTGCTCCCGATCTCGGCGAGGATTTCCGTGGTGTGCTGGCCGATCTCCGGCGCCGGGCGCCGGTACACGCCCGGGGTGGCCGAGAGGCGCGGCAGGATGCTGTGCATCGGCAGCGAACCGAACTGGGCGTCGGCAACATCGACCACGACGCCGCGTTCGGTGAAATGCGGATCGGTGGCCGCATCGGCTGCCGAGTAAATCGGCCCGACCGTGGCGCCCGAGTCGCGCATCAGCCGCAGCGCCTCCTCCTGATCATGCAGGGCAAACCAACCGCCGACCGCCTCATCCACGAGAACGCGGTTCCGAACGCGGTCGGAGTTGGTCGCGAAGCGTGGGTCGCTGTTCATTTCCGGCTTGCCGATAATCTCGAACACGCGCTTTGCGACCTGCGGGGTCGAGCCCGACAAGGCGACGTACTTGCCGTCGAGGCAGCGATAGACGTTGCGGGGCGAACTGGTGTTGGAGGCGCTGCCGGTGCGTTCCTTGACGCGGCCGGTGACCTCATAGATCGCGGCTTCGGGGCCAAGGACTGATACCATCGGCTCGAGCAGCGAGAGGTCGATCACCTGGCCGCGGCTGAGGCCGCGATCGCGCGCCAGTAGCGCCGTCAGGGTGGCCGAGGCGCCATAAATGCCGGCGATCATATCGGCCAGCGCCAGCGGCGGCAGCAGCGGCTCGCGGTCGGGAAAGCCGGTGCGATAGGCAAAGCCCGACATGCCTTCGATGATCGTGCCAAAACCTGGGAACTGCGCGTAGGGCCCGGTCTGGCCGAACCCCGAGACGCGGACAATAACCAGGTCGGGATAGGCTTTGAGCAAATCGGCGGGCGCGAGGTCCATCTGCTCGAGCGTGCCAGGGCGGAAATTTTCGATGAACACGTCCGCGGTCTTCAGCAGCGCGCGCAGCGCCGCCATGCCGTCGGGTTCGCGGAGGTTGAGCACGATCGAGCGCTTGTTGCGGCCATAGACCTTCCAGAACAGCGAGTGCCCATCCTCGCGCCACTCGCGCAGCGGATCGCCCTGCGGCGGCTCGACCTTGATGACGTCCGCTCCGAAATCAGCAAGCTGCAGGCTCAGCATGTTGCCAGCCACCAGCCGACTGAGGTCGACGACGCGGATACCGCGAAGCGGACCCTGGGCGGTGGGATCGAACTGGATGAGGGTGGCCGATGGCGCCGACATCAGAAGTCTTCGACCACGAGCGAGGCCACGCTCATCCTCCCGGCGGAGCCGAGGCGCAGGCCCGCCATGCCGTAGCGGTAGCTTGCATCGGTCGCGCTCAGCAGCTCGGCGCCGTCGACGCTCAGCGTCAGCCGGTCACCGATGGCCTTGAGCTCGATACGATAGGGCTGGTTGAGCTTCCGGTCGAACGGCGTTCTTGTGAGCACGGTCATGCCGTGATCCTGCTTGAGGATCACCACGTCGCCGCCCTCGAACCCGGCGGCGTAGAACCGGCTGGTGCCTTGCACCCGCACCGAAACCAGATGCGAGGCGCCGGCGAGCGGCGTCAGCAAAGCGGTGACGGCAGTGTCGCGGAGATACGCATGGCCGGTCCACGCATCGGCGTCGCTGGCGGTGTGGACGTGCACCGCGCCATCCTCGAGCGTGAAATAGCCGCGGTTCCAGGTGAAGCGGGTGATGCCGCCCCATTCGGCCTTTTCGAGCTTCGGGTCGATGACGACCCTGCCCGGTCCGCCGATCGAGAAGTCGGCAAGGAACAGCTGGCCGAGGAATTTCAGCCGGCCGAAATATTCGACCAGTACGCCGATCTCGTCGACTGCCTCCCCGTGCCCGTCGGGAATTGCGAATTCATAGGACTGCCAGTCGTCCCTGGCGGGGACCTGCCACGCGCCGATTTCCTCGATCCGCTGCGTCATGGCGCGGCGCACATAGGGGAGGACGCGCAGATTGCCGTCGCCATTCCAGGGGTCAAGCTTGAGCTTGAACCTGACGATCTGGCCGTCATCGACGACCGGCGTCAGCATGGGGCGATAGCGCTCGTCGTCGAACTCGGACTGGCGATACCAGGGCTTGTAGAAGATGCGGCCGCCCTGCCCGCGCTCCAGCCGGTCCAGCTGGATCTCGAGCGATCCGCGCGAGGCTTCGGTGTGCACCTCGTCGCTATGCCGCAACAGGATGGTATTGAGGCCGGCCGTGCGGAAGCCATGCGTCGAGCCCGGTGCATCGAAATCGAAGCGCAGGCCGCGGCGCTCGAAATCCTCGAGCCAGAGCGGCTCCGGCGTTTCGCCATTGAGCCGCTGGCCGAGCACCGTGAGCTCACGCGCAAAACTCGGGATGTCGAGGATGTTCACCGTGCCGAGCACGCCGGAGGTGACGAGGAAGTCATTGATCGGCTTGCGGTACTTGTCCCAACCCGGCTGCAGCCCCTGGAACGTTCCAACGATCGCCGCGGCGTTGCCGGCGTTGCAGTCGGTGTCCCAGCCGGCCATCGTGGCGATCTCGGCGGTCCGCGGCAGCTCGCCTTTGCCGTAGAGCACCGCCATGATCAGCACGCCGGCATTGGGGATGATGTGGCAGACGCCGGGATAGCGGTCATAGCCGAAATCGGCGACCAGCATCGCCTGGCAGACGCGCCAGTCGTCGGGGTGTGCCGCGTGCGTGGCGATCACCGCCCTCGCGACGCGGGCGTATTCGCTGTCGCCCGGGATTTGCGCCATGGCGGTGTCGACAATCTCGGCGATCGATTGGGCGACGAAGGCCTGGGCGATGGCGGCCGCGACCCAGCGGGCTCCGTGGAGCCCATTGCCGTCATGCGCAACGCTGGCGGCGCGGGCGCTCATTTCCGCGGCGCGTTTGGGGTTGCCGGGGTTGAGCCAGCCCCAGCTGTCGATGAAGATCTGCCCGCCGATTTGCTCGGCGACAGCGGCGCCATTGGTGGCGATCGCGCCCGACTGCGGCGCCGGAATGCCGTTCTTGAGATTGAGGTAGGCGGTGTGCTCGGTCGAGCGACCGAAGCCGCCCCACCAATACATGCCGTGCTCCTCAGCGGCATAGTTCAGCCAGGTGCGACCTTCCTGCTCGGCGGTGAAATCGAGGCCGTAGTCGCGTAGCACGCGGATAAAATACACCGGGCCGTTGGTGTCGTCGTCAGCCGCGAAGTTCCTGAAATTGTGCAGGTACTGCGTGATCTCGCCATAGGTCTTACGAATGCGCTCGAGCGTCCAGATGGTCGGCTCGACCGGCGCACCCAGCCGTACACCGATCGCCTTGGCGATGAAGCCGGCATAGATGCGATCGTAGATATCCCGGGTGTTCAATTCACGGTCCTTAGCGGGGCGAGCTTGACGTCGGTCTCCGGCGCCTCGAACAGCGCGGCGCGGTCGGCGACGAGCGTCCGCGCCCGCTTGCGGTCGTCGGACAAGACGGCGAGGATGGTATCGGCGAAGCGGTCGGCCTCGGCGTTGATGTCGAAGCGGTTGGTTTCGTCGAGCAAGGCGCGGTCGGCCGCATCGATGACGCTCTCGCCGTGCAGCGCGCCCAGGATGGCACCCGCCATGACGCCGATGGAGTCGGTATCGCGGCCGGAATTGATGCCGTCTTCGATGGTGCGGCGGAATTCGGCGCCGTTGACGATGGCGAAGCCGAGCGCCAGCGGCAGCTCCTCGATCGATTGCAGCCGCGACGGCTGGTAGGCGTCGTGCGGTCGTCCGGCCTTATGGGCGGAGTGGTTGACGTCGTCGCCCATCGGCGAGAAGTCGGCGATGATGCGGTGGAACTTGTCGGTGATTTCGGCGTGCGCGGCGCCGGCGAGTTTCAGTTGCCGGGCGGCGGTGGCGATGGCTGCGATGGCGTCGCGCGTGCCGTCCTTGGCGACTCTGAGCGTCGCGTCGACCACGTCGTCGATGCTCGCCTCGGGAACGAACGCAGCCGCCACGGCCGCGGCCATGACGCCGGCGGCTTCGAGCCCAAAGCTCTGCTGGTGCCCAGAGGCGAAGGCAATCGCCTCGTCATAGGCGGCCTTGGGGTCGCAGGCGTTCGCGGCGCCGATCGGCGCGATGTACATGGCGGCGCCGCAGTTGACCATGTTGCCGACGCCGCCCTGGCGTGGATCGACGCCGCTCAGTTGCAGGCGCTGGTAAATCCATTTTTCCGGATAGAACAGCCGTTCAACAAGCATCGCCTCGCGCTGCAGCTCGGGTATCCAGCGCGGCGTCCAGGCGATCTCGCGCACCATGCCCTTCGCCATGTCCCAGGCGTCGAGGTGGCGGCGTTCGGTGTCATAAATGTTCATCAGCGCCAACGTCATCAGCGTATCGTCGGTGACGATGCCGTTGCCGCGGACGCGGCCGTTGCGCGCCGACTCCGGCAGATCGAGCTTGTGCCATTTGGTGTTGAGCGAGGTCACCCGGCCATAGCGCGCCCGGATCTCCCCGGCCGAGAGTTTCTCGACCGGGGCACCGAGGGCGTCGCCGAGGGCGACGCCGTAGAGAAGCGCGCGGACCCGTCCCCGAAGGGACAGGCCATCGTCTTCAGTCGTCATTTGAGAACAGTCCTTGCATAGTCGGTCATGTGCTGGCCACCCGCCGCCAGATACTCGCTGACGAATTGCGGCCATTGGTCCATCGTGGCTTCGCCGGTGATGAACTTGGCGACCCACGAGCGATAGACCTTCTCGGTGGCGTCAAGATCGGCGGCGTAGTCCGGGGTCCAGACGAAGGCGTTGTCGGCAGCGAAGTACTTGGTGATGTTGTCGAGCGCCTGCTGGGCAGTGGGGCTCAGGATCGGCGTCGGCGGCGTCCAGTTGTGAGCATTGAAGAAGCGGGCATACCAGGTGGCCTCCTTGTCGGTGAAGGTCACCTTGCCGGATGCGTCCTTGGTGTATTCATCGCCTTCAAAGCCCATGCGGTCGATGTTCTGACCGTCGGCCGAAGCCATGAAGTCGAGCAGCTTGGCCGCTTCTTCCTTGTGCTGGCTAGTCGAGGCGATGGCGAAGCCGCGGGCTTCCTTGCTGACGTCCACGGCCTGGAGGCCCTGGCCGCCGGGACCTTTGGGGATCGGCAGCAACTGCAGCGTGATGTTTTCGCCCGGATGGGCCTGATTCATCTTGCCGCCATAGATGTCGATGACTTCCGGCGAAGAGCCGAAGATTACCCCGGCCTTGCCGGTGTAGAACTTGTCTTCCTTCACGTCGAAGGTGTTGGTGACGTATTCCTTGTCGAACAGGCCTTCGCTCGCGAGCTTGGCGTAGAAGGTGATCTTCGCCTTCTCCTGATCGGTGATGCGCGAGTTGACCCAGGCGCCGCTCGCATCCTTCATCCAGGTGCCGGTGACGCCGAACGCCTCGTTAAATATGGAATCGAGTTCGCTGGTGTTCTGGTAGCCGGTAAGGCCGAGCGTGTCGCCGGTCTTGCCATCCCCGTCGAGGTCGGCGTCGTGGATCGCCTTGAACAGCTTCTCGTAGTCGTCGACGGTCTGCGGCAGCGGCAGGCCGAGCTTGTCGAACCAGTCCTTGCGCATGACTGGCTGCGGCGCGCGCGGCGGGTAGATGTAGAGCAGATAGGGGTAGTTCTTCAGCCGGTCGACGTTATGCGGCCAGAGCGCGGCCTTGATGTTGGGCTCCTTCTCGATCCACGGACCGAGATCCTCGAGGATGCCCTGGTCGGCCATCTTCTGGTCGCCGCCCTGGAAGTAGATGATGTCCGGGATGTCGCCCGACAGCAGCTTGACACTGAGCGCGTCGGCATAGCCGGACGACGGCATATCGACAATCTGGATGTTGAGGTCGGTCCCCTTGGCTTTCAGCGCCGCCTGGATGGCAGCCATTTCCTTTACGTCGTCGGGGTTGGTGGTGAGCATGTCCTTGGACACGATCCGCAGGGTGACCGGATCGGCCATCGCGGGGACCGCCAGCGCGGCGCTCAACGCCAGCGCCGCCGTCGTCAGCAGCAGAGTTCTACGAAGCATGGATACTCCTCCTGTTATGCTTTTCGTTTGCTAATTGGGCGAACTTCATCCCTTGAGCGCTCCTGTCATGGTGCCCTTGGTGAAGAATTTGAGGATCAGCGGATAGATCGCGAGGATCGGCACGATAGTGATCAGGATCATACCGGCTTTCAGCGCCCGGATGTTGATCTGGGCGATGCCGATATTGTTGTTGGCGTCCTGCGCACCGACGATGGCGACCTTGTCGCCGCCGATGACGAACTGCCTGAGGACCACCTGCAGCGGCCATTTCGACTGGTCGTTGAGATAGATCATCGGGTGGAAGAACTCGTTCCAGTGGAACACCAGGTAGAACAGCGAGATCGTCGCGAGCGCGGGCTTGGCCAGCGGCAAAACGATGCTCCAGAAGATCTGGAACGGATTGGCGCCATCGAGTTGCGCCGATTCCAGAAGCTCCTCAGGAATCTCCTCGAAGAAGCGCACGAGGATGATCAGGTACCAGGCGTTCACCACCTTGTAGAGGATCACCGACCACGGATTATTGAGCAGCCCCAGCTGCTTCATCAAAAAATAGTCTGGGATGATGCCGGGTTCGAAGATGATGGTGACGAGCACGAAGATGAAGATCAGCCGCCGTCCCGGCAGGCCTGGGCGCGACATGCCCCAGGCCATCAGCGCCGTGCCGAGCGTGCCGAGGACGACGCTGGTCGCCGTCATCCACACCGAATTGAAGATGCCGCGCTGCACGTTGGGGTGCTGCAACAGCAACAGCCAAACATCGGGCGAAAAGCCGTCGGGCCACACCGAGAGCCCCGAGAAGCCGGCGACCTTGCTGGGGTCGGAAAGCGACAGCGCCAGGAGGTTAAGCAGCGGCTGCGCGGTGAGGATGACGAGCAGGATCAGTGTTGACGCGATGATGACCTGCTCGGTGCGCTCGAGCGGTGTGCGGATGACGCGGGCGCGGCTGTCGGCGGCCATCACCACACCCCTTTGCCGGTCAGGCGCTTCGATACGAAGTGCGAAAGCAGCACCAGCAGCATGCCGATAATGGCCTTGAACAGGCCAGCGGCTGTCGCGAGCGAGTACTCGCCCGTGATGAGACCGATGCGGTAGACATAGGTGTCGATGATGTCGATGGTCGACGAGTTGACGTCGTTCTGCAGGTTGACCACTTGGTCGAGCCCCGCCGACATGAAGAGACCCATGTTGAGGATGAACAGCGTCGCGATGGTGGGCACGATGCCGGGCAGCGTGACGTAGCGGATCTTCTGCCAGCGATTGGCGCCGTCGAGTTCAGCCGCATCGTAGAGGGCGGGATCGATTGCGATGATAGCCGCGAGATAGAGCAGGCTGTCCCAGCCGGCCGAGCGCCAGTTCTCCGACAGCACCAGTACCCAGCGAATCCAGTTGGTGTTGGTCATGAAGTTGATCGGTGCGATGCCGACGTAGCCGGTGAGCTGGTTTACGGCGCCGTCGGTCGGCGACAGGAAAGCGATGAACACCGCCGCGATGACTACCCAGCTCAAGAAGTGCGGCAGATAGATCGCCGACTGCACGAACTGCCGGAAGGGACCGCTGCGGACTTCGTTGAGCAACAGCGCCACGACGATCGGCACGGGGAAAACGAAAATCATCTTCATACCGGAGATGATCAGGGTGTTGAGCAGCACCTGGTAGAACACCGGCGAAGCGAACAGCAGTTGGAAGTTCTTGAGACCCACCCAGATGTTGGGCGGAATAATGCGAACCTGCTCGAACGCCATCTTGGCTTCGTAGATCGGCACATAGTGCCAGATGACGAAGAAGAGGAGCGCCGGCGCCATCATGGCGTAGTAGGGCCACCAGTGACGCCAGCCGGTCGAGAGCCGGTCGCGCCGCGATGAAATCCCGGGAACGTTCCCGGTGAACGTCCCGGCCGCCTGCGATTTTGCTTCGCCAAAGGCCATATTATGCGTGTTCCGAGGCCATACTTTTCGTCGATTCACGCGAAAAATCTGCTAGCGAGCCGCGCTCGATCAGCCGGCATGGGAGGTAGATCCGGCCATGATCGGCGCGGCCCGCTATCTCGTCGACGAGCGACTCCACCGCCCGGCGGCCCATAGCGCGCGCCGGCTTCTCGATGGTCGTCAGCCCGGGCCAGGAAAAGGCTCCGGCCGGCACGCCGTCGAACCCGAGGATCGACACGTCGCCTGGAATGGACTTGCCGGCTTCGCGCGCCGCCACCATGGCGCCGAGCGCCATCAGGTCGTTCGCGGCAAAGACCGTGATATGCTTGGATTTGTCGGCTTCTAGGATGCGCCGCATGGCAGCGTGGCCGCCATCGACGGTGTATTCGCCCTCCTCGGTGGGCAGGCTGGCCGGATCGATATCGCGGGCGATGCAGTGGTCGTGGACGGTGCGAAGGAAGCGGGCCCGGGCAATGCGCCAGCGCGGACCAAGCATCAGCCAGGGTCGCAGATGGCCCTTGGAGACCAGGTGATCGAGCCCGAGCCGCACCGCCTGCGCGATGTCGGAGCCAACGCTCGAGGTTTCGGGAAAGCGCTCGGCGCTCGAGCCGATCAGCACGAAGGGCAGACCGAAGCGGTCGAGATCGTCGAAGGAATCCGCGACTGGATTGATGATGGCGCCATCGACCCGCGCCTGGCGCAAGGCGGTCAGATGCCTGGCTTCGCGGGCGTGATCCCAGTCCGAGGAGAATACCAAGAGCGAGATGCCGGCGTCGGCGGCGCGATCCTGCGCGCCACGCGCGACTTCGGCCCAGAACGGATTGGCGATATCGGGGATAACAAGGCCGAGCATACCGGAGCGACCAGAGCGCATGCCGACGGCGAGGTGGTTGCGCTCGTAACCGAGGACGCGGGCGGCCTCGAGCACCTTGTCGCGGGCGGTGTCGCTGATTTCCGGCGCATTGGAGAGAGCGCGCGCGGCGGTGCTTTTCGAGACACCGGCCCGGCGTGCGACATCGACGATCGTCTGTCGGCGGCTTCCCCGCACCCTCAACCTCCCGGGACGAGCTTCAACGGCCCGCTCTCCATCGCCGGGAACGTTACCGGAGGATTTTCGGCTTGGCAACAGGCTTGCGGCGAGGTCGCAAAGCCTATTCGCCGATGCCGTCGAAGGTGAAGATCAGCGCGGCAAGCGGCAGCAAAGCGTTGAGATCGGCGATGAGCGCGGGCGTGAAGATGTTGGCATCCCCGAGGAGATTGACGGTGCCCCTCGCCCGGCCGCCAATAACGATGGGCGCGCAGAGCGTCGAACCATAGCCGATCTTGCCGAGTTCCGAGCTCTCGGGGATGTAGACCGCCATTTCATCGAGCGTATTGCCGATGATCGGCAGTTTTTCGCCGTAGATGCGCCGGCACCACGGACCATCGTCGATTGGATCGAAGCCGGTGGTCGGGAAGTATTTCGGATCAGAGGTCCCGACGCGGCGGGTGATCTTCTCGGACGGAAACGCCGCCAGCCAGGTGACGGCCCGGACGCCGGGCAATGCGAGAAATAGTGCATTGAGCGCGGCAATCGTCTGATTGGGGCCAGCGGCGAGTGCGATGGCAATGGTTTTGGCTGTGCTGGGATCGAGCGGGGGCATGTCGTGTGGTCTCGGGACGGAGCCAGACCCAAAGCCCGGTAGCGAACTGAAGTCAACTGGTTGCAGACGCCTTTCCGGTGCCGGGAAAAGAGCCGGACCTGTCCCATACGTCGCAGCGTTTTGCACGTGCAGTTTCCGCCACGCACTCGTAAGCTTGCGACAAGCGTCGCCACGAGCGGCGTGTGAAAACATCAGGGACTGGGAGACGACAATGCATTGGACAAACCCCAAAACGCTGCTGGTCGGACTGGCGCTGACGGCGCTGCTCGGCACCACGAGTTTCGCGCTGCCGGCGCAGGCGGCCACGCTGCGCATGGCCTGGTCACAGGACGCGACCGGACTCGACCCGCACAAGCAAACGGCGTTCTCGTCGCTGCGACTGCTCGAGATGATCTACGACCCGCTGGTGCGGCTCGACGCGCAATACAATGTCATCCCGTCGATCGCCAAAAGCTGGGCATTCTCGCCGGACGGGCTGACGCTGACGTTCAAGCTCGATCCCAACGCGAAATTCTCGACGGGAGCGGCAGTCACCTCTGACGACGTCAAGGCGTCGTTCACCCGCATCCTCGACGAGGCGACGGCGGCAGCGGCGCGCGCCAACTTCACCTCGATCAAATCGATCGACACGCCCGACCCGCAGACGGTGGTGTTCAACCTGTCGCAGCCCGATGCGCCGATCCTCGTCGCAATGTCGACGACCAACGCCTCGATCGTTCCGGCAAGCGCGATCACCGACGGCAGCATCGGCACCAAGGCGATTGGCTCGGGCCCGTTCCAGCTCGACGAATGGGATCCGAACGTGAAGGACGTGCTGAGCGCCAACCCGAACTGGGCCGGCGGCAAGACCGGGGTCGACAGCATCACTATCTCCGTGCTGCCGTCGGAGAGCGCCATCCTCGATTCACTGCAGGCCGGGCAAACCGACTTCGCTCTGTTCAACGATCCCACCGTCGCTACGCAGGTGCCGAGCGGAGCGACCATGACGCTCAACCGCATTCCCGGTCTCGCCTACAACGTGCTGCAGCTCAACCCGTCGCGTCCGCCGATGGACAATGAGAAGGTGCGACAGGCGATCTCGTGTGCTGTCAACCGGCAGGAGATCATCGATACCGCGCTCGTCGGCGAAGGCAAGGTTACCGGGCCGCTGACGATGGAGGCCTATGCTTCCGATCCCTCGACCCTGTTCTGCTACAAGCAGGATGTCGATAAGGCCAAGCAGCTGATGAAAGACGCCGGGCAGGAAGCTGGCTTCTCCGCCGACGTGATCGCCGCGACCGGCGAGCCGCCCTACGCCGCCAACGAGGCGCAGGTGCTGCAGAGCCAACTCGCCGCCATCAACATCAAGCTCAACATCAAGACGATGGATCTGAAGCCCTATGTCGACACATGGCTGAAGGGTGATTTCGACATGGCGGTGGCGCAGAACGGCGGGCGCCCGGACCCGTACCCGATGTACAACCGCTACTTCACTAAGGACGGCAACCTGAAGCAGGTGTCGAACTATGTCGACGATACACTCGACAGCCTGCTGCAGCAGGGCCGGGTGGAGACCGATATTGCCAAGCGCAAGCCGATCTTCCAGCAATTCGAGCAGCACCTCGCCGAGGAGTCGCCCTGGATCTGGATCAGCACCACAGTGACTTACACCGCTAACCTCAACACCGTGAAGGGTTATGAGATCAATCCGAGTGGAATGCTGTTCGCCCTGAGCAAGGTGACGGTCGGGCAGTAGGCCTCCTCTTCCTTCCCCCGTTCGCGGGGGAAGGTGGCGCCGCGAGGCGACGGAAGGGGGCGTTGGCCCCATCCGGGGTGAGCGTGCTGGCGCCCCCTCCACCGCCTCACGGCGGTCCCCCTTCCCCGTGCACGGGGGAGGATCCGGCTGAGAGGGTCGGGTAAGGATTCGATCCATGAACTACCTCACGCAGCGGCTGCTGACGTTTCCGCTGATCCTGCTCGGCGTGTCGGTGCTGGTGTTCTTCGCCATCCGTCTCGTGCCGGGCGATGCGATCACGGCGATGCTTGGCACCGAGGCCGGTCTGCTGACGCCGGCGCAACGCGCCTCGCTCGCGAGCTATTTCGGCATCGACCAGCCGATCGTCACGCAATATGGCCACTGGGTGCTGGGCCTGCTGCAGGGCAATTTTGGCATCTCGACCACCTACGGCAAGCCGGTGCTGCCGGTGATCCTCGCCCGCTTTCCGCTGACGCTCGAGCTGGCGTTGTTTTCGATGGTGATCGCGCTGGCGGTGGGCGTGCCGGCCGGCGTGTTTGCCGCGACGCACAACGAACGACCATCCGATCTTGTGGTGCGCCTCGTCGCCATGCTCGGGCAGTCGACGCCAAGCTTCGTTATCGGTCTCGTCTTCATCTACGTCCTGTCGGTCTATTTCCACATTCTGCCGGCGATGGGCAGTTTCACGTCCCTGTTCAGCGACCCGCTGGGCAATCTCGGGCAGATGATCCTGCCGGCGATCACCCTCGGTTTCGCGTTCGCGGCTTCCGTCACCCGCGTCTCGCGCTCGGCGATGCTCGATGTGCTGGGCGACGACTATGTCCGCACGGCGCGCAGCAAGGGCGCCCCGGCACGGAGCGTCGTCTGGCACCACGCACTGCCCAATGCGCTGATACCCGTAGTGACGCTCAGCGGCGTCGAGTTCGGATACCTGCTCGGCGGCGCAGTGATCGTCGAGCAGATCTTCGCCCTGCCCGGCCTCGGCCGGCTGACGCTCGACGCCATTAGTCAGCGCGACTATGCGCTCGTCGAAGGCGCGGTGCTGTTCATCGCCTTCAACTTCATGGTCGTAAACCTCTTGGTCGACCTCGCCTACGCGGCGCTCGATCCGCGGATCCGGCTCGGTGGCCGGTGATGCGCATTCTTGCCGCGATTGTCCGGCATCCCAGCGGCCGGATCGGAGCGACGATCATCGCGCTCTATCTGCTGACAGCGCTGCTTGGCGCGGTTGGGTTTACGCCGCACAACGCCCTGAAGCAGGTGCCGATCGACCGGTTGAAGGCACCCAACGCCGCCTATTGGTTCGGCACCGACCTGCTCGGCCGCGACACTTTCAGCCGGTTGATGCTGGGGATCGGCGAGTCTTTCCTCGTCGCCTTCTCGTCGGTCGCGATCGCAGCGTTCGTCGGCACACTGATCGGCCTCCTCGCCGCCTGGTGGGGAGCAATCTGGGACGGCATCCTGATGCGGATCATGGACGTGTTCCTCGCCTTCCCGGCGATCCTCCTGGCGCTGCTGGTCGTTGCCATCGAGGGACCGGGCACCGTCACCAGCGTGACTGCAATCGCTATCGTTTACACGCCGATCTTTGCTCGCGTTGTCCGGGCGCCGGCATTATCGCTGAAGGCCCGCGACTTCGTCGCCGCGGCGCGCACCTTCGGCAGCTCGCAGCGCTTCATCCTGACGCGGCATCTGCTGCTCAACCTGATCGCGCCACTGACGGTGCAGATCACGCTGGCGCTGGCCTGGGCGCTGCTCACCGAGGCGGGCCTCAGCTTTCTCGGCCTCGGCACGCAGCCGCCGTCTCCTTCGCTCGGCGTGATGCTGGCCGACAGCAAGTCGATGATGACGCGCGCACCCTGGCTGCTGATCTTTCCCGGCCTCACCATCATGCTCGGTATCCTGGGGTTCAACCTCTTTGGCGACGCGCTGCGCGACATCCTCGATCCGCGCACACAGAGGCGGGCGGCATGAGCGCACCTCTGCTCTCCGTGCGCGATTTGCACGTCGGCTTCGGCCGCGATCCCGCCGCCAACGAGGTAGTCAGGGGTGTGAGCTTTGAGCTCGAGGCGGGCAAGACGCTCGCCATCGTCGGCGAGAGCGGCTCTGGCAAGTCGGTGACGGCGCTCAGCATCAATCGGCTGGTCGATTTCGGCGGCGGCAAGATCACCGCCGGCAGCATCAACCTACAGTCCGGCGACGGCAGCGCGCTCGACGTGACCATTGCCAATGAGGCGGCGCTGATCCATGTGCGCGGCCGCGACATCGGCATGATCTTTCAGGAGCCGATGACGTCGCTGAACCCGGTGCACACCATCGGCGCACAGATCGAAGAAGCGTTCCGGCTCAATCGCGGCGTCACGGGGCGGGCGGCGACCGCCGCCGCCAGGGAGGCACTCGAGCGGGTGCGCATTCCCGATGCCGCTTCGCGGCTCCGATACTATCCGCATCAGCTCTCGGGCGGCATGCGGCAGCGGGTGATGATTGCGATCGCCCTCGCCAGCAACCCGCGGCTGCTGATTGCCGACGAGCCGACGACGGCGCTCGATGTCACGGTGCAGGCGCAGATCATGGCCCTGCTCGCCGAACTGCGCGCCGGGCTCGGCATGGCCATGATCTTCATCACGCACGATATCGGGCTGGTGGCGGGGATCGCCGACGACATCATGGTAATGCAGGGCGGGATCGCGGTCGAACAGGGTTCGCTGGACGCCGTGCTCGACCATCCGCAGCACGACTACACCAAGCATTTGCTCAATGCGGTGCCGCACTTCAACGCAGGACGCGCCGTGCGGGGCGATGGGGAGCGCAGCGGGACGGCGCCGGTCGTGACGGTCGACAATCTCGTGGTGCGCTTCCCGGTCGGCGGCGGGCTGTTCAGGCGGCCGGGAGCTGTGCACGCGGTCGACGGCGTCGATTTCGATCTGGCGGCTGGGGAAACGCTGGCGATCGTCGGTGAAAGCGGCTCGGGCAAGTCGACGACCGCCAAGGCGATACTCGGGCTGGTGGGGATCACCCGTGGCACGATCGATGCCAAATCGGGGCGGAGCCGGCGCCCGGTGCAGATGGTGTTCCAGGACCCGTATGCCTCGCTCAATCCGCGGCTCAACGTCGAGGCGCTGCTCGCCGAGCCGGCGATTGCCAACCGCCAGCGGGTCGATGCAGCGCTGCGCGAGCGGATGAGGTTCCTGCTGACGCGCGTTGGGCTGGGGGAGGACGCGCTGACCCGCTATCCGCACCAATTCTCAGGCGGCCAGCGGCAGCGGCTCTGCATTGCGCGGGCGCTGATGCTCAACCCGGAGGTCGTAGTACTCGACGAGGCGGTGTCGGCGCTGGATGTGTCGGTGCAGGCGCGTGTCCTCGACCTACTGATCGATCTGCAGCGCGAGTTCGGGCTCGCCTATCTCTTCATTTCGCACGACATGGCGGTGGTCGAGCGCATCGCACACCGGATCGCGGTGATGTATGCCGGACAGATCGTCGAGATCGGCGATGCCGCCTCGGTGCTGTCCAATCCTCAGCACAGCTACACGCGCCGGCTGATCGCGGCAGTGCCGGCGGTCGAGCGGCGCCAACAGCGGTTTACGCTCGATGCAACGCAGGTGCCGTCGCTGGTGCGGCCGGCGGGGTTCGAACCGGCAGCGGCACAGTGGCGCGAGGCGGGGACCGATCATCGCGTGCGGGTGGAGGGAGCATGAACGTCACGGAGAGTCTCGATCGCGCTTTTGCGCCGCTCCAAGCGGCCGTGGAGGCGAAGCGTGTCCCGGGCGGCGTGCTCGGCGTTGTCGACCGCGACGGCAATCGCGCGACGCGCGCCATCGGCTTGGCGCAGATTGTGCCGATGCAGCGGCCGATGAACGAAGGCACCTGGTTTGACCTGGCGTCGCTGACCAAAGTGATCTTCACCACGCAGCGCATCCTGCTGGCAGCCGAGGCCGGGGTTATCGATCTCGACGCGCCGCTGGTCAGCGTGCTGCGCGACTTCCGGCAGTACGATGTCGACAACTGGGAGCGGAAGATCACGTTCCGCCAGTGCCTCGGACATCAGACGCCGTTCCCGGGGGTGTTCCCGCTCTATACCTATGGGCGCGACCCCGACCTGCTGCGTGCCTTCGTGATGCAGCACGAGTGGCCGGCTGGGCCGGCGGTCTACTCCGATCTCAATTTCATTCTGCTGGGGTTTGTGCTGGAACGGCTGGAGCGACGCTCTATGCGGCAGATTGACCCCGGCAGGGGCTTCGCCTGGTCGGCGGACCCGGCACAGGCGGCGGCGACCGAGGAGGACCCCTGGCGGGGCCGGGTTGTCGTCGGCGAGGTTCACGACGAGAACTGCTTTGCGCTCCAAGGCTCGGGCCATGCCGGGCTGTTCGGGACAGTGGCCTCGATGCTCGATTTTGCGCAGGGGTTGCTGGCAGACACGCCCGCGGATGCGCCGATCCGCACACCGCTCTCGGACAAGCGCACGCATGGTTGGGAGCGGCCGTATGTCGGCTGGTCGGGGGGCGACAACTGCACCCCCGAGACCATCGGCCACACCGGCTTTACCGGCACGGGCCTCTGGATCGATTTCGCCAATGGCCGGGCGTGGACGCTGCTGACCAATCGCGTCCACCCGACGCGGCACTTCGACAGCGGCATCGTCGCGCTGCGACGGTCGGTCGGCGATTTGATCAACGCGTAGGAGCGCAGCATGGACCCCATCTGGGCCGTCGGCCTGATGACCGGCACCGTCCTCGACGGCAATATCGACGTGGCGTTGCTGAAGACCGACGGCGAGCGGATCGAGGCGTTCGGCATCTATACGCTTGCGCCCTATTCGCAATCGATCCGCGACATGCTCGAGCGGACTTTGACCGAAGCGCGGCTGTGGAATTTCGAGGGACCCGATCCAAAGATCTTCCATGAGGCGGAAGAGGCTCTGACTCGCGCGCAGTCGGCGGCAGTCAAGCGCCTCGTGGCTGAGACCGGGTTCAACCTGAGCGAGATCGGCGTCGTCGGCTTTCACGGCCAGTCGGTGCTGCATCGCGCGCCGCAGCCGGGACGGCTTGGCGCAACGCGGCAGCTGGGTGATGGTGAATTGATGCACCAGTTGCTTGGGGTGAAGGTGGTCTATGATTTCCGCTCCGCCGATGTGCGGGCCGGCGGCCAGGGTGCACCGCTGGCGGCGATCTATCATCAGGCGCTGCTGCGCTCGATCGGGGCGCGGGGCGATGTGGCGGTACTCAATCTCGGAGGCGTCGCCAACATCACCTGGTGGGACGGCGCCGATACGCTGATCGCCTTCGATGCCGGGCCGGCCAATGCGCCGATCAACGACTTCATCAAGGCACTCGGTCTTGGCGAGATGGACCGGAACGGCGCTCTGGCGCTGCGCGGCCAGGTCGACGAGCCGCGCCTCAAGGAGCTGCTGAAACACCCCTACCTCAGCGCGCCCTATCCGAAGTCGCTCGACCGGTTCGATTTCCTGTCGACGATGGCGGAGGGTCTCGGCCCGGCAGACGGCGCGGCGACCCTGACGGCGTTCACCACCAGCGCAGTCGGCAAGGCGCTCGACCTGTTGCCTCAGCGACCCAAAAAGATTGTGGTGTGCGGAGGAGGCAGGCACAATCCGGCGATCATGGCGATGCTGAAGACGCGGGCCAGCGTCGAAGCCGTTCCGGCGGAAGCGGTCGGCTGGCGCGGCGACGCGATCGAAGCCGAATGCTTCGCGTTCCTCGCGGTGCGCGTGGTGCGCGGTTTGCCGATCAGTTTTCCGACGACGACCGGGACACCCCGGCCGATGACGGGTGGGCGGCTCGCGGGTTAGAGCGCCTTTTGCAAGAAGCTGCGCGTGCGGCCTTTGGGAAAGTCGTCGAGCACACCGAACGCGACATAGCCGGCACGCTGATACACTTGCAGCGCCACCGGATTGAACGTGTCGATGTAGGCGCCGTGGCAGCCGCGGGCGTGAGCTTCGGCCTCAGCGGCGGCCAGCATACGGCCGGCAAGCCCCTGCCCGCGCTGGTTGTCGTTGACCCACAGCCATTGCACGTAAAGCCAGCCCCACGCGGTATGGCCCGAGACACCGCCGACGATCTTGCCGGTTTCGTCTCGAACGACAACTGCAAGTGGAACGCGGCTCGCCGGCCCGACATCGCGCTCGTTGAATGACGACAACCCGCCGGAGATGGCCGCGAGATCGGCGTCCGCCGGCGTCGCGGTGACGACAAGCGACAGATCGCTCACTGCAGCGCCTTGCGCAGATTGCCGCCAACGGCGTCGAGCCTTGCCTGCGCGGCATCGCGGCTCAGCGAGCGGCTCAGCATGACCGTGGCGAGCTTGATCACCCAGTGTGCTTCGGTGAGAGCTTGCCGGGCGCGCTCGACATCGGCGCCGGTGAGCTCCGCCACGATCTGGGCCGACCGCTCACGCAGCTTGGCGTTCGTCGGCCGCATCTCGACCAGCAGACCGCGATAGACGTAGCCGAGCCGGATCATAGCGCCGGTCGAGAGGGCGTTGAGCGTCGCCTTCTGGGCGGTGCCGGCTTTCATGCGCGTCGAGCCGGCGAGCAGCTCGGCGCCGGTCTCGATGAGGATCGGGATTTCGGCGACGGCACCGACTTTGCCGCCAACGTTGTTGAAGATTCCGATGGTGAGGGCGCCATGCTGGCGGGCATGCGTCAGGCCGGCGACGACGTAGGGCGTGCTGCCGCTGGCGGCGATGCCGATGACGACGTCGTGGGGGGTGAGCTTGATCTCGTCGAGTGATGCCGCCGCTGCCTCACGGCTGTCTTCGGCGTTCTCGACGGCTTGCACCAGGGCGCCCGACCCGCCGGCCATCAGGGCGATGGCGCGCTCGTACGGCCAGTTGAAGGTTGGCGGCAGCTCAGCGCCGTCCTGGGCACCGAGACGCCCGGACGTGCCGGCGCCCATGTAGATGATCCGCCCACCCGCCGCGAGCCGCTCCGCCATCGCATCGATCGCCACGGCAATCTGCTGGCGCGCGGCCCGGACGGCCGCGATCGCTGCGAACTGCCCTTCGACGAAACCGTCGACCAGTTCGGCAGTCGACCACTGCTCGAGATTGGCATAGCGCGGCGAGGCGCTTTCGGTGGTGCTCATCAAGTGATCCTGCGAAATCCGGGTCTCGCAGATACACCAGATTCGGGACCCGAGCCCGAGCCAGTTTGTGCATCGAGACGCCGCATCGCGGCGCCGGCCGATCGTCGCTGCGCCGCCGGTCCCTCCAAAGGTATGGTGTTGCCAAACTTACGAGGGCGTGACATCAATATTGGGAAAAGCTTTTCCCAAATTGCGACCTGTCCCCAACGAAGGACGCCGCAGGAGGACTGGGAAAACCTTTTCCCAGGCCGCGTCGCGGCTTGGGGCAACAGGGAGGAAACTATGAAACTGAAGTCCAGCTTGCTGGCGCTCGCCCTCTCGGCATCGGCCCTTACGGCCCTGCCCGGGATCGCGATGGCAACCGACATCCAGATGTGGGTGCGCGCCTCTGGCGCCACTGCCGCGCAGCACATGATCGACCTGTGGAATTCGAACCATGACGACAAGGTCGTCGTGACCGTCATTCCCGATAACCAAATGGTGACCAAGCTCGCGACCGGCGCACAGGCTGGCGACGTGCCTGACATGGTCTCGTTCGACCTCGTCTACATGGCCGACTTCATGAATGCCGGCGCGCTGCTCGACATCACCGACGAGCTCAAAGGCGATCCGAACTACGCCTCCGTGGCGCAGGCCTATAAGGACATCGCCACCTGGAACGGCAAGCTCTACGGCGCGGGCTTTACGCCCGACGTGTCCGTGCTGATCTGGAACAAGGATCTGTTCAAAGCCGCCGGTCTCGATCCTGACAAGGCCCCGACCTCGATGGCCGAAATCCATGCCGACGCCAAAAAGATCACCGCACTCGGCAATGGCACCTATGGCTACTATTTCTCGGGCGCCTGCCCGGGCTGCAACATCTTCGTGACCTCACCGCTGATGGTCGCCACCGGCTCCGTCATGCTGCCGGCAAAGCCCGGCGACAAGGCCCTGACCGGCGACGGCGTCGCCGGCGTGCTGACCGAAATGAAGGCGATGTGGGATGAAAAGCTCATTCCCGACAGCGCCCAGGCCGATACGGGGGCGAACTTCCTCGCGACTTTTGAGACCGGCAAGATCGGCATCCAGGGCACGGGTGGCTTTGCCATCTCAGCGCTCAAGCACGACAAGCCCGACATGAACTTCGGCATCGGCTTCCTGCCCGGCCTCAAGGACGGCCAGACCAGCGCCTTCGTGGGCGGCGACGTGATCGCCATCCCGGCGGCGTCCAAGCACTCGGACATTGCGCTCAAGTTCATCCACTGGGAACTGACTGACGAAGCGCAGCTCGAAGGCCTCGCCAAGAACAACATCATCCCGTCGCGGCCGGTTCTCGCCGACAACAAGTACTTCACCGATCCGCGCGTGGTGACCACCGCCAAGGCAGTTGGGGTGGGTTACGTCCCCGGCGTGCTGCACTACAACGACATGGTGAACTCCGACTCGAGCCCGTGGATCCAGATGCTGCAGACCGCGATCTTCGACGGTGACGTCGATGGTGCCGTCAAGACAGCCCGCGACGCGATGGAGCAGATCGCCGGACAATAGTCGTTCCCTCCGGGAACAATGCCGGTCGCGTGCATCGCTCGCGGCCGGCGTCATCTGCTAAGATCGCTAGTGCAGCCGCCTATCCTGGCTGGCGGGTATTTGACGCCTGGGGCCGAGCCATGACTCTACGCAACCGAAATCTGATTGGGCTGGTCTACATGGCCCCCGCGCTGCTGTTCGTGGCGGTCTTCGTGCTCTATCCGTTCAGCCAGCTGATCTACACCTCATTCACCGATGCATCGCTGCTGGGGGGCGGCAAGTGGGTGGGCGTAGCCAACTACGTCAAGATCTTTACCGGCGACCCGCAGTTCTGGAAGGCGCTGTGGTTCACCCTCAAATATACCGTGATCATCACGCCGATCCTGATGGGCGTCGGCTATCTGCTCGCCCTGCTGACGGCACAGAACGACCGCATTCTGCAGTTCGCACGGGGCGTCATCTTCATGCCGGTGGTGATCGGTCTCGGCACCTCGAGCCTGCTCTGGTTCTGGCTGTTCGATCAACAGGTTGGCCTGTTCGATAAAGCCCTGGTCGACCTGCGCTTGGCCGATAGCATGATTGTCTGGTTCACCAACGCCGACTGGGCGCTGTGGGCCGTGATCATCTCGGTAACCTGGAAGGTCGTCGGCTTCGGCATGATCCTGTTTATCGCCGCCATTCAGTCGATCAGCCGCGAGATCGTCGAGGCGTCGCAGATCGACGGCGCCTCCTATTGGCAGCGTGTGCGGATGATCTACGCGCCGCTAACAATGCGCACCGTGCTGCTCGTCACCCTGATCTCGGCGATCGGCTCGATGCTGGCGTTCGAGCAGCTCTATATCATGACCGGAGGCGGACCGCGCGGTCTCACCTTCACCTCGGTCTACTGGATCTATCAGAGCGCCTTCATCAAATTCCAGCTCGGCTACGGCTCGGCGCTGGCGATCGTGCTGACGGTCATCATCATGATCGGCGCCGCCATCCAGATTTTCCTGACCGCGCGGAGTGCCCGGCAATGACCGATGCGGCCCTGTCCACCCGCGCCGTCGCCGTCCGCGAGGATCGTGTCGTCGGGACCAGCCGCGGTCTGCGCTATCTCGTCGGCGCCATCGCCATTTTCATCAGCGCGCTGATCGTGGCGCCGGTGGTGCTTTCGCTGTTCGCCTCGATCAAGACAAAGGCCGATGCCTCTTCGGTTCCGCCGACCTATCTGCCCGGGACGTTCAGCCTCGAGAATTACCAGAACATTCTCGACTACCAGGCGGGGCTATGGACCTATGTGGGCAATTCGGTGCTGGTCGCGGCGATCGCCATCGTATTCGTTGTGGCACTCGCGGTCCCGGCGGGATACGGGCTCGCCCGCTTCAACTTCCGTGGCAAGGAGGTGCTGTTCCTGCTCCTGCTGTTGCCGCTGATGATCCCGTATCAGTCGCTGCTGATCCCGATCTACATGATGTTCGCCAAGATCGGGCTCGCCAATACGCATGTCGGCCTCGCGATCATCCACACGGTGTTGCAGATTCCCTTCAGCGTCTACCTGATGCGCAACAGCTTTGAGGGTGTGCCCAAGGAGCTCGAGGAGGCGGCCGTCGTCGATGGCGGAACCTCGTTCCAACTGTTTACGCAGGTGTCGCTGCCGCTGGTCCTGCCCGGCGTCGTCACGATTGCGCTCTTTGCCTTCATTACCTCTTGGAACGAGTTCCTCGCCGCCCTGATCGTGATGAACAAGGAGACGCTCTTCACCGTGCCGATCATGCTGGTCAGCGTGCGCACGGGCCACCTTGGCGCGGTCGATTGGGGCGCTCTGCAGGCTGGCATCATCGTCTCCATCATCCCCTGCATCGCGATCTACGTGCTGTTGCAGAAGTACTATGTGTCGGGCCTGCTCAGCGGCGCCGTGAAGTAGATGCGCTCTGTCGCTCCACCGCCGCGCAGCGAAAGGGCCGGACGCAACGGACCGACGATCCGTGATGTGGCGCGGCTCGCCGAGGTGTCGATCGGCACCGCCAGCAAAGCGCTTAATGCCGGCGGCCGGCTGAAGCAGGAAACCCGCGACAAGGTGCTGAACGCGGCGCGCGAGATCGGCTACCGGCCGAACAGTCTCGCGCAGAGCCTGCATCGCACGCGCTCGATGACCGTCGGGATCATCTCGAACGATAATTTCGGCCGGTTCACCCTGCCGATCGTGCAGGCACTCGAGCAGCAGCTCGCCGACAAAGGCATTGCGATCTTCATGTGCAACGCCACGGACGATGCGGCACGCGAGCGGCAGCATCTCGATCAATTGCTCGGCAAGCGCATCGATGGGCTGGTGGTGACGGCGCGACGCGCCGACGAACGTCCGCCCGTGGGGCCGCTGCCGCCCGGGCTCCCGGTGGTCTACGTCTTCAGCCAGCCCGACGATCACAGCGCCCTGTCGCTGGTCCCGGACGATGAGGGCGGCGCAAGATTGGCGACGCATCATCTGAGTGCCGGAGGCCGCAAACGGATCGCCCACATTACGGGACCGGAGCGGTTCGAGGCCGTGCGCCTGAGGTACCGCGGTTATCTCACGGCCATGGCCCAGTCCGGGATCACGCCGCTCGAAAGCGACTATCTGAGTGGCGCCTGGTCGGAAGAATGGGGCCGCGAGGCCGTGGCCCGGCTCTTCGACGGCAAGCGCGATACCCCCGACGGGCTGTTTTGCGGCAATGACCAGATCGCGCGGGGCGCGGTCGAGGCGCTGCGCGACCGGAAAGTCGATGTGCCCGGCCGCGTCGCGGTCGTGGGGTTCGACAACTGGAACGTCATCGCCGAGGCGGCACGTCCGCCCCTCAGCAGCGTGGACATGAATCTGAGTGCGCTCGGCAGTGAAGCCGGCCGCATGCTGCTCGCCATGATCGGCGGCGAGCGCGCCAGCGGTACCCTGCGTCTGCCCTGTACCCTCGTCATCCGCCAATCTTCGCAACAGCCGGCCCATTGATCGGGCCGCAAGGAGCCTCGTCCCGTGTCTCAGTACTCACCCGTCCGCTTCGTCAACGTCCGCCTCGAGGGCGATTTCTGGCGCGAGCGGCTCGACACCGTGCTCAAAACGACGATCCCGACCCAGCATAAAAAGCTCGGCGAGTACGGCCTGCTCGCCTCGCTGAAGCTGCCACAGCCGCCGCCGCCACTGCGCTTCCCGCGCCACGCCAACGGCTTTTCGGTACAGGTGTTCTGGGACTCCGATGTCGGCAAATGGATCGAGGCGGCGAGCTATGCGCTGTCGCACCGGCGCGACGCCGACATCGAGGCCAAGATCGAGGCCATCGTCGACGACTTCGAGAAGGCACAGCAGCCCGACGGCTACCTCAACTGCTGGTATCTCGATCGCGAGCCTGAGAATCGCTGGACCAATCTGCGCGACAACCACGAGCTCTATAACGCGGGCCACATGCTCGAGGGCGCCATCGCCTATTTCGAGACGACCGGCCGGCGGCGATGGCTCGATGTCATGGAGCGCTACGTCGAGCTCATCCGCCAGACGTTTGGCACCGAGCCAGGCAAGAAGCGCGGCTATTGCGGCCATCCCGAGATCGAGCTGGCGTTGATCAAGCTCTATCATCTGACCAAGGAGAAGAAGCACCTCGATCTGGCGGCTTATTTCATCAACGAGCGCGGCCACCAGCCGCCGCATTACTACGACGTCGAGAAGGCCGAACGCGAAAAGCTCGGCCTGTTCGAGCAGCGCTATTCCTATCCCAACTATGAATACAGCCAGTCGCACGAGCCGGTGCGCGAGCAGGACAAGGTCGTCGGACATGCCGTGCGAGCGATGTATCTCTATACCGCCATGGCGGACCTCGCCTTCGAGACCGGAGATCCGGCCCTGAAGAAAGCGCTGGAGACGCTCTGGAACGACGTCATGGACACCAAGATGTACATCACGGCAGGGCTCGGGCCGTCGGCGCACAATGAGGGGTTCACGCACGATTTCGACCTGCCGAACCAAACCGCCTATGCGGAGACCTGCGCGTCAGTCGCCTTGATCTTCTGGGCGCAGCGCATGCTGCATCTCGATCTCGACGGCAAATATGCGGATATCCTAGAGACGGCGCTGTACAACGGCGCGCTGTCCGGGCTGAGCCGCGACGGCGAGCATTATTTCTATGCCAATCCCCTCGAGAGTGATGGCTCGGCAGAACGGTGGGCCTGGCATACCTGCCCCTGCTGCACGATGAATGTCAGTCGCCTCGTCGCCTCGGTCGGCGGCTATTTCGTTTCGACGGCGCCCGATGGAGTGGCGTTCCATCTCTATGGCGGCATCTCGACCAAGGCGACGATCGCCGGCACCGAAGTCGCGATCCGTGAGGCCTCGAACTATCCGTGGTCCGGCGACATCAAGATCAATATCGATCCGGCGCAACCCGCGGCGTTCGACGTCAAGCTCCGCATTCCCGCGTGGTGCAAGGGATGGAGCGTCAAGGTCAACGGACAGGCGGTCTCAGGCGAGACGAAACGCGGCTATCTCACGATCGATCGCACCTGGACGAAAGGCGACACCGTCGCGCTCGAGCTGCCGATGCCGGCGGAGCGGCTCTATGCCAATCCCGCGGTCATCATGGATGCGGGCCGCGTGGCGTTGAAGCGCGGGCCGCTGGTCTACTGCCTCGAAGAGACCGACAATCCGGGCGGTTTCGTGCAGCGCTTGAAGATCAGCCGCGATGCGGAGCTCAGGGCTTCGACGCGTGCCGATCTCTTCGGCGGCATCGTGACGCTCAGTGCGCCCGGCATCGCGATCCAGACCGGCGACTGGTCGAGCCTCTATCGCACCAAGCGGTCGGCGGAAGAGGCCGCAACCCTCACCGCCCTGCCCTATTATCTCTGGGCGAATCGCGGCAAGGGCTCGATGGTGGTGTGGGTCCCCGAAGCCTAGGCTTCCGATCGCTTACCAGACGCCGGTGTTGAGCATCGAGGTCCAGGGCTCCTGCGCTGGCAGCTTGTTGCCGTCCTGCAGGATTTCGACCGAGATGTTGTCGGGCGAGCGGACGAACGCCATGTTGCCGTCGCGTGGCGGGCGGTTGATGGTGACACCCATCTTTTGCAGGTGGTCGCAGGTCTCGTAGATATTGGCCACCGCGATGGCGAGGTGGCCAAAATTGCGGCCGCCGGTGTAGACCTCCGGGTCCCAGTTATGGGTCAGCTCGACCAGCGCGCCGTCCTCTTTGCCGGAAGCGGAAAGGAAGATCAGCGTATAGCGGCCCTTCTCGTTGTCCGATCGCCGGACCTCCTTGAAGCCGAGGCCGTCGCAATAGAAGCGCAGGCTTTGCGCGACGTCGGTCACGCGCACCATGGTGTGCAGGTATTTCATCGCAATTTCCTCCTAGAACTATATTCTCGCGTACTAGAGCCCGAGCGCCGGCACATCGACCCAGCGCCGCTCTTTGCACGATTGCTGTCCGAGGATCGCAAGCTGCACGCCCTTGGCGCCGGCTTCAAGCCCATAGGGCCAGGGGCCATCCTCGGCGACGTGGCGCAGGAACATCTCCCACTGCGCCTTGAAGCCATTGTCGAAGATCCGGGTTTCCGGCATCTCCTGCCAGCTCTCAAAGAAATCGATGACCTGCGGAATGTCGGGGTTCCAAACCGGCTTTGGTGTCGCGGCGCGTGGCTGGATGTAGCATTTGTGAAGACCGGCCACGGCGGACCCCAGCGTGCCGTCGACGTGGAAGGTCACAAGGTCGTCGCGCCGGACGCGGGTGACCCATGACGAATTGATCTGCGCGACCACGCCGCCTTCGAGCTCGAAGGTCGCGTAGGCTGCGTCGTCGGCGTCGGCCGCATAGGTCTTGCCCGCTTCGTCGACCCGGCTGGGAATGTGCGTGCTGCCGAGGCAGGACACCGCCTTCACCTCGCCGAACAGATTGTCGAGCACGTAGCGCCAGTGGCAGAGCATATCGAGGATGATGCCGCCGCCCTCTGCGGTCTTGTAGTTCCATGACGGGCGCTGCGCGGCGACGCCCCAATCGCCCTCGAACACCCAATAGCCGAACTCGCCGCGGACGGAGAGGATCTTGCCGAAGAAGCCGGAGTCGCGAAGGAGCTTCAGCTTGATCAGCCCGGGCAGGAACAGCTTGTCCTGGACGACGCCGTGCTTGAGGCCGGACGACTTCGCCTTGCGGGCCAGCGCAACCGCCGATTTGAGGTCATCTGAGACCGGCTTTTCGCAATAGACGTGCTTGCCTGCATCGATCGCCTTGCCGATCAGCGACGCCCGCATCTGCGTGGTGCCGGCATCGAAAAATACGGTGTCGTCGTGGTTGGCGAGGGCTGCGGGCAGATCGGTGGTCCAGCGGGCGACGCCGTGTCTCTTTGCAATGCGTTCGAGCTTGTCGCCGTCGCGGCCGACGAGGATCGGATCGGGCATCAGACGATCGCCGTTGCCGAGCACGAGGCCGCCTTGATCGCGGATCGCCAGGATCGAGCGCACCAGGTGCTGGTTGTAGCCCATGCGACCGGTAATGCCGTGCATGATCAATCCAAGACGCTGCTCCGCCACCCTGTCCTCCGGCAGTTGTAACCGCTCGGTTACTTGATACGCAGGCGGTTTCGGCAGGTCAAGCTACGGCGGCAACCGCGTCGGCATCACAACGGTGGGGTGCTCGCTTTGCCGCGATCATGTTGCTAGGACTCCGGCACGGACGGAGAGACGCGCCCGGGCGCGGCAGTGAACATGGCACCAGACGGCACTGGCGATGACACCCTGACGCGTCGACGGGTGCGCGCAGCGAAGACCGCGTCGGCCGAGCAACCGAAGCGGCTCACCAAAGCGGGCAGTGAGCGGAAGCGCGACCCGGAGCGGACGAGCGCTGCGATCCTCGCGGCGGCGGTGCATGAATTCTCGCAGCGCGGCTACGAAGGGACGAGGGTCGATTCCATTGCCAAGCGCGCCCATATCAACAAGCGCATGCTGTACCATTATTTTGGCAGCAAGGACGGGCTCTACCTCGCCGTCCTTGAAGGGCGCTACGCGGCCATCCGCTCGGCCGAGCGCGAGCTCGACCTGACCCATCGGCAACCGGCCGAGGCGATGCGCGACCTGATCCTCTTCACCTGGAATTATTTCCTCGAACACCCAGAATTCCTGAGCCTCCTCGCCACCGAGAACCAACACAAGGCGCGCTTCCTCAAGCAGTCCGACCGCATCGTGCAGCTCAATTCGCCGCTGATCGACGCGATCCGCGAGGTGCTGGCGCATGGCAGCGAGGCGAAGATCTTCAAGCCCGGCGTCGACGCGGTGCAGCTTTACATCAGCATCGCCTCGCTCGGCGCGTTCTACCTGTCCAACCGCTGGACGCTGTCGACCATCTTCCGCCGCGATCTCGCATCGGATGCCGAGGTGAGCGCCTGGGGCGAGCACATCGTCGACATGGTGATGGCGTACCTCAGACGGGAGCGTCGTCGTGACTGAACTCGAAACGGATCGCACCTGGGCGGCGCGGGCCATCGCCGTCCTCGAGGCGGAGGGCCGCCGCTCGGCCGATACGCACCTGATTTCGCTGCCGATCCGTGGCCTGCCGGAGCAGACCTTCTACCTCAAGGACGAATCCGCGCACCCGACCGGCAGCCTGAAGCACCGGCTGGCCCGCTCGTTGTTCCTCTATGGCATCTGCAACGGCAAGATCGCCAAAGGGACGCTGCTGACCGACGCCTCGTCCGGATCAACCGCGGTCAGCGAGGCGTACTATGCGCGGCTGCTGGAGCTCGATTTCGTCGCTGTGCTGCCCCGCACCACGAGCCGGCGGAAGGTCGAGGCGATCGCGCGGCAGGGCGGCCGCGTCCATATGGTCGACGACGCTTCGACGATGTATGCCGAGGCGGCGCGGCTGGCAGCCGAGTCCGGCGGTCACTATCTCGACCAGTTCACCTACGCCGAACGCGCAACCGACTGGCGGGGCAACAACAATATCGCCGAGTCGATCTTCCGACAGATGGAGTCGGAGCCGCATCGGGTACCGAGTTGGATTATCGTCGGCGCCGGCACTGGCGGCACCTCGGCGACCATCGGACGCTATATCCGCTACCGCTCGCACGCGACCAAGCTTTGCGTGCCCGACGTCGAGCACTCGGCGTTCTATGAGGGCTGGGCGACACGCAACCCCAATGCGCGCGCCGATCGCTCGTCGCGGATCGAGGGGATCGGGCGGCCGAGGGTCGAGTTGTCGTTCATGGCGGACGTGGTCGATCACATGATCAAGGTGCCCGATGCCGCGTCGATCGCGGCGACGCGCGTGCTCTCCGCCCGGTTGGCGCGGCCGGTGGGCGGATCGACCGGCACCAACTTCTTCGCGATGTGCTGGGCGGCGAACCAGATGCGTGAGGCGGGCGAAGCCGGCTCACTGGTGACGCTGATCTGCGATGGCGGCGACCGCTATGCCGATACTTACTACAACGACGCCTGGCTGGCGGACGCCGGGATCGACATCGCACCTTACATGGCGATGTTGGAGACGTTCCTCGCGGGCGGCGTGTTTGGCTGGGCCGACGCGCCGGGCGCCTAGGCGCCGACCCTGCCGCCTTTGAACCGCTCCGCCGCAAACGGCGCGAGATTGAGGAATGGCGTCTCGCCGGTCATCCGCTCGGCCAGCAGCCGTCCGGTCACCGCGCCGAGGGTCAGGCCATGGTGGGCGTGGCCGAAAGCGAACCACAGATTCTTGTGGTCGGGCGCCTGGCCGATGATCGGCTTCATGTCCGGCGTGCACGGCCGGGCCCCCATCCACGGCTCCTCATCGAGACGATCGCCGAGGCGGAGCAACTGACGCGCAATCGTCTCGGTGCCATCGGGCTGACTCAGGTTCTTCGGCGCATCGTGACGCGCGAACTCGGCGCCGGTGGTGAGCCGGACACCCCGCTGCATCGGCGCCAACAGGAAGCCGTTCTCGACATCGAGGGTCGGGCGGTTGAGCGCCACGCCCGGCACAGTCCGGTACTCGCGGTGATAGCCCCGCTTGATGAAAAGCGGCAGCCTATAGCCGAGCTTGCGCGTTGCCTCGCGGGCCCATGGTCCGAGAGCGAGAACGACGTCGGCGGCCGTAGCGGCACCGGCCGCCGTATCGACCGACCACCCCGAGCCGGCCTGGCGCAGGGTGCGGGCGTCGCCAATCGCGATTGTCCCACCGATCTGTTTTAATAGCGTCGCGTAGGCCTCGACCAGCGCGCCAGGGTCGCGGACCGTCCACGGGGCCGTCCAGTGCAGCCCACCGGCTGCGCGGACCTGCAGGTCGGGCTCGTCGCGGGCGAGCTCGCCGGCATCGAGCTTGGCGCTGGTCACGCCATAGAGCTGTGCCACCTGATCAGCTTCGGCGAAGGCACTGTCGCGGCGTTCGGCGCTGCGGAACAGCAGCGTCCAGCCCTTTTTCTCGATCAAGCCTTCGGCCCCCGACGCCGCGATCAGTTCGGCATGTTCGCTCACGCAGTTGGCGATCAGCGGCTGGTAGTCGGCAACGATGCGGCGGTAGCGCTCCGGCGCAGAATTCCACCAATATTGGGCGAGCGGAGAAGCATAGCCCGGCAGGGCGGACAGTTGATAGCGCGTGTCGAGCCCGCGATTGGCGGCGACGTCCAACAGCGTCCCCCAATCGCGCGGAAAGGCGCGCGGCCGCACGCCTTCGCGCTGGATGATCCCAGCATTGCCATAAGACGTTTCGCGGCCTGGCTCGCGGCGGTCGACCAGCAGAACATTGCGGCCGCGGCGCTGCAGATGGATGGCGACGCAGACGCCGACAATTCCGGCGCCGAGCACGATGACGTCCGTCAAGTCCGGCCTCGCATAGCTGATAAATCGCCGCAGAAGCTGGCGGCTATGGAGCGACAGATTGCATGCCGGTGCGACCCTGTCGATGGCTGCATGGCCGGCGTTTTGCCGCTCCTCGAAAAGCCAGTGCTGCGGCGACGCGCCGGTGTCGGGCGGTGCTGGGCTTGGCTTGCGGCCGGAAATGGTTGAGTGTCAGAAAAGCTTCAACTACGGGCCAGCAGCGATCCATGACGCCGACTGAAACCATCTTGGCTATTGCGGTTCAATGACGGAACGCCACTGGACCAAAATGCGCCAAAGCGGGCTCGCCTGATGTCGACTGTGAGCAGCACGGGGTCGGCTGTACAACAATATCGGGGACGTGTCGCCGGAGGGATACTTCGAAGCGCCGCCTCATTTGTAGTCACCCTGTTTGTCACCTTCGTCGGGTTGACCGCCGTTACCTTCTCGATCAGCAGATTGACCAAGATCGATCCGGTCTTGGCGGCCGTCGGCGATAAGGCGACAAAGGTCGCCTATGACAAAGCCTACCATGCGCTTGGCCTCGATCAATCGCTGCCGGTACAGTATCTCATCTACCTCAAGCGGCTGCTGACCGGTGATTTCGGCATGTCTGTCCTCACTTCACAGCCGGTACTGAGCGATCTGATCCGCGTCTTCCCCGCGACGTTCGAGCTGTCGACGGTCGCGATCATCATCGGCGTTCTCATCGGCGTACCCGCGGGCGTCATGGCGGCAGCCCGTAAAGGCCGCTGGCCGGATCACGTGATCCGCGTTGTCGGCCTGTTCGGCTATTCCGTGCCGGTGTTCTGGCTTGGGCTCGTCGGTCTTTTCGTCTTCTACGGTGAGCTTGGCTGGGTGGCGGGCACGGGCCGTCTCGACGTCTTCTATCAGGGCGTCGTGACGCCAGTGACCGGCGTTATCTTGATCGACGCGGCGCTGGCGGGCGAATGGGACATTGTCGCCAACGCCTTCAGCCATCTGATCCTGCCGGCGAGCATCCTCGGCTACTTTTCGCTCGCCTACATCGCCCGCATGACCCGCAGCTTCATGATCGACCAGCTCGGCCAAGAATACGTCACGGCGGCGCGGATCAAGGGCAGCTCGTTCTGGCGCGCCGTTTGGCGGCATGCTTTCCCGAACATCATGGTGCCGCTGATCACGGTGATCGGGTTGAGCTACGCGTCGCTGCTTGAGGGCGCGGTGCTGACCGAGACGGTGTTCGCCTGGCCGGGGCTTGGCCTCTACATCACCCGCGCGCTGTTCAACAGCGACATGAACGCCGTGCTGGGCGGCACGGTGGTGGTCGGCGCTGTGTTCATCACCATCAATCAGGTCTCGGACCTCTTGTACAAACTCTTCGATCCAAGGCTGAGAAGGCGATGACCGCACTCGCACAATGGCTGATGAGCGACGCGCCGACGTCGCGGCGACAGGCGGTTCTCGGCAACACCTATCGCGGCGTCCGTTCGATCTTCACCAATCCGACGGCGCTGGTCGGGCTGATCATCGTCACGCTGCTGATCCTGCTTGCGATCTTAGCGCCCTGGGTCGCGATGGGCAAGTCGCCCTTGGACCAGGACCTCGCCGGGCGGCTCGCCGCACCATCGGCGGCACACTGGTTCGGCACCGACGAGCTCGGCCGCGACATCTTCACCCGTACGCTCTACGGCGCGCGGGTCACCCTCACCATCGTGGTGCTGGTCTCGGTCGTCGTCGCACCCATCGGTCTCGCTGTGGGCACGCTCGCCGGCTACCTCGGTGGCTGGGTCGATGTCGTTCTGATGCGCATCACCGACATCTTCCTCGCCTTCCCGCGCCTCATCCTGGCGCTGGCATTCGCCGCTGCGCTGGGGCCGGGCATCGAGAACGCCGTCATCGCCATCTCGCTCACCGCGTGGCCGCCCTACGCCCGCATCGCGCGCTCGGAGACGATGGCGATCGCGCGCAGCGACTTTATCCAGGCCGTGGTGCTGGAGGGCGCCTCGACCTGGCGCATCCTGTTCCGGCACATCGTGCCGCTCTGCCTGTCGTCCGTGATCGTGCGGCTAACCCTCGACATGGCCGGCATCATCCTGACGGCCGCGGGACTTGGCTTTCTCGGCCTCGGCGCACAGCCGCCGACTGCCGAATGGGGCGCCATGGTGTCGTCCGGCCGCGATGTCATCCTCGACCAATGGTGGGTGGCGACGATCCCCGGCCTCGCGATCTTCATCGTCAGCCTCGGATTCAACCTGCTCGGCGACGGCCTGCGCGACGTCTTCGATCCAAAATCGGCATGAGCGAACCTCTGCTCACCGTCGAAGATCTCGAAGTCACCTTTCCCACGCGAACAGGTGTGGTGCGGGCCGTCCGCCACGCCAGCTTCACGCTTGGCCGCGAACGGCTCGGCATCGTCGGCGAATCCGGTTCAGGAAAGTCGACCACCGGCCGAGCCCTCTTGGGCCTCATCCCACGGCCCGGAATCGTCACCGCAAAGACGATGGTTTATGCCGGTGAAGATTTGCTCAATTGCACAGAGCGCGACTGGCAGCGCCTGCGCGGGCGGCGCATGTCGATGGTCATGCAGGACCCAAAATACTCGCTGAATCCGGTCAAAACCGTCGGCAAGCAGATCGGCGAAACCTGCCTGCTGCACCTTAAGATCAGCCGCAAGGAGGCGCAGCAGCGAACCCTCGCGATGCTCGAGGCCGTGCGGATCCGCGATCCGGAGCTGGTGTACCACCTCTATCCGCACCAGCTGTCGGGTGGCATGGGCCAGCGCGTCATGATCGCCATGATGCTGATCGCGGAACCCGACTTCCTCATTGCCGACGAGCCCACGTCGGCCCTCGACGTGACGGTACAGAACGAGGTCCTCCGCATTCTCGACGATCTGGTGCGCGAGCGCGGCATGGGGCTGATCTTCATCAGCCACAATCTGACGGTGGTCTCGAGCTTCTGCGACCGGGTGCTGATCATGTACGGCGGCCGGATCGTCGAGGAGTGCTCGGCGCGCGATCTGCAGAACGCGAAACACCCCTATACCCGCGCGCTGGTCGCAGCGGCGCCGTCGCTCGACGTTCAGCGCGCCGAGCTGGCGACGGTCGCGCGTGATCCCGAGTGGCTCAAATGATCACCGTCCGCGACCTCAGCGTCACTTTCCGCAACGGCAGTCGGTTCATTCACGCCGTACAGGGCGTCTCGTTCGAGGTCGCCCCGGGGGAGACCTTCGGCATCGTCGGGGAGTCCGGATCGGGCAAGTCGACGATCCTCAAGGCCATTGCCGGGCTGATCCCATCGACGAGTTCGGCGCTCGAGGTCAACGGGCAGTCGGCGGCGGGCCGGCGCAGCCGGGCTGAGCGGCGGCTGCTGCAGTTTGTGTTCCAGGACCCTTACGCCTCGCTGCACCCCCGGCAGACGGTCGACGATATCCTCCGTGAACCGCTGGCGATCCACCATGTCGGCGGCATCGACGACAAGGTCGTCCGGGCGATTGCCGATGTGGGTCTCCTGCCGATGCACCGGTTCCGTTATCCGCATCAGCTCTCCGGCGGCCAGCGCCAACGCGTCGCCATCGCCCGGGCGCTGATCCTCGAGCCGCCCGTGCTGCTGCTCGACGAGCCGACCTCGGCTCTCGACGTTTCGGTCCAGGCGGAGATCCTCAACCTTTTGGCCAAGCTGCGGCAGAGCTACAGCCTGACCAGCATTCTGGTCAGCCACGACCTCGCCGTGGTGGCGCATCTCTGCAACCGGATCGCCATCATGCAGCTGGGCAGACTGGTGGAGGTCATCAGCGCCGCCGACCTTCGCTCAGGCAGGGTCACAGCCGACTACACGCGCGAACTGATCGCTGCCAGCAGGGGCTTCACCCGACTGCCCGCCTGACAACGTTCCCACCTTGCCACGTGAGGTTAAAAGGTCTCAGATGCAAGGACTTGCCGCGGGGGCCGTGGGGTCAAAACGACGGCAGGCCACGTTCCAGGGAGAACTTCATGTGGAAAGCGTTTAAATACGCGCTCGCGGTGGGAGCGATCTTCGCGCTCGCGCCGCAAGTGCAGGCGGCAACGCCAGCGGATACGCTGGTGATCGCCAAGCAGATCGACGACATCATTTCGCTCGATCCGGCTCAGGCCTATGAGCTGTCGGGCATCGAAGTCGACGCCAACACCTATGACCGCATCATGCGGTTCGAGCCCACCGACGTTACCAAGCTGGTACCGGGTGTGGCGGAAAGCGTCGACGTCAGCGCCGACGGCAAAACGTTCACCTTCAAGATCCGCCAGGGGATGAAGTTTGCCTCGGGCAATCCCGTCACCGCTGGCGACGCGGCGTGGTCGCTGCAGCGCGTCATCAAGCTGCAGAAGACCCCCGTGTTCCTGCTGAGCCAGCTCGGCTGGACAGCGGACAATGTCGACACGATGGTGACCGCGCCCGACGATGCGACGCTCAAGGTAACGATCGGCGTCAGCTATGCGCCGACGCTGGTTTACGCGCTGCTCGGCTCTATCGTTGGCTCGGTCGTCGATGAAAAGACCGCGATGTCGCACGAGGCCAATGGCGACATGGGCAATGCCTGGCTCTCCAACAACTCCGCCGGTTCGGGCGCCTACACCCTCAAATCCTGGACGCCGGATGACTCGGTGATCCTCGAAGCCAACCCGAACTATCGGGGCGGCGCGGCCAAGCTGAAACGCGTGGTCATCCGCCACATCGCGGAAGCCTCGGCGCAACGCCTCGGCCTCGAGAAGGGCGATATCGACATCGCTGAGAACCTGACTCCCGACCAGATCACCGCCATCGCCGGCAACAAGGACATCAAGGTCACCACGATCCCGCAGGCCCTGCTCTACTATATCGGCCTCAACCAGAAGGATAAGGACCTGCAGGACCCGAAAGTCCGCCAGGCGCTCCGTTATCTCGTCGACTATGACGGCATGGCGAACTCTTTCCTCAAGGGTGCCGACCAGGTCCACCAGTCGTTCTGGGCCACCGGCTTCTGGGCTTCGTATGACGAGAATCCGTACAAGCTCGACGTCGCCAAGGCCAAGGACCTCCTAACCCAGGCAGGCTATCCGAACGGCTTCTCGCTCGACCTCGACGCGCCGAACTTTGCGCCCTTCACCAACATGGCCCAGTCCGTGCAGTCGACGTTTGCGCAGGCCGGCATCAAGGTGAACATCATCTCGTCCGAGATGGCACCGATGCTCACCAAGTACCGGGCGCGCCAGCATCAGGCGCTGATGGTTTATTGGGGGCCGGACTATATGGACCCGCACACCAACGCTGACGGCTTCATCACCAACAACGACAACTCCGATGGAGCTGCGGGGCATCCGCTGGCCTGGCGTAACGCCTGGCAGGACCAGGACATGAACGCGGCGGTGGCTGCCGCGGCGAGCGAGCCGAACGAGGACAAGCGCAAGCAGGACTATATCGACCTGCAGAAGAAGTTCCTCGACGTCGGTCCGTTCATCATCATGTTCCAGTCGATCTCGCAGCGTGCGGATCGCGCGAACGTGGCGGGCTTCGTCCAGGGTCCGTCGGCCGACGTGACCTATTACAACCTGACCACGAAGTAAGGCTTGGCGCGGTGTCGGGATTTCTCGACCGGCACCGCGCCTCCCAGCTGATGGCGGAACAGGGGCTTCATGCTCTTGTTCTCGCCCAGCCGGAGTCAATCACTTATGCCACCGGCGCGTTTCCGGGCGTTGCGACGTACTGGAGGCGCGCCGGTGCCGCTTTTGTGGTTATCCCCGGAGATGAAACAGCGCCACTCGCCGCCATCGTGGGCGACTTGCAAGCGAAAGCGTTTGCGGCGCAATCGGGCATCGCCGATGTCAGGGACCATCGCATCTGGGTCGAATCCGATACCTATCCCACACCGGATCCGACACGGCCGCCGCGCACCCCGCGCCCGGCGCAATATGAACTGTCGAATTCGCTCAAGCTGCTGCGAGACATGCTTGGCGAGCGTGGACTGTTGAACGCCAAGCTTGGCCTGGAACTCGGTTTTATTCCCGCCGCAGACTATCCGGCGTTCGGCGCTTTGCGGGTCGCATGGCAAGACTGCACGCGTCTTGTGGAACGGTTGCGCGCCATCAAAGCGCCGCGCGAAATCGACCATCTCCGCAAAGCTGCCGAATATTCCGCCGCGGGCGTGAGGCATCTCGTCCAGGCGATCACTCCTGGGATGGAAGCCGCGCAGATGATCGAGATCTGGCGAACGGCGGCCTATGCAGAAGCCGAACGGCGCGGCGATCCGCCGCCGCAATCGAGCTGGGGCTATGTCGCGGTCGCCGGCGACGGTTTCGCCCCGGGCGGAGCCGTCCAAGGTGGCGACCTCATCAAGATCGACGTCGGAAGCGTGGTCTCCGGTTACAGCTCCGATGGCGGCCGCACAGCGGTGCTCGGTACCGCGCACCCCGATGCCGTGCGCATTTATGACGCGCTGCACCGCGCCTTCGACATCGGCTTTGCCATGCTGAAGCCGGGCGCTGCGCTCGCCGACATCTACCGGACGACCGCCACCTGCATGTGGGATCAGGGTTTTGAGACCTATGGCCGCGGCCATTTCGGCCACGGCGTCGGGTCATCGATCTGGAGCGAGGAGTGGCCGTTCATCTCGGCGCAGTCGGATGCGGTGCTGGAACCCGGCATGGTGATGGCGTTCGAGACGCCGTGGTATCTCGACGGCCTCGGCGGCTTCATCATCGAGGATCAGGTGCTGATCACCGAGAGCGGCTGCGAGATCATGGCGCCGCTGCCGCGCGAGTTGCTGCGGATCAGCTGAGCGCTTCGCCGATCCGTCGGACGGCGTCGAGGGTCGCGACGGTCCATGCCGGGTTGACGAAATCGGGCCAGCTCGAAAGCTTCACCACCACCGTTTGGCGATCCCAGTCGATATGGATGAGTTGGCCGAACACGCCGCGCGCCATGATGTTGCGGCGGTGCCCGTCCTCGATCCAGAACTGATTGCGATAGGCGCCTTCGGGCAGAACCGCAGTGTAGGGCGCGCCAAACAGCGCATGGTCGCCGGTGCGGGTCGACTCGATCCAACTTGGCGGCACGATCCCAGCGCCACTTTCGAGGATCATCTGGCCGAATCGACCATAGTCGCGGAGGCACGCGTTGAGCCCACCGTCGGCCAGCGCAAAGCCGGCGCTGTCGACCGTCACGTTGGCACTCTCTTCCATGCCCAGCTTTTGCCAGAGCTCCTCGGAGAGCAGTTGCGCAAGGCGCTTGCCGCTCGCCCGCTCCAGTACGAACGCTAGCACGTCGGTCTCGATGGAGCGGTAGGAAAAGCGCGCGCCATGCTCGCGATCAAGCTCGCGAAGGCTGAGGATCAGCTCGAATATGCTGGACGGCCACTGCCGGGACTCCGCGCCCGCTGGCACCGGCTTCCAGCCCGACGCGACATCGGCCTTGCCCATATCAGAGAACGGATCGGTGTAGTCTTCGGTGAACCGCACACCGCTCGTCATGTCCAGCAGGTGCTGCACGGTGGCGCCCCGATAGGCGGTCCGCTGTAGTTCGGGGAGGACATCGGTCACCCGCGCCGCGACGTTGATGGTTCCACGTGAAGCAAGGATGCCGGCCAGCGTCCCGACGAATGACTTCGCCAGCGATTGCGACAGATGCAGCGTGCGCTCCTCCATACCGTTGAAATATCGCTCATAGGCGATTGCGCCGCGCTTGAGGACGAGGACACCGTCGGTGTAGGTGGCGTCGAGGAAAGCCGAGAGCGTCGAATCCTCGCCGTTGATTCCTTGTACGAATAGGCCATCGAGTTGGTGCTCATCGCGCGCCAGAGGACGAACGGGACCACGGCCGCGCCAGACTTCCACCGTGGGAAGGATCTCGCCGATATGCTGAAACGACCAACGGTTCCACGGGGCTCGGTCCCAATCCGCCCTGGGGGGAAACTGCGCCGGACTGCAATCGGGAGCCATGTTGTTTCCTGCGAACAATCCGCCGCAGGATTTGATCCGGTGCGGCATATGCTGAAAAGTGTCACCATGAACCGCCGACCGGCACAAGACCGGTTCGGCCAGAGGACCTTGCCTTGACTGACCCCATTCCTTTCTTCGACGGCCACAACGACTTTCTGCTTCGTCTCGTGAAGGCACCCGAGCAGCGCGAGGAGCTCTGGTTGGGATCGTCCGGCGCGGGACATCTCGACCTCGGCCGCATGAAGCAGGCGGGTTTCGCAGGCGGGCTGTTCGCCATTTACGTACCGTCGCCAAGCAAGGGGCTCGAGTACATGGCGCTGATGAAGGAGGCGCCGTTCGAGGTTCCGCTGCCCGATCTCATGACCGCTGAGATGGCTCAGCCGGTCGCCTTGGCGATGGCCGGCCATTTGCACTGGATGGAACGCGCCGCGCCTGATGACTTCACCGTTTGCCGCAGCCCGAGCGCGGTTCGAGCCGCCATCAAGGGCGGAAAGATTGCGGCCGTCATGCATATGGAGGGTGCCGAGGCTATCGGCCCGGACCTCGACGCGCTGTACCTGTTCTATGAGATGGGCCTGCGGTCGATCGGCCCGGTCTGGAGCAGGCCGACGGTGTTCGGCTACGGCGTGCCGTTCAAGTTCCCCGGCAACCCGGATATCGGACCTGGACTGACGGACGCCGGCAAGGATCTGATCCGCCTCTGCAACCAGCTGGGCATCATGATCGACCTGTCGCACATGAACCAGGCGGGCTTCGAGGATGTGGCACGGCTATCGACGGCGCCGCTCGTCGCAACGCACTCGAACGTCCACGCGCTCTGTGCCTCGCCGCGCAACCTCACCGACCGGCAGCTCGAGCAGATCCGCGGCTCGTCGGGTATGGTCGGGCTTAATTTCTCGACCGGATTCCTGCGGCCCGATGGCATGGCCGCATCGGACTTCAGCCTGGATGTCATGGTCCGCCACATCGACTACCTCGTTGACAAGCTCGGCGAGGATCACGTCGGGCTCGGCTCGGACTTCGACGGCTGCACCGTTCCCGATCCGATCAAGGACGTCACCGGAGTCCCGAAGCTGTTTCAGGCTCTGGCCGACCATGGCTACGATCCGCCCCTGCTGGCGAAACTCGCTCGTAGCAACTGGCTTGCCTGCCTCGATCGCAGCCTGAAGGCGTAGACGCGTCACGCTCTGGTGTGGCTCTGGCGTCTGCGGACGCCGCGTCCTATTGTCCCCCGGGGGACGGTGAAATGGCAGAGCAATATGCCGCGATGCTGCGCAAGGCGATCCTGAGGGTCGTCGGCGCTGAGGCGCGCGGTCAGGTTTACAGCAAGGCCCGGGTCGCGCTGCTCGACCAGCTGAATGGCACTAAGGCGCCGCCGGCGGAAATTGCGTACCAGCGCGTGCTGCTCGAAGAGGCGATCCAGGCGGTGGAGCTCGAGGAAGTGGATGCCGCTTTCAAGTCGATCGTCTCGACGAGGACTCCGCGCGAGGTACTCAGCGGCAATCTGAGGCCGTTCGGCCAGAGTAGCATGTCCGGCAGCGCTGCCGGCATCACGACGCCGACCCTCCTGCCCTGGAAGGCTATCTGAGGGCCGACAGAGGCACGGCGGGCCCGCGCACGACCTGTAGTCATCCGCTCCCAAGGCAGCTCGGATCTGGTGCCCGCCTGTCAGCCCGGTCGAGTGTAACATCCACAGAGGGGGCTTGCTGCCATGGACAAGGTTCTCGGTCGATCATGCTCGGACATAAGCCGGCCGATCTCAGATCGACGTCTACTAACGCGTAGCTATCCACCAGTCGGTGGATACCTCCACTATCTGTCTGTGGCATGCCATGTTGGGACGCAACAGTTGGCGCGAGGTCCGGAATGAGGGTTGTATCCTTCCCAGTCAGCGGCATTTCACGAGTTCTGCTCGCCTGCAGCATTTTGGCTGTTGCCAGTTTCAGCCTTCCGGCTAGTGCACAGAGCAACGCCGGAGGCGCGGGGCCCGCGGTTCACAACGCTGATACTGTCCCGGGTGCGGCGGCTGCGGCGGAGACGGCCCAAACCACCTCGACCAGCACGCAGGCCGGGACGTCCGCCGCCATGGCGGCCCTTGAGGCTCAGGTCGCAGCACTGGAAGCGCGGATCGCGAAGCTCGAGGCGGATGCGAGCAACACCGACGAGACCGGCAAGCCGAAGCCGGTGCAAGCGCCGTTCACCGTCGTCGATGCCGGGGGCCAGCCCCTTCTCACCGTCGGGACGGACGGCAGCGTTACGATTGGCAACGGCGGCAATACGATCAAGCTTGCGGCCACCGCGGACGGGGTAAAGATCAGCGCCACCTCCGGGGACACCGTTGCCCTGCTCGAAGCCATGGGCGGAAACCCAAGTCTCATTCTCAAGAGCGCCGCCAGCAAAGGCCTGATCGCCGGGGTGGATGATGGTGGGATGAGCTTGAGCCTGTTCGAGGGGAGCACAAGCGTCGACCTCAGTGCGAAGGTCGACCAGCCATCTGTCACCGCGACGGCCGGCGGCAAGTCAGTGCAGATCGGGGGCACCGGCCCCACATTCGGCTTCTCCAGCACAGTCAATTCAAGCCGGGTCGTCGCGCTGGGCGATCGCGGCGACGGCACCTACTCCCTACGGGTCTATCAGCCTGGCGCCACTAACCCGGTGGTTCAGGCCGGCGTGCTGGCGAGCGGGGATTCCGGGTTTGTGGTCGGCGACGGGACGAACCAGTTCGTCCGTATCGACGGCAAGGATGGCCAAGGGGTCATCACGGCATTCAAGTCCGATCAGCCGGCAGTGACCGTTGGCTCTACGCAGGGCGCGGAGGGCCTGACCGTCTACGATAGCAGCGGCAGCAACATGGTGTTCGCCGGGTCCACCGGCGAGAACGATCCCAATATTCTGATTACCAAAGGCGGGCATCTGCTGGCTTCCATGGCGGCCTCGGACGCCGATGCGACCGCCGGCGCGATCGACGTTTTCCATGGCGCCAACCGAAGAGTCAGTCTCGACGCCGGCGGTGCGGCCGGGATGCGCATCTATGCTGGCGACAACAGCGTTCTCTCCAACTATGTCGGCACCGACGGCGAACCGGGTATTCTGCTCAGCCATGGTACGAGTTCCGTCGTGACCATCGGCGCCAACGCCAGTGACCCGACCAGCGGCAACCTCATGTTGCTCAGGGCGGACAAGCCGATATTCGAGGCGGGGAAACTCAGCGATGGCGGTCTCGGCCTTCAGGTCGTGGATCAGGGAGACAGCCCGGCAATCGACCTCTCCGTCGCCTCGAATGGGTCGTCGGGGCTTTCCTTCAATAAGGGCGGCGAACTCCGCACCTTCGTGGGCATGGGTGGCGACGGCGATCCACTGATCGACCTGTTCAGCGGCAAGAACCTATTGGCGCAACTGACCGATGTTGACGAGTACGGAGCGCTGACGATCTACAAGGACGGAACGCGCGCGCTGTCGGTCGGTCCGGCCGTCGACAAAACGCAGCCGGCGTTTCGCGCCTATAGCGATGGGAACATGGTCTTTGCCGCTGGCGCGACCGACACCGGAACGGGCGCTGTCGTTACCCTCGGCGGCGGCGGAATCGGCGCTGGGCTTGAAGCGGATGCAACCGGTAACGGCTCTGTCTACGTCAACAGCAACGGGCAAACAGCGGCATCGATCAATAGCAGGGACGAGCCCGGCAAGGGCCTCGTCGTGGTGCGCAACTCGAGCGGAGCCGCCGTTTCCACTCTGGCTTCAGACAGCTCGGGCGGTGGCGTGGTTACGGCCTCCGATCCATCCGGCAATGGCGTTTTCTCCGCCGGATATATCGCAAATGACGGCCCGGGGACGGCGTGCGTCGAGCACAAAGGTACCAAGTGCCTCGGCGTCGGACTCACGGGAATGGAAGGCTTCCACTGAGGAGTGAGGCAATGATCTCGCATGGTAATACGCCGTTCCTGACGACGCGCCGGAGTATGCTTGCGCTTTTGGCAGGCGCGGCACTCGTCTCGTCGGTCCGTCAGGGGCTCGCGCAGGACGATGTCGAGCTCGGCCTCGAGCCCGACAATCTGATGATGCCGGTCAGCGCCGCCTATCAGGCGCTCAAGTCCTACGCCGACAAGGGAACGATCGAGACCCGCTACCAGTGGCCGGGCACACCGTCGATGCTGGTCGAGCACCATCGCTTCGAGACAGCCTTTCGCCCGCCACGGAACTTTTTCTTCCGCTTCGACGCCGATCCAACGAGCGGCGGCGACGTCTATGTCGTCTGGTGCGGCGGCGGTCAGTTCGAAAGCTGGTGGAAGTCGACTGGCCAACCATCGTCTATCCTACCGGCCAGGGTGCTGTGGCCTTTCTCACTGGCGACTCGCCGAGCAAAAGTTCGGTAAATCTCGTTGCGCCTCACTTCTTTCCCAAGGCTCTCTACGGTCCCGACTACCGCCTGATCGCGCCGCAGGACGGTGGCACCGAGACGGTCGGCGGCCATGCCAGCCACAAGATCACCGCTGCCTCACGCGCGACTGGCGTACAGACGCAGGACCACCGACCGACGACCGTCTGGGTCGACGACGCACTTGGGCTGGTGCGACAGATCGGGCTCGACGCCGAGGCGGACAGCCCGCCCAAGCTGATCGATGACTTCACTTATGTCATCGAACCGGAGGCTAACCCGGATCTGCCCGACTCGCGGTTCACGTTCACACCACCGGCGGGCTGACCATGGCTCGTGCCCGGCCGGCCCTGGTTCGTTGGTTCTGCGGTTTCCTGTTGCTGCTGGTCGCGGCGAGCGGCGTACCTGCTGGGGCCGCCGATGCACCACCGGCGCCGGCCGTCATCGTCTTCGATTCTTCCGGCAGCATGGCCGCCCATTTGCCGGACGGTCGCAGCAAGCTCGACGCAGCGCGCGCCATTGTCGCGGACACCGTGGCGTCGTGGCCAACGGGCGGTGAACTGGGTGTGATCGCCTATGGTCATCGCCGGAAGAACGACTGCACGGATATCGAGACCGTACTGCCGCTCGGGCCGTTGTCCGCGGGCGCCGTCGCCCATGCCCTTCAGCCTTTGAAGGCCCGCGGCATGACTCCGTTGTCGCGCGCGTTGGAGGAAGCGGCCAAGCTCCTGCCCGACGGCGGCGGCACGATCGTACTCGTCAGCGACGGCATCGAGACCTGTAACGCCGACCCCTGCGCGGTCGCCGCCGCTCTCAGGGCAGCAAACCCTGCACTGGTCATCGACGTCGTCGGTTTTGGCGTGAAGAAAGAAGAGGTCAGTCAGCTTTCCTGTATCGCTGAGCGGGCGGGCGGCAAATTCTTCGATGCAAAGGACGCTGACGGATTGACGAAGGCGCTCGCCACCGTGCGGGTGGCAGCCGTCGCCCCACCCCCACCGCCGCTGCCGCCACCATCCTCGCAGCCGCCACCGGCACCGGCGCCGCCGCCTCAGCCGGTCGCTCCGCTCCCGCCTGCGCCCGTTCCTCAGCCGCCGAAGGTGGTGCGGACGCATTTTTCGGCGATAGCAGGCGCGCTCGGCGCAATCGTCGATGCGCCGGTGCACTGGACCGTACGAGGTGCCGGCGACGCCGATGTCTATGAGGGTGACAGCCGAGCGCTGGCGCTTGACCTTCTCCCCGGGCGATACGATGCCACGGCTGCCGCGGCGAACGCCAAGGGGGTACGGACGATCGAGGTCGGCCCGGGCCAGGAGCAGTCGTTCGACGTGCCCGTCGAGGCTGGCCGGCTCGATCTTTCCCTCGCCGCAGATTCGCAATCGCCGCCATATAGCGACGCCGAGGCGCAGGGCGTTGCCTGGGTGCTGGAACCACTTGCGAGCCAGGGAGCGGCAAGCATCCCGCCCATCGCCGCTCCGTCGCTGCTCCTCGCGCCTGGCCGCTATCGCGTGCAGGCAGACCTCAAGGGCCTCAAGGCGGACGCCGAGATCGACATGAAGTCCGGCGAGGCGACGCGGGCAGTACTGAATTTCCGGCTTGGTACGATTGACCTCGAGGCCGTCCTCGATGGGGCGGCAGAGCCGCTGGGCAATGCCACGCTCCTGAGCTGGCGGATCGGCGACGGCGCCAATTCGCAGACGATCGAAGGACAGGCGCAGCCGAAAGTGACCTTGCCGGAGGGAACTTATCCGGTCGTGCTGACGGTTTTGGGCTCCGACGTGCCCGCCAGTGCCGAGGTGAAGGCCGGCGAGGACAACGTCGTTCGCGTCGTCGTGCCGGGCGGCACGCTTGCGTTATCGGCACGGCTCTCGCCACAGGCGCCGGCGCTCGACAATTGGCACGATACCTTCTGGACGATCACACCGATCGAGACTCTTGGCGGGGCGACCACACCGGTCGAAGTGCAGGAGCCGACCCCCAACCTGCCGCTGTCGGCCGGCCGCTGGCACGTGACGCTGAAGAGCGGGGCAGCGACAATCGAACAGGATGTCACGGTCGCCGTAGGGACCCCTACGGCGCTGTCGCTCGACGTCGAAGGCAGTCGCCTGACGATGAACGCCGTACCTGCTAGCGGCAGCGCAGCCTCCAACGTGGTCTATGACGCGATCGCCGTTGACTCGTCGGGGGCAGCAAGCCCCACTCCCGCCTTCGAGACCGGATCGAGCGACGGCGCATCCAGCATTCTACCCGCAGGGCACTGGCGCATAACTGCCAGCGACTCCAACGGCCGGCACGCCGAGGCGGAAATCGATCTTCAGGCAGGGGAGGAAAAAACGCTGTCCCTGACGCTGAACTAAGTTGAGGCAACAGATGCAACCAACCCCACAAAGGCACTGGTAACGGCCGCCTCGGAGAGCTCCCATGCCACGTCCCTATTGGTTGTTGTCGCTGGTGCCGGTAATCGGCGGTCCGCTGGCGTTCTGGCTCGAGAACAAAGCTGCCATCAAGCGCACGTTAGGTAATGCGCGCCGAGGCTATGACGCCGATGGCCTCGGCGGAGGCGTGGTGGGCGTGGTCGCGGCGCTGGGCCGCGCGTCAGGCGATAACGGCAGACCCGGCACCGACAACGCGTTCGGCGACGCGGTGCGGGAGGTCGCTGAGGATCCCGCCACCGACCCGCAGCTCAAGGAGGTCCTGCGTGAGCTCGACCCCGACGCGCCGCCGCCAGACGCAAAACCGCGCTGACGCCAATCAGGATCCTTCCAGTGACCGCCCGCAGACTCACGGTTCTCATCCTCGGGGGATACGGTACGTTTGGCGGCCGGTTGGCGTTCCTGCTCGCGCCAAACCCCGGGCTCGACCTGATTATTGCCGGCCGATCCATCGAGAAAGCGGAAGCGTTCATCGCCACCCTGCCAGCGGGGGCCCTGCGCACGGCACGATCGATCGACCGCGGTAGCGGATTGGCCGCCGCCTTCGCAGCTGAGCGCCCAGACATCCTGGTGGACGCGACCGGTCCGTTTCAGGCCTACGGGCCAGATCCGTACGCTGTCGTACGCGCCGCGATCGACGCGAAGATCAACTACATCGATCTCGCCGACGGCTCGAACTTCGTCGAAGGGATCGGGCAGTTCGATCGCTCGGCAGCGACGACGGGCATCTTTGTTCTCGCTGGCGCCAGCAGTTTCCCGGTCCTGACCTCTGCAGTGGTTCGTGCGCTCGGCGACGACATGGAGACTATCGACAGCGTGGCCGGGGGGATCGCGCCCTCACCTTACGCGGGCGTGGGGCTTAACGTCATCCGCGCGATCACTGGCTATGCCGGGCAGCGCATCAGGATCGTGCGAGGCGGCGAGGCGTCGACCGCCTTTGCGCTGACAGAAACACGGCGCTGCACCATTGCTCCGCCCGGCCGACTGCCACTCCGGAACACCCGCTTCTCACTGGTCGATGTACCTGACCTCGTGCTGATCCCGCGAGACCTGCCGTCAGTGCGCGACATGTGGATGGGCGCCGGTCCGGTGCCGGAGATCCTGCATCGCGCCCTGAACCTGTTTGCCTGGGCCGTGCGGCTGCGATTGCTCCCGACAATCGCGCCGCTCGCCGGCCTTTGCTATTGGGCAATCAACATCTTCCGCTGGGGCGAGCATCGCGGCGGCATGTTCGTCGAGCTCTCCGGCACGACCCGTGACGGCCATGAGGCACGGAGGTCTTGGCATATGCTGGCCGAGGGCGACGATGGACCGCTCATTCCGTCGATGGCCGTGGCGATCGTCGTAGAAAAGATGCTCGAGGGGATCGTCCCTGTTGCAGGCGCTCGAGCAGCAACGCGCGAGCTTGAGCTCGCCGACTATGAACGAGCGTTCGCGGACCGTGCCATCTTTACCGGCCGCCGTGACGATTCCGCATCGCGGCGAATGCCACTCTATCGCCAGCTGCTCGGTCAGGCCTGGGACAGCCTCCCGCGCTCCATCCGGCAGATGCACGATATCGATGGGCGCGTCGTCGCAGAGGGCTTGGCGGATGTCGAGACCGGCGCCGGATATCGCGCCTCGCTCATCCGCCGGTTGGTTGGCTTCCCGCAGGCTGGACGGAACGTCCCGGTATCGGTCACGTTCGACGTCGTCGATGGCATCGAGATTTGGACGCGCTCCTTCGCTGGCGTGACATTCTCAAGCAAGCACTCCCCCGGGCGCGGCCGCGACGACCGTTTGGTCATCGAGCGGTTCGGGCCGGTTCGCGTGAGCCTTGCGGTGATCATCGCCCATGGCCAGTTGTCCCTCATCGTCCGCCGGTGGTCACTCTTCGGCCTCCCCCTCCCGCTGGGCCTTGCGCCAAGGTCTGAGGCGCAGGAACTCGAAGCGAACGGACGCTTCAACTTTCGCGTCGCCATCAGCCATCCCTGGGTCGGTCTGATTGTCCGCTACCGCGGGTGGCTGGGTGACCCCGGGCTGTCGACGGTCTAACGCGACTGAGAAGTCGCCGCCTATCGCTCAAGATTGGAGAACGCGTCGGCTGCGTCGTCCTCAACGTCACCAGCAAGGAAACGAGACGCCGTTTCCGGTGAAGGGAGGTAGCAGGCGACCGAGCGTCCAAAAAAGCGCATGCGATTGCGGGCGATGAGAAAATACAGCCCGTCGCGCCAGGATCGCGGAACAAGCCGCCCTACGACCGCCATTGACCATGGGAAGGACAAATGGCGGAGCAGCTCAATCGCGGCGTCCGATGCGAAGAAGGCGCGGCCGCTGCTGATCAGGATGAAGGTCTCGTAGTCGTCCGAGTTCAACCCATAGTGGCGATAGATGGCCGATCCGAGGCCGGTCTGGGCCGCAAGGAAGCGAAAGACGCCGCGATGGTCGTGACGCAAGGTAAACTGCACGGTGCGGGAGCAGAGACCACAATAACCGTCGAAGACCACCAGCGGTTTGTCGTCGGGAAATGCAGGCAGGGCGCCAGTTGCGGGTGTCATGATCGGCGATCATAGCGTTAGGACGCAATGATGCGAAAGTGCCGGACCGTTGAACCAGCCGCAACTGCTTGGCAGGGGAGCCTGAGCCCGGCTCGTTCGTTCCGGGTCAACGAATGCCGCGACCTTCCTGGTCGAACAAATGCAGGTCCGAGGGGCGGAACGCTATAGATACCTCGGTGCCATCGGTCAGCGAACTGATGCCTCGGAGTGAAATGGTGAGCGGCACCTGGGCGTCAATCTCAGTGTGCAGGATCGTCTCGGCCCCCAGAACTTCCGCCTGATGAACCTTGACCCGAAGGGGGCCGCGGTCATCCAGCTCGATGTGCTCGGGGCGGATGCCGATCACGATCTCAGTTCCTGCCGCCAGCATGACGCCTGCAGGAAGTTCAAGGCACGTGTCTCCAATTCGTAGATTGGCGTTCTTGCCGGACTCGTCGACGCGAGCATCGAGGAAATTCATCTGCGGGGCCCCGAGAAATCCCGCGACGAACTGATTGGCGGGACGCGTGTAGAGCTCAACTGGCGTGCCCACCTGCTCGATATGGCCATCACGCAGCACCACGATCTTGTCGGCCATAGTCATTGCCTCGACCTGGTCGTGGGTCACATAGACCATCGTCGAGCCAAGCCGGCGGTGCAGTGCAATCAACTCGCCCCGCATCTTCACGCGCAGCTCGGCATCGAGGTTGCTCAGGGGCTCGTCGAACAGGAACGCCTTCGGCTCCTTGACGATGGCACGGCCGATGGCGACGCGCTGGCTCTGCCCACCCGAGAGCTGGTGCGGGCGCCGCTTCAGAAGATGCGAAATCTGCAGGATGTCGGCGGCGCGGCCGACGCGCTCTGCGATCTCGGTCTTGGCAAGCCGCTGATTTTCGAGCCCGAAGCGGAGGTTTTCCTCGACGCTCATATGCGGATAGAGCGCATAGGACTGGAACACCATCGCCATGCCGCGCGCCGCCGGCATCAAATGATCGCAGCGCGTGCCGTCGATCTCGATCGTCCCATCGCTGACTTCCTCGAGACCGGCGACCATCCTCAGCAGTGTGGACTTGCCGCAACCGGACGGGCCAACCAGCACCGTAAACGTTCCATCCTCGATCTTGAGATCGATCCCGTGAATGACCTCGAGTGTCTGGAAACTTTTGCGGACCGACTTCAGTTCGATGCTCGCCATCAGCGCAATTCCCGAGACTCGCCCGCGGCCATCGGCGAGGTCTCGTAAGCCTTGTCGCCGACGCTCACCCGCATGGCGGGCAACTCTCCCCCAAGCACTGCCAGGCTGACAAGTCCGCCTTTGGACCTCAACTCGCCAAAGCCCCGGCCAGCAGACCAAAAGACACGATAGTCGCCCTCGGCCCTTGGAGCGAACTCGAGCACGCCGTTCACATGGTCGACATGCAGTCCGCTCCAGGCGTTGACCAGCTGCCAGGCGGACATCGAGCGCGCGTAGTACGACCCGCACTCGATTTCGCTGAACGGATTGCGCCGTGCGCCGTCGTAGCGCTTGCGAACGGCGCGAACGATGTCGAGACCCTGGTCGACCAAGCCGTGCATGATCATGTGCGAGGCCGATGCGTACTCGATGCCGGTCCATGCTTCCTCGGCATAAGGCGCGGCGACCATCGGCTGCCGGGTACCCTCGGGGTAGGTTGCGATCAGCAGCCCGCCCTCGTCCTCATAGGCGAAGTTGCGGCAGGGATTGAAGTGATCGGACATGGTGCCGAGGTAGTTCTCGTCGTGCACGGCACGCAGCGCGGAAACGACCTTGTCCTTGCTGAGGAACAGACCGAGGCCGGCGATTTCGGCCTGCCACTGGCCGAGAATCTGGTCGGCGATGCAGCCCTCGCCGAACTGGTACTTGATCTCGCCATGCTCGTCTGACCAGTAGGCCGCCATGAAATCGTCGACAAGCACACCTGCGTTGCGCCCGGTATCGAAGGGCGCGAGGACCGACTTGTCGCCGAGGTTGATGGACTGGAAGTAGTAACGACCATTGTAGAGCGCCGTATCGATGTGTCGCGCGCCGTTGTCGGCGAGCCGTGCACACTTGGCGGCGAGGTCCGGTTCGCCCAGCACGTCGGCCATGCGGCTCATGCTCAGGAGTGCGGCGACATACATCGAGGCGAGCCACGAGTTGGGGCCGAACAGTTCCATGTCGAGGGTCTGGTGCTGCCGGCCGCCGAGGATTCCCGTCTCGAGTGGGTCCCACTGATCGGGATTGTCCTTCGACCAGGCATATTGCATGGCCCGTTTGATGTTGGGCCAGTACCGCTTGAGCCAGCCGGTATCGCCCGACAGCCGCCACTCGCGGTAGGTTTTGATGATGGCGCCGAAATGCCCATCCGCGCAGGGACCGATGATGTCGAAGCCGCTGCCGAGCGGCAGCTTCTGGCGGAAGGTGAGCCCGCCATCGGGCAACTGGTTGTAGGTCCACTCGGTCTCCCGCATGCCGCGCTCCAGCGACGGGAAGAGATGACTTAGTGCCTGTTGGTAGTTCCACACGTGCGTGCACGAGCCTTCGCAGGAGCCGTCGAACCTGTGCTGGCCCTCCCAGGCCCAAAGTTCTCCGCCCTCCAGCCGAATGACGGTCGCCGTCCGCAGCAGTGCCAGCGTTGCCGTCGATGCATCGATCAAAGCGGCAGGCATGGTTGAGCCGAAGAGGCTGTCGCGGAATGTGAATGTCCGGCCGGCGAGGTCGTCCCAGCGCGCGAACGCATCGGCGGCGCTCGCGGCCGAGTTCGCCCACTGCATCGCGTAGTAGTTCTTCCAGAGCGGCGTCGGCTGGTCGGGGATCACACCGTCGGGTTTGGTGCGGTGGGCCCAGTAGATGTCGCCGTGCGGATAACTCCAGGAGATCACGAAACGGACGGTCTTCGTCTCGCCAGGCTTTACGGTGACCTTGGCAGCGAGGGTGCCATGCTCGGGGAATTTCTGCATGTGGCGGGTACGAGGTCCCTCGTAGTGCCGCTCCGGGAGCGGGCCGCGTCGGGAGAAGTCCTTCCAGTACACGGTAAGGTCGTCGAACCACTGGCCGCGATAGTGGTGGTCTTGGTGCTGCACGTCGACGGCATCGGTCGCGATCGTGAGGTCGCCCCGATCGGCCTCCGTCTGATCCGAGTCGGCAGCGGTCAAGGTCAAGGCGGAGACCCCGGCGCGCCGGACGAACTGATGCCGTCCCGAATTGCTGCCATAGTTTCCGAGCGTGCCCGCCAGTGTGTAGTCGATGGGCGCGTCTGTCGTGTTGGCGACCTCGAAGCTCAGCATGGCGACCGGCATGGAGGAGTCGCGGTCGGCGTGCGGAATGAAGGGCGATAGCGCCGTCAGCCGGACCTCGCCGGGGAAGCGTTCATCGGCATAGACGAGATCGGCGGTTGGGAAGCGGCCGTAGAAATCGACGCGCCGGAAATGCGGCACGCCCGCGAGCGATTGCCGCATGGCACCGTGGCCGAAGCCGTCGAACATCGGACGCAGGCCCGGCCCGCCAGCAGGATCCTCGTCATAAGGGCCGTTGAGCACGCGCGCATCGAGAACCTTGCCGTTCTGTTCGGCCTTGATGGCGAAATGCGAGTAACCGTTATAGCCCTGCAGCGCCGGTCGGTTGCGGACTGACCAGTCGCAAAGCCTGCCTGATCCCGAAATCGAAAAGCCACCCGAACCGATGCCGCCGAGCGGAAACCGCACGTAGCGCGCGCGCTCGCCCAGATAAGCGAACTGCCGGTCGACGGCTTCGAGATCATCCCACATCAAAACTACCTTGCATTGCGGTTCGGGGGCCGACCGGTACGGTCGGCGAAACAGAAAAGGGTACGGCCTGCATCACCCGCGGATTCCCGACATGGTGACGCCTTCGATGACGAACTTCTGGGCGATGAGGAAAAGCAGGATCACCGGCAGCACAGACATACTCATCGCCGCCATGACGACGGCGAGATTGCCCTGGCCGAGGTAGCCGCGCAGAATGTCCATGGCGAGCGGCAGCGTCATGGCGTTCTGCGGGCCGAGCAGCACTTTGGCCTGGAAGTAGTAGTTCCAGGTCTGGGTGAAGGTGATGATGCCGAGGGCCGACAGTGCCGGCCGCAATTGCGGCAGCGAGATGCGCCAAAAGATCTTGAAGTAGCCCGCGCCGTCCATCAGCGCGGCTTCCTCCAGCACCTTGGGCTGGCTCAGCATGAACTGCCGCATCAGGAACACCCCGAAGCTAGAGGTGAGGTACATCAGTGCCAGCCCGATCGGCTTGTTGATGAGCCCGATTTTGGCGAAGCCGAGGTAAATCGGCAGGATGGTGACCTGCGCGGGAAACATCAGCCCGACGAGCAGGACGAAGAACAGAGCGTCGCGGCCGCGAAAGCTGAGCCGCGCGAAGGCGAAAGCGGCGAGCGTGCAGGTGATCAGCTGGCCAACGGTGACGATGACCGCGATCTCGACGGAGTTGAAGTAGATCTGGACGAATGGCACCTGCGACTTCATCACGGCGAAATAATTGGTGAAGTCGAGGCTCGGGGGGATGAGGCTCGGCGGCATTTTATAGGCGTCGGCGACCTGCCGGAACGACATCGAGAACAGCCAGGCGAAGGGCAGCAGCATGAAGATGCCGAGCACCGCCATGATGGCGATGATCGCCCGGTCGAGCCAGCGCACCGCCGCTTTGGTCTGTATGCCCACGACCGACCTCCTCAGTACCGTACCAGCCGGCGCGAGACGAAAAGCTGCATGCCGGTGATGATGAGGATGACGACGGTCATGACCACTGCGACCGAGGCGCCGTAACCGATCTGGAAGCTGCCGAAGGCCTCCTCGACGATGTTGATCGACATCGACCTTGTGGCGTCGCCCGGTCCGCCTTTGGTGAGGATCCAGATGGATTCGTAGACCTGCAGCGCCCCGATCGAGGCGTAGACGATGGCGAAGAACACCACGGGCGAAATCCACGGCAGCGTGATGCGCCAGAACCGCCGCCACGGCGACGCTCCGTCCATGATCGCCGCTTCCATGATGGTCTTGGGCACGCCCTGCAGCGCCGCGATGAAGATGATCATGAAGAAGCCGGTGTTCTTCCAGACGTCCATGAAGACGATCGACGGCATCGCGTTCTGGGCCGAGGTCAGCCAGCGTACGGTCGGCAGCCCGAGATGGGCGAGGTAGTAATTGAAAATGCCGTTGTCCTGGAAGAAATAGCCCCAGACGATCGAGACGAACGCCGCAGCGATGATCACCGGCAGGAAGAACGCGAGCCGGAAAAAGTAGAGCAGCCAGCCGGGCATCGCACGGTTGAGCGCCAGCGCCAGCAGCAGGCCCACTGTGACGTTGCCGGTCACCGCCATCAGCGTGAAGCGCAGTGTATTCCAGAAGATTGTCTTCGAACGTGCGTCGAAGAAGAAGCGCTCGAAGTTATCGAGACCCACCCAATGTGAACCGAACTGCGGATCGTACGATGCGAAGGACAGGACGACCGTCACCAGCACCGGGGCAAGCACAAACAGCGCATAGAGCGCCAGCGCCGGAAAGATGAAGACATAGCCCGCCCTCGCCTGGTTGGAACGCAGGTCGGAGCGTCTCGCTGCTGTTGCGGTCATAGGATCACCATCGCCGACGGGGCGCGCGCACGAAGCGTGCGCCCCATCTTAGCGGTCCGGGAGGAGCGCTTGAACTAGCCCTTCAATTGCGCCTTGAGGCGGGCGAACGAATCGTTGAGCTCCGCGTCGGCCTGCTTGCAGCCATCGGCGACCGACATCTCATCGGACATGATGGCGGTGTAGTAGCGGATGAAGATCTTCTCGACTTCCTGGAAGTTGGCCGGCGACGGCACCGCCTGGGTATGGGGCAACGTCTCGTAATAAAGGTGAGCGCTGGGCGGGAAGGCCAGGAACTCGGGGATCGAGGCAGCGGCCTTCGAACCTGGTACCGAGCCGCCAGCCTTGGCGACGTCCATCTCGAGCTCCGGACCGGTGAGTTCGGCGAGCATGGCCTGCACCGCATCCATGTTCTGCGCGCCCTTGGCGATACCGACGGCGCCGAAGCCGACGACGGTGTAGTCGTTCACCTTGGCCGGCGGGATCGCCACATCCATGTTGAGCTTGGCATTCTTGACGTTCGGGATGATCCAATGGCCGCGATTGATCATCGCCACCTGACCGGCGAGGAACTGATTGTCCATGGTGTCGTTGCCGGGGATCGGCGCCGAGCCATCGACGTGGATGATGTCGTGCAGGAACTGCAACGACTCCGCCACCTTGGGGTCAAGCATGTTGGACGCGCTCCAGTCGGCGTTGAGCGCACCGGTACCGTTCGAGAACAGCCAGGGCTGGATGAAGAAGTTCTGGTTGGGAACTTCGTAACCCCACTGCGTGACGGTGCCGGACGCGTCTTTGACTGTCAGCTTTTTTGCGATCTCGCGGAAATCGTCCCAGGTCCAGCCTGTCTTTGGATATGTGACGCCGGCCTTGTCGAACAGGTCACGGTTGTAGTTGATCATGATGTTGTTCCAGGACGTCGGCACGAAATAGGTCTTGCCCTGGTACTTGCAGTCGTCGAACAGCGCCGGCGCGAAATCCGAATAGTTCGGGTTCTTGGCGACGAAGTCGTCAATCGGTTCCATGACGCCCCGCGATGCGAAGGTCTGGAACGTCTCAATGGCCGTGCCGTAGATGTCGTGCTGGCTGTTCGAGGCGAACTCGCTCAGCACCTTGGTCACATAGTCGCCCCAACCCGTCGAGATCGGGTCCATATCGACCGTCACGGTGAAATTCGGGAACTTCTTGTTGAAGCGCGCGATGGCGTTGTTGGTGGTCAGCAGGTCCGCATCGCCGCCATTCATCAGGATGCGGATGGTACCCGAGTCGGCGGCATTGACGCGGCCGGCGAGTCCGGTCGAAGCGGCCAGCGCGGCGCTTGACGCGATAAAGTTGCGACGATTGAGCTTGAACATTGATGTCCTCCCTGGGCGCTCTCCCAAGCGCCATTGCTTTGCGGTCTCCCGCTCGAAACGTTTCGTGTCTTGCTGACCTTTCTTCGCGGTTTGGTGCATCTGCACCTGCCGGAGATTGTTTTTGCGAGAACGGAACGTTTCGTATACGTGACATGGACGCGCCGGGTTTGGCAAGGGGGACGCGTGGCGACCATCAAGGATGTGGCGAAACGCGCAGGTCTGGCGATCTCCACCGTCTCGGCCGTGGTCAATCGCTCGGCCCCAGTCAGCGAGGATGCCATCGAGCGCGTCGAACGCGCCATCGCCGAGGTGGGCTACGTGCCGCACGGGGCGGCGAGGAGTCTTCGCAGCGGCCGTTCGCAACTGATCGGACTGGTCGTTCCTAACATCGCGAACCCACATTTCGCTGCCGTCGCTCGCGCCGTCGAGAACGTCTGTCTGGCGCGGGGCTATACCTCCGTCGTGTTCTCAACCGGGCAGGATGCGGCGCGCGAAAGCCAGGTGCTGACCATTATGCGGGTACAGCGCGTTGCGGGCCTCATCGTCATCCCCACCCGTTCGGACGCCGAGCACGGCGCCAATCTGATCCACCAGATTCATGTACCGACGGTTCTGCTCGACATGTTCGTCGAGGGCCTGCCTTACAACGTCATCAAGACCGATAATGTCGAGGCTGGACGGCTCGCAACGGAACATCTCCTCTCTCTTGGGCACCGGCGCATCGGCATCATCCTCGGCATCCCGGGCCTTGCCACCAGCGACGACCGTCATGCCGGTTATCTCAAGGCGTTCCGCGATCGCGGTCTTGAATCCGATCCGGCCCTCGCCCTGCCGGGGCAATTCGACCAGTCCGAGGCCTACAACGCGGCGCTCGACCTCCTTGAATTGCCCAAACGCCCCACAGCGATAGTGGCCATCTCCAACATGATGACCATGGGGCTGCTGTTCGCGCTTCGAAAACTCAAGTTCAGCGTGCCACTTGATGTTTCGGTGGTGGGTATCGACGATCTGGAGTTCGGCGAGATTCTGGATCCGCGCCCAACCGTGGTGGCAACGCCCATCCTCGACATGGCCAAGCGTTCGATCGACCTGCTGCTCACCCAGATCGAGTCCGGCAACGCTGCGGCGCCGATGACAGAGGTTTGGACGCCAAAGCTCGTCGTCCGCGAATCCGCTGCCCCGCCGACGGACGCCGCGCTCAAATCCTGACCGGGCGAAGGCCGCTGGGCCCCGGCCGTGATACGGTCCTCTGCCAAAGACGGCCGCCCTGACAAGAGGGCAGCCGTCCAAGCGTTGCGCAGGTAGATTCTAGTTCCCGAGGCTGGCCTTGAGCTTCTGGACGTCGTCGGCGCTCATTTCGCCCGTCGTCGTCACCGCGCCGTCCTTGATCTTCCATAGACGGAATGGCCCAGTGATGTCGCCATACTGGTCGAAGCTGATCGGGCCGATGACGCCTTCGTACTTGATCG
>CAZNAE010000004.1:0-52417 GCA_964570695.1 uncultured Devosia sp.
ATCGCGACGCCCGCCTTGTTGATCTTGACGATCTGCTCGAAGATCTCGAGCACGTAGCGCGGACTGAGGCCTGCTGACGGCTCGTCGAGCATCAGCAGCCGCGGCTTGCTCATCAGGGCGCGGCCCATGGCCACCATCTGGCGCTGTCCGCCCGACAGTTCCCCCGCCGGCTGCCGCCGCTTTTCCTTGAGCACCGGGAACATGTCGTAGATTTCGCCGAGCGACGCCGAGATGTCGTCGCGCCGGATGAAGGCACCCATCTCAAGGTTTTCCTCGACGGTAAGCGAAGTGAAGACGTTCTTTTCCTGCGGCACGAAGCTCAACCCCATCGGCACGAGCTTGTCGGGCAGAGAATTGGTGATCTCGGCGCCATTGAACGTCACGCTGCCGTCGCTGACCTTGACCAGCCCGAAGATGGCCTTCAGCGCCGTGGATTTGCCGGCGCCGTTCGGCCCGACGATGACGCCGATGTCGGACGCCTCGATGGCAATATTGACGCCATTGAGGATGGGCGCACCGCCATAGCCGCCGACGACGCTTTTGACTTCGATGATGGGCATCAGGCGGCTTTCACCGGAACGCCGAAATAGGCTTCGATGATCGCCGGATTGGCGCGGATTTCGCTCATCGGGCCCTCGGCGATCTTTTCGCCCTGCGCCATGACGATCACCGGATCGCAGAGCCGGCCGATCAGATCCATGTCGTGCTCGATGACGAAGAAGGTATAGCCGAGCTCCTGGTTCATCCGTTCGATATTGGCGGCGAGATCCTGCAGCAGCGTGCGGTTGACGCCGGCCGCGACCTCGTCGAGCAGCACCACCTTGGCGTCGACCATCATGGTGCGACCGAGCTCGAGCAGCTTCTTCTGACCGCCTGAGAGGTTGCCCGCGAGCTCGTTCTTGACGTGCGCGAGCTTCAGGAAATCGATGACGTCGCTGGCCTTCTGCTTGACCGCCAGATTGTTGGCACGGACGGCGCCCGGCATGAACCATGAGGCAAAGAGGCTCTCGCCCGGCTGGTGGTCGGGCACGACCATCAAATTCTCTAGCGCCGTCATGTTGGAGAATTCATGCGCGATCTGGAAGGTGCGCAGCATGCCAAGCCCGAACAGCGCATAGGGCGCGAGGCCGGTAACGTCCTTGCCGTCGAAGATGATCTTGCCGCTGTCGGGGACGATATTACCGGCGACCAGGTTGAACAGCGTGGATTTGCCTGCACCGTTGGGGCCGATCAGGCCGGTGATCGAGCCGCGCTCGACCTTGAGGGAGCAATCCTTGACGGCGGTCAGTCCGCCAAAGCTCTTGCTGACGTTCTGAACGTCGATAACTGCGTCGAAAGCCACCCCGCCCCCGCGTCCTGTAGTCCTGACTTTTCGGCTCTAATCCGGCCGTTTGGCGGACAATGTTCACATGGTGACGTTTGGGTCAACCTTGACCCTCCGCGGCATCGGTCAAAGGGCCGCGAGGACCGCGTCGGCGCTGGCGTGGTTGACGGCGAACAGCGTGTTGTAGAGCGTCGCCAGCCGGATCAGCGCCTTGATGTCGACATCGTGCGGCTGCGCGGTCAGCGGATCGACGAAGAAGATCAGCGCGTCGAGCCGACCCTCGGCGATCATCGCACCGAGCTGCGCGTCGCCGCCGAGCGGTCCCGAGAGGAGGCGCGTGACCTTGAGGCCGGTGCCGTCGACCACCCGGCCGCCGGTTGTGCCGGTGCCCCAGAGCTCATGCAGCGCGAGCTTGTCGCGGTTCTTCAGCGACCAGGCGACGAGTTCGTCCTTCTTGTCGTCATGTGCGACGAGGCCGATGCGGGCCATGGAAACCTCCGTCAGTCAGGGCCTTGATACAGCCTTAGCTGCGGAGCGCAACTGCCTCCGCGAGGAGGATGGCAATCTCGTCGACCGGCAATGTGTCGCCGGGCGTGAAGGGTATCCAACGCACGCGCTTGACCTTGCCGTCATCAGTCAGCAGCGGACTGTCGAGGAGGCGCCCGTCCTGGAATACCAACGAAGCGTGGTCGCCGCGCAGATAGATCGCCGCGATGAAGCCACGCCGGTAGTGGAAGTTGACCGTCAGCCAGCCGAACGAGACTTTCGCGGTGAAATCGGGGCGGATGTCCCGCACCAGCGCATAAAGCTCGCGCGCCAGCAGCTGCAGCGGCAGGTCAAAGAGATCGAGCAGGCTGTCGATGTCGTCGTCGAGCATGCCGCACTATGACATGGCAGCGCGACAGGATGTGTCAGGGTTTGTGGTAGGCTTGAGGTTTAGCTCAGCGCGCCGATGACGGCTTCGATGCGCTTCTTCATCGTGCCCGCATCGAACGGCTTGATGATGTAGTTGTTGACGCCGAAGGAGATCGCTTCCTTCACCTGCTCTTTGTCGGAGCGGCCGGTCGCCATAATGAACGGCATGCTGGCGGTCTTGGGATGCTTGCGGATAACGCGCAGCAGCGTCAGGCCGTCGATGTCCTCCATGTTCCAGTCCGAAATGATCAGGTGAACGTTGGATTTTTCGAGCTTGCCCAGTGCATCGCGGCCGCTCTTGGCTTCGATGATGTCCTTAAAGCCGAGCGAGGTCAGGATGTATTTGCAGATGCCCCGCATGGACTGCTGGTCATCCACGATCAGGACACTGACATCACTCGCTTTAGGCATCTCTACGCCGAACCTTTATTGTGCCAAACAGACAACGCGGCACTGGACCGACCCTAGGCAAAAAGCGTTACCATTCCCTCAACCGTGCCATCCGCATGTTATGCGGCCGATTTCAACCGGTTGAGAGCATTTGCGAGCTTTGCGGCAATCGCCTCGACCGGGGCCTGCTCGACCACCGCACCCTCCTCGAAGGCGACGCGTGGCATGCCGTAGACGAGAGCTGAGGCCTGCGACTGGCCGACGGTGTAGGCACCGGCATCGCGCATCAGCTTGAGGCCGCGGGCGCCGTCGCGCCCCATCCCGGTCAGGATAGTGCCGACCGCCATGGCGCCAACCGTGCGGGCCACCGATTCAAACAGCACATCGACGCTCGGGCGGTGCCCGGAGGTGAGATCGTCCTGCGTCAGGCGGCATTTGAACTGGCCGGAGCTGCGCTCAACCCGCAAATGCCAGTCGCCGCGGGCAACATAGGCCTTGCCGGGTTCGAGCGGCATGCGGTCCTCGGCTTCGAGCACCGTGACCTCGCTTAGCTCATCGAGTCGCGCCGCAAAGCGCGAGGTGAAGCCGGCTGGCATATGCTGGGCGATAACGATGGGCGGGCAGTCGGCCGGCATCTCGCCGAGGACGACGCGGATGGCCTCAACGCCGCCGGTCGATGCACCGATGGCGATCAACGCGCCGTTGGGCGCCGCCGCGGTGCGAAGCTTCTGCCCCATCGCCGGCTTGGCGGAGCGGCCCCGCACGTCGCTGGTCGCCGCAGCGCGGACCTTTTCGCGGAGGTTCGCGCCGAATGCCTCGAGGCCGCCGGCGAGATCGGTCGAGGGCTTTGCGACGAAATCCACCGCGCCCAGTTCGAGCGCCAGCAGCGTCTCACTGGCACCTTTGGTGGTCAGCGTCGAGACCATCACTACTGGCAGCGGATGGAGCCGCATCAGTTTGTCGAGGAAGGCGAGCCCATTCATGTTGGGCATTTCGATGTCGAGCGTCACCACATCGGGATTGAGCGCCCGAATCTTCTGGCGGGCGTCGATCGGATCCTCGGCGGTGCCGACCACCGTGATGTCGCCATCGCGGCCGAGCGTGCGGCTCAGGACCTCGCGGATCAGCGCGGAATCGTCGACGATAAGAACCCTGATGCTCATGCGGCGTCCCTCGTCCGCTGCTCGGCGTTGCGCGCCTGATAGATGGTTTTGCCGACCAGCCGGAAGCCGGTGCTGCCGTTGCCGAGATTCTCGGAGTGGCCGATGTAGAGAAAGCCGCCCGGCGCGAGAATCTTGCCGAGCCGGCCGAAAACCTCGCCCTGTGTCGCCTTGTCGAAATAGATCGCCACGTTGCGGCAGAAGATCGCGTCGAACGGCCCCTTCATCGGCCATGGGGCCATGAGGTTGAGCGGCTTGAACGAGACCAGCGAGGCGATCGCCGGCGGAATGCGGATACGCCCGTCAGCGACCCGCTCGAAAAGCCGCACGCGTTCGGCGGAGAGACCATTGAGCTCGGTCTCGGGATATATGCCGGTCGCCGCCTTGGCGATCACGGAAGTATCGATATCGGTCGCGAGAATCTTCATATCCCAACGCTTGAGCTCGGGCCAGGCGTCGAGCAGCGACAGCGCTATGGTGTAGGGCTCCTGCCCCGTCGAACAGCCCGCCGACCAGATGCGGAGGCGTTTCTCGGACTGGCTGGTCCTCGTCTTCATCAGCTCGCCGACATGCGTCACGAGGTGCGCGAAATGGTGTTCTTCACGATAGAAGCGCGTGAGGTTGGTGGTCAGCGCGTTGACGAAGTCCTGCGCGTCGCTCGCCGTTCCCTGGCGCTCGAGAAAATCGAGATAGGCGTCGAACGAGGGCAGCCGCATAGTGCGGACGATCTTGGACAGGCGCGCAATCACCAGCGTGCGCTTGGCATCCGAGAGCGAAATCCCCGCGACATCGTAGAGCCGCGCGCGGATGCGCTCGAACTCCCGCTCGCCCAGGGAGAATTCGTTTGGATCCATCATACCTCAGTCACCGCCCCTGCTGCCGTCTCGCCGGCAGCTTCAGAGCCCGCGACGCCGCGTCCCCGACGGAGGTGACATGCGTATCGAGCCGGCTGATTGCCCCGCTGCCCTCATCAAGGGCTCCGGAGATCATGTCGGTCTCATTGCTTAGATTCTCTAAATGTACGGTAAGTCCGGCGAGAATATTTTTGAGATTATCCGCTTCGACCATGCTCAATTCGGATTGATTGCGGCTGGTGCCGACAAGACCTCGTATCTCGCGCGCGGTCTTTTGCGTGACTTGCGCCAGGGTGCGCACCTCGTCGGCGACGACGGCGAACCCCGCTCCCTTTTCACCGGCGCGCGCGGCTTCGACGGCGGCGTTGAGCGCCAAGAGATTGGTGCGGAAGCTGACGTCCTCGATCGCTGCCACCAGCCTGTCGATCTCGGCGGTGGCGCCCTCGACGCTCCCCGCCGCCATGTTGGCGCGTTTGGCGACGTTGGTCGCCTCGCCGACGATGCCCTTGGCTTGCTTGCCCAATGCCCGTGCCGTGCGCGTCCGCTCGCGGCCACGCTCGATCGACTGCCCGGCCACCGCGAGGCCCGTCTGCGCACCGTGCGCGGCTTCCGCCATCTCCGCGACCGAGATGCGGTATTTATCGATGGCATTGAGCACCGCCTCGCACTTGGCCTCGAGGGCGCTGCGCGCCTCGGCGTGCTCGTCGCGCTCTGCGGTCAGCGCAGCCAGAAGGTCGGCAAGGTCGCGCACCTGCGGCGCAATGCCGGAATTGGCCGACCGCATCTGGGCGGTGAGCGATTCACCGTCCGAGAGCCTCGCCAACGCCGAAACGCCGAGGTCCAGCGCCTCGAGCCCGTCCGCCAACTGCCGCAATCCGGGTGAGCTTTGAAGCGCTTTGGGATCGAAACGGAAACCGGTGTGGCCGCCGGCCATGGCAGTCGCGAAGGCATCGAGATCGTCGTCGCCGATATAAGTGCCGGCCGGCACCATCTCGAGCACGACGCGCCCGTGCCCGGCGGCGCGGCGGTGCGCGGCGTAGCGGATGTCACCCAGCCGGACCAGCGATTCCTCGGCGATGCCGCCGGCAAAATAGCCGGGACCGAAAACAATATCGATATTGGCCCCCTCGACGGCGCGGGGTTCGATAGCGGCAAGGCCCCGCGACGCCCCGAGAATTTCGCCCTCGGTCGAGGCCACCAGCGCAGGCTGGCTGAGCCCGACGAAGGCCGCCTTGAACTGATGCGCACGCTCCAGTCGCCCCGCGAGATTGGCGATGATCGCCTCGATCGAGACGCCGTCACGGAGGTCCTTGGGCCCGGCAGCCCCCACGGCACGGCCGAGTTCGGCGACCTTGCGCTGCACGTTGCGCTCGATCTGGGCCGCGATGAGGAGGTTGAGGGCGAAGGCAGAGGCGAGGATCAAAGTGGCGGCGGCGACCCGGACCAACTGGGGGCCGATGACCCAAAGCGCCACCCCTGCCGCGGCAAGAGCCGTCAGCCAGATCAGATTGACGATCAGCGCTAGTCTGGTGCGGCGCATCCGGATCGGGTGAGAAATCGTGCGATTCGACCCTAAAATCCGAATGGTTAACCAACTCTATACCGGGCCAATGGCCGGTAAGATTTTGGTTACGACAGCGGTCTTGTCCCGGATTTTCTCTCGCGGGGGGGAGGCTAGAACAGCTCGATGTCGTCGGCCGGTGGCCGTGGCGCAATGTTGCGGCGGCTGCCGACGATCGTCAGTTCTTCCTTCGCGACATTCGCCGCAGCACTGCTGTCGAGGCGCTTGACGAAGGCGCGGCCGGAATGCGGCTTGAACATTACCCGGCGCGCAAAACTGCCGCCGACGTCCTCGCTCGCCAGTTCATAGCCTTCGTTGTGAAGGAACTCACGGACGAACTCGATGTTCTTGGCGCCGACATCGCTCAGCGCCGCATTGATCAGGCCGCCGCCGAAAACCTTGATCTCGAGCGCTCCCTTGCGGCCCGAACCGCGGCTCAGCACCTTGTTGATCAGTTGCTCCATCGCGAACGCGCCATAGCGCGCCGACGCGCCGTAGCGGTCTTTGGCGGCGCCAGATGGCTCGGCCAGCAGGAAGTGGTTCATGCCGCCGATGCGAGCGTCGCGGTCGCGGATGCAGGCCGAGATGCACGAGCCGAGGATGGTCGAGAAGGTCAAATCCTCCTCGCCGCCGACGAGACAATCGCCCTGGTGAATCGTCGTCACCACGCCCCTGTCGAACGCGGGTGCGGCGCCTTGGCTCGTCGTCATAGTCTTTTGTCGCCCCTGACAAGGTTGTCATCACAGTAGAGCGAAATTCCTTAGGGAACTTCTAACCAGTTTACGCAACGATGCGGCTGTGACTATCCCGGAAAGAAGAGCTTCAGACTTCTGCGGTATGGGTTGCTGAGTTCGGGGGTTTGGCTATCTATGTCGCTGCAGAAGCTTGCACGTGAACTCGACGAGACCGCACGCCAGACCGCGGCGATGGTCGAGGGTATCACCTACGCTCTCGAAGTCCTCGCCGACAAGTCGATGACCTGTGCCGACTCCAAGCGCGACGCAGTGGCGATGATCGTCAGCGCCCTGCAAGGCCAGGATCGCATCGAGCAGCGCTGTCAGAATATGGCCCTTGCGGTGCGCCAGTTCGCGCTGTTGCCGGCCACGGCGCCCGATTCCGACTACGACGAAATCTGGTCCAATCTCGTGCTCGACGAACTGCGCGTCCCGGCGCTCTCCGGCGTTGCCGCGCAACCATCGAGCGGCGACATCGACCTATTCTAGGCCGTACGACTTTCCTGGACTAAAAACGAAAAGGGCGCCCGCGGCGCCCTTTATATTTTCCATTCGTCGAGGCTACGCGTCGAGCTTGGCGCCCGATACAACGGCATGGAGATCGATCAGTCCGACCATCCGGCTCTCATGCGTCACGATGCCGTTGAGCAGCTCGGTGTCGATCGAATTGCCTTCCGGCACATTGTGGATGTCGTCCTTGCTGACGGTGAGAATATCGCTCACTGCATCGACGAGAATGCCGACCCACTTCTCGCCGACCGACATCACCACCACGACGTGGTTCTTGGTGGGCGAGGTCGGACCCTCGCCGAAGCGGGCGCGCAGGTCGAAGATCGGCACGATCGTGCCGCGCAGATTGATGACGCCCCGCACGTATTCGCGGGTGTTCGGCAGCGGCGTTGCACCGTTCCAGGCGCGGATCTCGCGCACGGTGGTAATCTCGACGCCATAGGTCTGTTCGCCGATCGAGAAGGCGATGAGTTGCAGTGAGTTCTGCGCATTGACCTGGGTCGAGGCGCCGTAGTCGTCCTTGTAAGCAAGCGAGTCCATCTTCTGAGCTTTCTGCCGTCCGTTCTAGGCGGCGTTCTTGTGCAGTTTTTGGGCTTTGAGGCCCTGTACGTCGACGATGAGGGCGACATTGCCATCGCCGAGTATGGTTCCGCCGGCGATGCCGTCGATCCGTTCGAAATTCTCTTCGAGGCTTTTGATCACGACCTGCTGCTGGCCGATGATGTCATCGACCACCAGCGCCACTTTGGTGCCGCCTTCGGCCTCGCAGAGGACGACAAAGCGGTTGGCGAGATCGACGCCGGTGCCGAGGTCGAAGCGATCGGCGAGATCGACCACCTGCACATATTCGCCACGCACGCGGAGCACTTTGGCACCCGACGGCGCCCGGCCGAAATCGGCGCGCGAGCACTGGATCGTCTCGACGATGGAGCTCAACGGAATGACGTAGGGCGATGGCCCGACCTTGACCAGCATGACGTCGAGCACGGCAAGCGTCAGCGGCAGGCGCAGCGTCATCCGCGTGCCGAGGCCGGTGCGCGATTTGACATGCACCGAACCGCCGATCTTCTTGATGTTCGACAAGACGACGTCCATGCCGACACCGCGGCCGGAAATATCGGAAACCTCCGTGGCGGTCGAGAAACCGGGCGCGAAGATCAGATTGTCGATCTGCTCTTCGGTCATTTGCTGATCCGGCCCGATGACGCCGCGATCGCGCGCCACCTGGACGACGCGGTCGCGATTGATCCCGCCGCCATCGTCCTCGACCGCGATGAGGATATTGCCACCGGCCTGTTCCGCAGAAAGCCGAATGGTGCCGATTTCGTTCTTACCGAGCGAACGACGCTTTTCCGGGCTCTCGATGCCGTGGTCGGCCGAGTTGCGGATCATGTGGGTGAGCGGATCGGAAAGCTGCTCGATGACCGTCTTGTCGATCTCGGTCGCTTCGCCGATGGTTTCGAGCCTGATCTTCTTGCCGGTCTTCTGCGCCAATTCGCGGACGAGGCGCGGCATGCGGGAAAACACCGATTTGACCGGCTGCGCGCGGATCGCCATCACCGAGTCCTGAAGGCCGCGCGTCGTCTGCGCCAAAACCTCGAGGCCGCGTACCAGCTCCTGGTAGCGGGCACGCAAGGTGTCATCCATCTGCTGGGTAAGCATGGATTGGGTGATGACCAGCTCGCCCACCATGTTGACCACACGGTCGACCTTGTCGAGATCGACGCGGATCGACTGCACCGCGGCGCCACGGCGATCGGCTTCACCCGTGCGGCGATCCTCGGTCTCCTCGACGGCCAGCGACGGTGCCGGGTCGATGTCGTGCTTGACGGGCTTGGCAGCGACCGGCGCAGGCGGAACGACGCGCACCGGCATTTCTTTCTTCATCGTCTCCGCCAGATCGGCGAAGCTCAGGGTAGAATCCTGTTCCGTAGCTGCAGGAGTTGAAGCGGGGGGGGCGGCCTGTACCGGTCGCACCGGCGCCACCAGCGCGGCAAGGTCGGCGAGCGAGGGCTCGGCTGTGGCTGGCGTCTTGGCACCGAGCAGCGCGATCGAGAGGTCGCAATTGCCTTCGACGAACTCGAACACCTCGGCGATCGAATCCGCCGTCGCGGTCGGCGAGACCAGCGTCAGGTCCCAGGTGCAATAGATGCCGAACGGCTCGAAATCGGCAAGCGGCGGGATGTCGGCGACCTTCGCCACCACGGTCAATTCGCCCAGATTGCCAAGCTCGCGGAACAGCAGCAGCGGGTCGTTGGCGCGCGAATAGAGCTCGCTGTGCGGGGCGAAGTGGATTTCCCAATGACCCTTTTCGACGCTCAGCGGCGGCAGCGCGAAATTGTCTTCGACGGACGGCGGAGACGGGGTCGCGGCCGGGATCGGCACAGCGGCCCCATCGAGGTTGACCATCACCGGCACGAAGTCGATGTCGAATTCGTCGATCCCAAGGCCGTCGTCCCCGGCGGGAACATCCCCGCGGGTCAGGGCGTCGAACTGCAGGCGCTCGTCCGCGCCATACGCGGCGCCAAGGCTGATGCCGGCTTTGGCCGCATTGACGAAGTCGGCAACGATGTCGTTGGCGCGGATGCATAGCGTCGCGACCGCATAGCCGAGCTCGATGCGCCCGTCGCGGACGTGATCAAGCAGCGTCTCATAGGCGTGGGCGAAGGCCACCAGCTCCGAGAATCCAAACGCGCCGCCGCCGCCCTTGATCGAATGGATGGCGCGGAACACGGCGTTCAGCCGGTCGGAGGTGCGGTCGCCCGCCTGGATTGCTGCAAACTGCTCTTCGAGTTCGGTCAGAAGCTCGGAACACTCGTCAAAATATGTCGCTTTGAAATCGTCGAGATCACTCATTCAGGCTCTAGCCCTTCTGGGTCCGGCCCCTGGTCAATGCACTACGCGGTGAATGACCGAGATCAGCTTTTCGGGATCGAACGGCTTGACGATCCAGCCGGTACCGCCCGCGGCGCGACCCTGGTCGCGCTTGTCCTGGCTGGTTTCGGTGGTGAGGATGAGGATCGGCAGGCTGTTGTGCTCGCCCGAGGCGCGGACGTTCTTGATGAACTCGATGCCATCCATCACCGGCATGTTGATGTCGGTGATCACCACGTCGACGCTTTCCCTGGCGAGCACGTCGAGGCCTTTCTGGCCGTCCTCGGCCTGCAGCACCTCGAACCCCGCATTGGACAGGGTGTGGTGGAGCATGGCGAGAATCGTGCGGGAATCATCGACCGTCAGAACGCGCATGAAGGGCTATCCTTTCATCAAACCGGTAAAGCTGCGGCCCAGACCAAGCCGGTCGATGGCGGCGAGCATCGAGGCGCTGGCCCCTGAAATCGCGAAGGCGTAGGAGTTGCGGCGCGACGTTTCGGCGGCGCTGACCAGCATGAACAGGGCGTTCGTCGCCACCCGTTCCACCGCCGATGCATCAACTTCGACCGGACCGAGCTCGACCGCCTCGATCAGCCCGTCGCGCACCGTATCCAGCGCATCGAGATCGACGGTCGTCGGCAACGCCACGACCTTCGTATCCGTTCTGTCCGCCATGAGACGCGCGTCCCCCAATAGGCAATTTGCCCCGCCGGCAGTCTGCGGGGGAACGGTTTAGGAAGTGCTAATCGGCGGACCGTTGCGGGGCAATAATCGCCCGGCAACCGGCTATTTCACGGCGGTGCGAATGACTGTCGGATCGACCTCGGCGAGGGTGCCCGGGCGCCAAATGGGACGCTGGTCCTTGTCGACCAGCACGGCGCGTACGCCTTCGGCGAAGTCGGGCGCACGCGCCATGACTGCCGCCAGCCGCAGATCCATCGCCAGCACCTGCTGCACGTCCATCAGCCGCCGGGCCGCAAGCTGCGAGTGGAAGATTGCGGTCAAAGCGCTTGGACTGCGGGACGCGAGGAGCGCCGAGAGTTCGGCCAGCCGCGGTTCCCCGGCGACCCGGTCGAGGAAGATCGCCGGCGATTCGGGAGTGGAGGGAGGCAACAGATCTGCCAGCGCGCAGAATGTTGCCTCTCCGCCGTCGATCGACTCCGCCTCGATCAGCCGGCCGATTGCCGCATCGGGATGGGCGGATGCGGCCGCCGTTTTAAGTCCGGCGCGGACATCGCCCACCCGGTCCGTTGCGATCACGGCGTCCGCGAGACCGAGCGCCAGCGCATCGGCGGCGCTGACTCCGGTGCCCGACATCAGGAACAGCAGTGCGCGATGAAGCGGGGCCCTGGCGAGGATGGCGTTGACCCCGACATCGGAGAAGAACCCGATCGCCGCCTCGGGCATCGCGAACCTTGCGCCGGGCTGCGTCAGCCGGAACCGGCAGTGGCCCGCAATGCCGATGCCGCCGCCCATAGTGATGCCGTGCCCAAGTGCGACCAGCGGCTTGGGATAGCCTGCTATCAGGCCGTTCATCCGGTATTCGGCGGCGAAATAGGCGTCAGCGATATCGGCCCTGCCCTCAAGCACCAACGCCCGTGCGGCGCGCACGTCGCCGCCAGAGCAGAAGCCCTTGGGACCGTTCCCGACGAACAGCGCTGCACGGATCGAGGGATCGTCACGCCAGTCGAGCAGCGCCGCGGTGATCCCCTCGATCATGCCGAGCGACAGTGCGTTGATCGCCTGCGGCCGGTTGAGGGCGATGACGCCAAGCCGGCCATCGGTGGCGATGTCGAGTTCGTCTGTCATGCGAGCAACTTAACGCTCGTCACCGACTTGGCAATTCCCAATGGCGGCCCCCAGTGCTACAGCGACGCGCCATGCCGACCTACCAGCCGCTGACCAACGTCCACCTTACGGGCCTTGCCCGCGATCTCGCCAAACGCGCAGACGACAATAAGCCGATCCGCATCGGCGTGATCGGCTCGGGCGAGATGGGCACTGACCTTGTGACCCAGGGCATGCTGATGCGCGGCATCGAGATTGCAGCGATCGCGACGCGCCGGCCACACACCGCGCTCGAAGCCACGGCGATTGCCTATGGCGACACTTCGCACGCCGTCGAGGCCGAGACGCTGAGCAAGGTATCGGCGGCAATCGGCAATAAGAAGCTCGCCATCACCTCCGCCGAGGTGCTCGTCTGCACCCCCGAGATCGACGTCGTCATCGATGCGACGGGCAAGCCGGGCGTCGCGGCCGACTACGACCTCATGGCGATGGAACACGGCAAACATCTGGTGATGATGAACGTCGAGGCTGACGTCACCATCGGGCCGTACCTCAAGAAGGAAGCCGACCGGCTCGGCGTCGTCTATTCGGTCGGTGCCGGCGATGAGCCAAGCTCCTGCATGGAGTTGATCGAGTTCGCCTCGGCCCTCGGCTACCGCATCGTCTCCGCCGGCAAGGGCAAGAACAATGCGCTCAACCACGATGCGGTGCCCGACGATTATCGCGAGGAAGCCACCCGCCGGAACATGAACCCCCGCATGCTGGTCGAGTTCGTCGATGGATCGAAGACCATGGTCGAGATGTGCGCCATCGCCAACGCCACCGGCCTCGTTCCAGATGTGCCGGGCATGCACGGCCCGAAGGCCGACCGCGACCAGATGGTCAAGGTGCTGATCCCCAAGGCGGACGGCGGCATCCTCGACAAGAAAGGCGTCGTCGACTTCACCATCGGCAAGGGCGTGGCGCCGGGTGTGTTCGTGATCGTCGAGGCGGAGCACCCGCGGATCATCGAACGCATGAACGATCTGCATGTCGGCATCGGGCCATATTATTCGTTCTTCCGCCCCTACCATCTCACGTCGCTCGAGGTGCCGCTGACCGCGGCGCGCATCATGCTCTACGGCAAGCCGGACATGGTGCCGCTGCCCAACCCGGTGGCCGAAGTCTGCGCCGTGGCCAAGCGCGACCTGGCGGTCGGCGAAAGCTTCGATGCGATCGGCGAGACCTGCTACCGCAGCTTCATTCTCACCATCGGCGACGCCCGCGCCAAGATGGCCGTGCCGGTCGGGCTGCTCGAAGGCGGCAAGGTCATTGCGCCGGTGAAGAAGGGCGAGTTGCTGACCCGCGCCAATGCCGCGCCGGATGCGACCACCCGGCTTTATGCCCTGCGGCAGCGGCAGGACCAGATGTTCGGGCTGAGCTGAGCGCACCAAGGAGAGTCGCATGAGCGACCGGACTGCACTGATCATCGTCGGATCGCAGGGCAACATCGGCCGTCGGCTGATGGCCGCATTCCCCGGTGCCATCGGCATCGACCGCGCTGCCGGCGCCGATATCGTCACCACGCTGCGGGCCATCGACTACGAGGCTCCCGACGTCCGCGCCATATTCGAGCGCGCCGGCGGCCTGATCCACGTAGCGACTTCCGCCTCGGTCGGCGATCCGCCGGCCGTGCATTGGGCGGCTGTCGAGGACACGGCGCGGCTGATGGCGGCCTGCGACCGCTACAATATCCGCCGCGTCGTCCTGCCCTCGTCCGATTGGGCCCAGCCCAAGACGCGCTGGGCCGCGCACGAGCTCAACGCCTATGGCCACAGCAAGCGCGTCTTCGAGGCGCTGGCCGACATGTACAATGTCACGCCCGGCCGCCATGCCGTCGCGCTCCGCTTCGGCTGGGTGCCGCATCATGCCGACGAAGTGGCGGCCGCCAGCCCATGGCTGCAAGCCAACTACTGGGACGACGCCCGGCTCATCGGGCAGGTGCAGGCGGCACTCGGCGACTAGCCTTCAGGCGTTCAACCGCTCTTCGGCGAGGCCCCGGCCTTCCGCCGGGCAATCGCCTCGCCGGAGATCGACCCGGCGACCAGCGGCCGCAGCAGCGCCAGCGCGGAGGCCATACCGGCCTTCCCGAGCTGCCCTCCGATCATTGCGTACATCTGCTCTTCGATCTGCCGTACCTTGCCGTCGAGACCGCGGCCGGTGCGCGTCAGCTCCAGCGTCACCTGCCGGCGGTCGGTCGGATCTTCGCGCCGCGCCACGATATCGCGGCTGACCAGCGCATCGACGAGCCGGCTCGGACTGCCGCTTTCGCAGACCAGCAACTCGCCCAGTGCCCGCAGCGACATCGGGCCGTGATCAGCGAGACAGCGAATGACTTCCGCCTGCGACGGCGTCAGCCCCAGCGGCGAGAGCTGCGCGGCGAGCAGGCGGTTGCCCTCGCGCTGGGCGCCGAGAATCAGGAAACGAAGCTCTTCTTCAGGCCGCATGCTGCTCCTTGCCGCGATAGAGCGGTACGATCTGCCTCCGGGCCAGACGCGCGCCGGCCTCCGGGTCGTGCGTCGGCAAATAGACGACCGGACGCTCGGTGGCAAATTGCCGGATCGTCGCGAGCGTTCCTGCCGTGACGGCGGCATTCGGGCTCACGCCATCGATCTTGCCGGCGAGCATCAGAGCCTCGGTGTACGAGGTGTCGCCGGCGAGAAAGATCGACGCATCATCGTCCTCGACGATGACCGACAGATGGTTGGCGGTGTGTCCGGGCGTTGCGACCGCAATCACCGAGCCATCCGCGGTGAGGCGGCGGCTCGCAGCGAACGGGCCATAGGTGCCGTCGACGAGGTCGAGGTCTTGTGGATCGAACCAGGTGGGCCACCGCCGGGGCAGATGGCCGCGGATCGCGCCGAGCACGCCCCGCGCATTCGCGATCTCGCCGGGCGCCACCCGGATCGTGCTCTGCGGAAAATGGCTCAGGCCCGCATCGTGATCGATATGCATATGGGTGAGGACTACCTGCTTGACGTCGCGCGGACCGATGCCAAGCGTGCTGAGCTGTGGGCCGACTTCAAGTTCCGGCGCCATCTCGAACTGCGCGCAATTGTGCAGGAACGGATGCAGCGACCGCCGCACCTCCTCCAGCAGATACGCCGCCTGCCCCGTGTCGACGACGATGATGCCGTCGCGGTGCTCGATGGCCCAGGCATAGGTCGGCAGCCAGCCGCTCCATTCCGAATCAAGCAACACCCCGACAATGCCCATCGGGCCTGGATGCGGCGCGTCGAGCTGCGCCAGCTTCACCCGCACCGAACCGGTTTGAATTGCGTGGATCTTCATCTTTCAACTCCATTACATGACATATCATCAATGACACGTCATATAATTGCGCGGCAAGGATGAGTCAAGCGGCTTCGCGTGGTTTGGTTTGCGGTTTAGTCCAGCGTCTGCCGATAGCGCAGCATCGCGATCACCGAGATCACCACGAGGATGATCGCCAGCGCGCCGCATTCGCCGCTGACGTCGGCGACGTTGCCGCCCTTCAGCATCACGGCACGAACGACGCGAAGGAAATGCGTGGCCGGCACGCCCTGGCCGATGAACTGCGCCCAGCCGGGCATGCCGGCGAATGGGAACATAAAGCCGGAGAGGAGGATCGAGGGCAGGATGGTGAAGAAGCTGAGCTGCATCGCCTGCATCTGGTTGCGCGCCGCTGTGGAGATCAGAAAGCCGAGCGCCAGATTGACGACGATGAAGAGGTTGAAGCCGAGAAAGAACGCCCACCAACTCCCCTCAAACGGCACATGGAACACCGCCTGCGCGGCGAGCAGGAAGACAATGGTCTGCACATAGCCGACGAATACATAAGGCAGGATCTTGCCCAGCATCACTTCGAACGGCCGGACAGGCGTCGCGATCAGCATCTCCATCGTGCCGCGCTCGGTTTCCTTGACGATGGCGACGGCGGTGATCATCACCATCGTCATCGAGAGGATGATGGCGAGCAGACCCGGCACGATGTTGGTCGAGGTCTTGCCCTCCGGATTGTACTCGCGCTGTACCTCCACCGAGAACGGCGGCGCGCCGCTGCCGGCTGCGGCCAATGGACCGGTGAGCACCTGCTCCACGGCGGCATTGACGATCCCCGAAAGCGCCGCGGACGCGCCGCCGACGGCCGATGGGTCCGAAGCATCGGCGGCGATCAGAATGTTCGGCGCCCGGCCACGGATCACGTCACGCTCGAAGTTCTGCGGGATGACGACGACGAAGTTCGCCGTGCCGCGCCGCAGCGCTTCCTCGCCGGCGGCGGTGCCCGCCACCTGCCCCTGAAAGTCGAAATAGTCCGATCGCTGCATGCCGGCGATTACCGCGCGGGTCAGCGGCCCATTGTCGCCCATCTCGACCAGCGTCGGCAGATGGTGCGGATCGGCATTGATGGCGAAGCCGAACAGGAAGAGCTGGATCAGCGGCAGGCCGATCATCATGCCGAAGGTGATGCGGTCGCGCCGCATCTGGATGAACTCCTTGTAGAGCACCGCTCCAAATCGTCGGAAGGAGAAGCTGTAACTTCTGTGTTTGTGGCCCGCCCCCCTCCCCGCCTCCGCCACGAGGGGGGAGGGGCCGGTCGGTGGCTTTTGGGACTCAGACTCGATGGATACCCTCCCCCTTGTGGGGAGGGTTGGGGAGGGGGTCTCGCCGCTCATGCCGCGGACCTCTCGGGATCCCCGGAGAAATTGTCATGGGCACCGGCCATCAGATAGATGAAGGCCTCCTCGAGCCCCGCGACCTGCAGCGTCCAGCGGTGCGTACCATCGGCCTTGAGCCGCTCGACCGTGGCGTTGAGCAACGGTTTGTTCGTACCGGAGATGTGGAGCACGGCGCCGAAGCGCGCCACCTGCTCGACGCCGGGCTCAGTCTTGAGCCGCGCCTCGAGTACAGGCAGGTCTGGGCCTTCGACGCGCCAGGTCTCGAGACCGACCATCTTCGGTATGTCGGCGGATGGCCCGTCGATCAGCTTCTTGCCGTAGGCGATGTAGGTAATGAAGTCGCACTGCACCGCCTCATCCATGTAATGCGTCGAGACCAGCACGGTGACGCCCCTGGCGCTCAGCAGCCGGATCTCGTCCCAGAAGTCGCGGCGGGCCTTCGGATCGACACCGGCTGTCGGCTCGTCGAGCAGCAGCAATTGCGGCTCGTGCAGCAGGCATGCGGCAAGCGCCAGCCGCTGCTTCCAGCCGCCGGAGAGGGTGCCGGCGAGCTGCCTGGCACGGTCGGCAAGGCCGAGATCGGCGAGCGCCTGGGCGACGCGCTCCTTGCGCCGGTCAAGCCGGTACATGCGGGCGATGAAATCGAGGTTCTCGCGGATCGAGAGGTCCTCATAAAGCGAGAATTTCTGCGTCATGTAGCCGACATGTTCCTTGATCTGCGCAGCTTCGCGGCGCACGTCGAAGCCGAGGCACGTGCCTTCGCCTTCGTCCGGCGTCAGCAGGCCGCAGAGCATGCGGATGGTCGTCGTCTTGCCCGAGCCGTTGGGGCCGAGAAAGCCATAGATGGCGCCCTTCGGCACGCGGATGTCAAAATGATCGACCACCCGCTTGTCGCCAAAGCTCTTGGTCAGGCCTTTGACGTCGATGACCGGCGCTTCGCTCATTCGAGCTTGCCGATCGACACCGGCTGGCCGGGCAGGATGCCTGCCTGCTGATCCATCACGGCCTCGGTGAGGAATACCAGCCGGCTGCGCTCATCGCGCGAGTAGATGATCGGCGGCGTGAACTGCGGATCGGAGGCAAAGAAGCTGATCGTTGCCGTAAGCCCACTGGCGCAGCCGTCGCAGGTGATGCTCACCTGCTGGCCGAGGGCGAATTGCGGCCGGTCGGCTTCATTGACATAGAACTCGACCTTCATGGCGTCGGCGCCGCTTATCGACAGCACCGGCACGCCGGCCCCCGCGACCTCCCCGGTCTTGAAGAACAGCCGCTCGATGCGGCCTGCCTCCGGCGCGGCCACCGTTCGGTCGGCGAGCACCGCCTGCGCCATGCTCGCTTGTGCCTGAGCCGCCGTCACCTGCGCCTGCGCGGCCGCGACCTGCTGCGACCGGGCGGGCAAATTGGCGACGGCGATCTGTGCCCGGAGCGTGTCCACCGCCGACTGCGCCGAAGTGACTCCGGAATTTGCGGTGTCGAGGTCCGATTGCGAGGCATTGCCCTTGCGGAAGAGGTCCAGCGTTCGGGTGAGCGTCTGCCTGGCGAGCGCCAGGTCCGATTGCGATTTCGCCAACTGCGCTTGCGTGACCTGGATTTCCTCCGGCCGGCTGCCGGTCTGGAGGTTAGCGAGGGTCGCCTGCGCGGCATCCGCCTGCGCTTTCGCGGCATCGTAGCTCGACTGCTGCTGCTTGCTGTCGAGCGTAAACAGCACGTCGCCGGTCTTCACCTGCTGGCCCTCGGCCACCGCGATCTGGGTGATGGTGCCGGCGCTCGGTGCGGCGGCATAGACATAGTCGTCCTCGACGTAGCCGTTCCAGCTTGGCGCCGACGAATGGCCGATGCCGGGGATGATTGCGGCCAGGAGCCCCATAACCCAAGCAAAGAACCCGCTCATCGCCCGGCTCCAGTGAAATGACGTTCTGTTTGTGACGCGCGCATGCCTAGTCCCTTCAGGTCGCCATGAAGCGGCGGTTGCTCTGCGGCGCGCTGAGGCCGTCGAAGAGGATAGTGAGGTGGTTGTCGATGAGCTTGTCGATCCCGAGCCCGCCAGGCGGGGTGATGCCGAAAATCTCGGCCATCAGCATGTGCAGCACGATCGGGCCGACGATGGAGCGGACGGTCAGATGCGGGTCGACCGGGCGGAAATAGCCCTCGGCCACACCGCTCGCGATCAGCTTTTCAACCACCGGAATGACCCGGTCGAGCACGTCGCGCCGATACATCTGAGCAAATTCTGGAAAGTGGATCATCTCGCGGATCAGCAACCGCGGGATCGCCACGAGTTTTGGGTCCATCAGCCGCCCGGCGACCATCCGCAGGGCGGCCGAGATCACTGGGCGCGGATCGCCGGCGTAGTTTTCGAGCACTCCAAGCGCGTTGTTGGCGATCGGCAGCACCGCCCGCTTCACAAGGCCCTCAAGGATCGCCTCCTTGGACGGAAAGTAGAGATAAACCGCGCCTTTGCTGAGCCCGGCCCGCGCCGCGATGTCCTCGACGCGCGTGCTGGCGAAACCGTTTTCGATGAACAGCGCCAGCGCTGCGTCGAGCACCTCGTCCGGCCGGGCCTCGGCCCGCCGCCGGAATTTCGGCACCCGAATATTTGCTTCTCTAGCCATCGCCGCCTCAAACTGACTGGCTGGTCAGCTGACTAATAACTGACCGGTCAGTCAGATGCAAGAGGGAACAGAAACCGGGCGTGCGGGAGGCGGCCGGGACATTAGATATTGAATGGGGGCGACCGCCGTAACCGGGTGCAACAAGCCGCGCGTTGGCCTAGGACTGGAGCCCGTTCTGATCGCGGCCGGATGCCGGCGTAGGTGTGCGAACCTATGCCCGCTCTGACCATACCTTCGCGATCTCGACGATGGTCGCGACGGCCTTTTCCATGTCCTGCCGGCTGACCCATTCGAGTGGCGAGTGGAAGGCATGGCCGCCGGCGAAGATGTTCGGGCATGGCAGCCCCATGAATGACAGCCGCGAGCCGTCGGTGCCGCCGCGGACGACGCCGCGCTTCGGCGTCAGGCCGGCGCGCCGGATGGCCTCGACGGCATTGTCGACGATCTGCGGGTGCTGGTCGACGATCGCCTTCATGTTGCGGTATTGCGGCTTGACCTCGAAGCTGTAGGACGAACCCGGATAGGACCGCAGCACATCACGGGTGATCGCCTCGAGCATTGCCTCCTTTTCGACCAACCCTGCATCGTCGAAATCGCGGATGATAAAGCTGAGGGCCGCCTTCTCCATCGAGGCCGTGACGCCGGTGGGATGGACGAAGCCGTCCCGGCCATCGGTGGTCTCCGGCGCCACATCCTTCGGCAGCCGATCGATGATCGCAGCGCCGATCTTGATGGCGTTCTCCATCCGGCCTTTGGCGAAGCCCGGATGCATCGCGACACCGCGGATGGCGATCTCGACGCCGTCGGCCGAGAAGGTCTCGTCCTCGAGGCTGCCGGCCGTCTCGCCATCCATCGTATAGGCGAACTCGGCGCCAAGCTTCTTCAGGTCGACCTTGTCGACACCGCGGCCGATCTCCTCGTCAGGGGTGAACAACAGCCTGATGGTACCGTGTTCGATCTCAGGATGATCGATGAGAAGCTGCGCGGCACTCATGATCTCTGCAACGCCGGCCTTGTCGTCAGCGCCGAGCAGTGTCGTGCCGTCGGTGGTGATGATGTCGTTGCCGATCTGGTTGCGGAGCTCGGGATTGTCGCTGACGCGGATGACGCGGGTCGGATCGCCGACGAGCTGGAGATCGCCACCCGCGTAGTAGCGGACGATCTGCGGCTTGACGTTGGTGCCGCTGAAGTCGGGCGCGGTGTCGACATGCGAACAGAAGCAAATGACGGGCACCGGCTTATCGACGGTCGACGGAATGGTCGCGTAGACGTAGCCGTGTTCGTTGAGATGCGCGTCGGCGATGCCCATCGCCAACAACTCTGTGACAAGCACGCGGCTCAGCGTCTTCTGCTTTTCGGTTGAAGGTTGCGTCGGCGATTTGGCATCGGACTGGGTGTCGATGACGACGTAGCGCAGGAAGCGATCGGTCACGGTATCGGTCACGTCGATGTCCTTTGGTGTTTTGCCGCAGACCGGCTGTGGGCCGGCGTCAGGCGGGCCGGGTCTTCGGCCGGCGCAGTTGCAGGATCGTCGCGACCACCACACCGAGCGCCACCACCCCGATGATGACGCTGGCGAGCGCGTTCACGTCGGGCGAGACGCCAAGCTTGATCTTCGAAAAGATCACCATCGGCAGCGTGCTCGATCCCGGACCCGACACGAAGCTCGCGATGACGAGATCGTCGAGCGACAGCGTGAAGCTCAACAGCCAGCCCGACACCAGCGCCGGCGCGATGATTGGCAGCGTGATGTCAAAGAATACACGAGCCGGCGTCGCACCAAGATCTTGGGCGGCTTCCTCGAGGCTGAGGTCGAGATCGGCGAGACGCGAGCGGACCACAACCGTCACGTACGCCATGCAGAAGGTCGAATGCGCCAGGATGATGGTGAGCTCGCTGCGGCCCGCCGGCCAGCCGAAGATCGACTCCATGGCGACGAACAGCAGCAGCAGCGACAGTCCGGTGATGACGTCGGGCATCACCAGCGGTGCCGACACAAGACCGGCCAGAAGCGTCTTGCCGCGGAACTTGCGAAAGCGCGTCAGCGCCACGCCGCAGAGCGTGCCGAGAACGAGCGCAATCGAGGCGCTGATCGCGGCCACGCGGAGCGACAGCAGCCCGGCGCTCAGCACCTGCGGGTCGGCAAACAGCTGGCCGTACCATTTAGTCGAGAAGCCGCCCCAGACCGTCACCAGCTTGCTCTCGTTGAATGAGAACACCACGAGCGACACGATCGGCGCATAGAGGAAGATGAAGCCGAGCGTCGCGACGATCGGAATGAAGGGGCCGCGCCGCATCTATTTGCGCTCCACCACGGCGTTCTGCGCGTTCTGCATGAGCATCAGCGGCCCGACAACGACGATCAGCATCGCGATAGCCACCGACGCCGCAAGCGGCCAGTCGCGATTGGCGAAAAATTCGTCCCAGAGGACGCGGCCGATCATCAGCGTACTCGGGCTGCCGAGCAGCGTCGGGATCACGTACTCGCCGATCGCCGGAATGAACACCAGCATGGAGCCGGCGATGATCCCCGGCATCGACAGCGGCAGCGTCACCGAGAGGAACGTGCGGAACGGCCGCGCACCAAGGTCCGCCGAGGCCTCGAGCAGCGCCTCATCGAGCTTCACGAGGTTGGTGTAGAGCGGCAAGATCATGAACGGCAGATAGGTGTAAACGATGCCGATATAGACGCCGAAATCGGTGTAGAGCATCGTGATCTGCGGCAGGCCGAACAGGCCAAGGAAATTGTTGATGACGCCGTTGTTCTTGAGGAAGCCGATCCACGCATAGACGCGCAACAGGAACGAACTCCAGAACGGCAGGATGACCAGCATCAACAGGATATTGCGCCAGCGGTCCGAGGCGCGCGCGATAAAGTAGGCGATCGGATACCCGACCAGCAGCGCCAGGATCGTCGAGATGAAGGCAATCTTGATGGAGTTGAGATAGGCCGCGATGTAGAGCGTGTCCTGCCCGAGAAAGAGATAGTTGCTGAGGTGCAGCGTCAGCTGCACCGAGCCGTCCTCGCCGAAGGTCAGCAGCGGCAGATAAGGCGGCCGCGCGACCACCGCCTCGCTGAACGAAATCTTGAAGACCACCGCGATCGGAATCAGCAGGAACACCGTCAGCCAGAACGCCGGCGGCAAGATGACCACCCAGCGACCGGTGATGCCCATGCGGACGAGCGCGGCCTTCAGCGTCGGCCAGATGCCGTTGGGAGCTGGCTTCGGTGCCACCGCTGGAGCATCAACGGAGGTCATGAGGTCAGCACCGAGCCGGAGCCGCCGCCCCAGCTTGCCCAGACAGCCTCGTCCCAGCTGATCGCATCCGGATCGCCGCGCACCGAATTGGCCTTAGTGACGCGCATGTAGCGGCCGTTGTCGAGGCGGACCTGATAGACGGTCATGTCGCCCAGATAGGCGATGTCCTCGACGAAACCTTTGAGCACATTGGCATCGGCTGGAATGCCGTTCTCGGCCAGGGGCCTCTCGCGCGTCAGACGAATTTTCTCGGGACGGATCGCCCACCAGAGAATCTGCTCCGGTGCGCAGTCGACGCCGTGATTGACGTAGATATCGGTGCCGAGGTCGGCCGAACGGATGCGAACATGGTCCGGCTCGTCCTCGGTGACCACGCCCTCGACCATGTTGGCCGAACCGATGAAATTGGCGACGAAGCGCGAGTTCGGGAATTCGTAGATATCGGTCGGTTCGCCCACCATGGCGATCTCGCCCTGGTTCATCACGCCGATGCGGGTGGCAAGGCTCATGGCCTCTTCCTGGTCGTGCGTTACCACGATGAAGGTGACGCCGAGCGTCTCCTGGATTTTTACCAGCTCGAACTGCGTCTCTTCGCGCAGCTTCTTGTCGAGCGCACCGAGCGGCTCGTCGAGCAACAGCAGCTTCGGACGCTTGGCAAGCGCCCGGGCCAGTGCGACGCGCTGCCGTTGTCCACCCGAGAGTTGGTTGGGCTTGCGCCGGTCATAGCCCTCGAGCTTGACGAGTTTCAGCAACTCCGCGACGCGGCTCTCGATCTCATCCTTGGTGAGATGGTCACGCTTCAACCCATAAGCGATGTTGTTCCAGACGGTCATGTGCGGGAACAGCGCGTAGGACTGGAACATCATATTGACCGGCCGCTGGTAGGGCGGCACTCCGGCCATGTCCTGGCCGTCGATCTCGATGCTGCCCGAGGTCAGTTCCTCGAAGCCCGCCAGCATGCGCAGCAGCGTCGACTTGCCGGAGCCCGACCCGCCCAGGAGGCAGAACAGCTCGCCCTTGTAGATATCGAGCGAGACATTGGAGACCGCCAGCACGTCGCCAAACTTCTTGGTCACTTCACGTATCCGCACGAACGGCTTCGCGCCTGGTTCGCGCCACGGCCGGGTGTCGGCGGCGATCTGCGGTTTCTTGGCCATCTACGAAGTCGCCCCAAAAATGCGGACGGGGCCAGTGGCCCCGCCCGATCGTCTGTTACTGGCCGGTCTTGATGCGGGTCCAGGTTCGCGTCAAATCGCGGGTGAACGCGTCGGTGTGGGCCTGCAGCGGCACGAGCTTGGCCGCGACATCGGCCGGCGGATAGATGTTGGGATCGCTGGTGATGTCCTTGCTGGTCAGGTCGAACGCCGCCTTGTTGCCGTTGGCATAAAAGACGTTGTTCGAGATGTCGGCGGTGACCTGCGGCTGCATGATGTAGTTGATGAACGCCAGCGCGTTTTCCGGGTGCGGCGCGTCAGCCGGGATCGCCAGCATGTCGAACCATTCGATCGTGCCTTCCTTGGGGATCACGTAGTTGATGTTGACGCCCTTCTTTGCATCGGCAGCGCGCGACTTGGCGATGTAGACGTCGCCCGAATAACCGATCGACAGGCAGGCATCGCCGTTGGCGAGATCGTCGATGTAGCCCGAGCTGTCGAATTTGCGGATGTAGGGCTTGATCGAGGTCAACAGGTCCTCGGCCTTCTTCAAATCTTCCGGCTTCTCGCTGTTGGCCGGGAGGCCGAGGTAGTTGAGCGCGATCGCAATCACTTCCGCCGGAGCATCGAGCACCGTGATGCCGCAATCGGCGAAGAGCTTGGCGTTCTCCGGCTTGAACAGCAGGTCCCAGCTATCGACCGGTGCATTGGGCATCCGGGCCTTGATCAGGTCGACGTTGTAGCCGAGCGCCGTCGTGCCCCACATGTAGTCGACCGCGTACTGGTTGCCCGGATCGAAGGCTTCCGTGTCCTTCATGATCGCAGGGTCCATGTTGCTTAGATTGGGGAGCTTGGACTTATCGAGCTTCATATAGAGCCCGATGGGAATCTGGTGCTGCAGGAAGAAGCCCGACGGCACGACGACGTCGAAGCCCGAACTGCCCGCAACCAGCTTACCCTCGAGCATCTCGTTGCTGTCGTAGTTGGACTCGACCACCTTGATGCCAGTCTGCTTGGTGAAATTGTCGAGCGTGTCGGTGGCCCGATAGTCGGACCAGTTGAAGAGGTTGAGCACCTTTTCTTCCTGCGCGGAGGCGGCCGTGCTGCAGAGCAGCAGCGCGCCGAGCGCCAGGACGAGCGACTTGTTCATTGTGGGTCTCCTTGTCGGTTCGGTCGAACCCGCTTCAAGCGGGGATTGGGCAAAAAGCTGAACCGCCGCACTGTTCATCGTGCGGCGGCCTCAAATGGATCGGGATATGGGTTTGGCTCGGCCAAGCGGCGGGGGTCTTCGCCGGGAAACTGGTGGGCTGCGATGTGCCCATGGGCGGGCGCAGAACGGTCCGGTGGACGGTCCGGGCCAAAAACCATCGTGCTCAGTGAAGTGTCCCCGACAGCGAGCGTTGGCGAATGGCCGGACCCTAGTGCCAAAAGGGGGTGGGGACAAGACTTCGGAAGGCACGATTTTCACCGCCTCTTGACGATGCTGCCGCCGGGCACTCTAAGGGGATTAACCGCCCTCCTGGCCGATCCGAGGACCTCCCCCGCGTGCCCTCCAAAGACCATTTGACCATCAGTCCCGAAGTCGCCGCGGCGCTCAGCGCCGGCCGTCCGGTTGTAGCTCTCGAATCCACCATCATCACGCACGGCATGCCGTTCCCGCAGAACCTCGAAATGGCGGGGAACGTGGAAAAGGTCATCCGCGCCAATGGCGCCGTGCCGGCGACGGTCTCGATCATGGACGGCGCCTTCCGGGTCGGGCTCGAAGCCGCCGATCTGGAACGTTTGGCGAAGACCGGCGGCGTCGCCGCCAAGGCCTCGCGCCGCGATGTTGCCGCGCTGCTCAATTCGCGCGGCATTGCCGGCACGACTGTCGCGACCACGATGCAGGCCGCCAACATGGCCGGCATCCGGGTATTTGCGACAGGCGGCATCGGCGGCGTGCACCGTGGCGCGGAATCGACCTTCGATATCTCCGCCGACCTCGAGGAGCTGGGCCGCACCCCGGTCGCGGTGGTGTGTGCCGGCGCCAAGGCCATTCTCGATATCCCCAAGACGCTCGAAGTGCTGGAGACCAAGGGCGTGCCGGTGATCGGCTTCGGCACCGATGATTTCCCGGCCTTCTGGACACGCTCCAGCGGCTATCCGGTCGATCACCGGCTCGACAAGCCGGAGGAGGTAGCGGCGCTGATCGAGACGCAGATTGCCCTCGGCATGGGCGGCATCCTCGTCGCCAATCCCATCCCGGCCGCCGATGCAATGGATGCCGACTACATTGCCTCGATGATCGAGGCAGCCATCACCGACGCTGACCGCGGCGGCATCTCCCGCAAGGCGCTGACGCCGTACCTGCTGAAACGCATTTTCGAGCTGACCGGCGGCAAAAGCCTCGTCTCCAACATCGCGCTGGTCGAAGACAACGCGCGCGTCGCGGCGCTGATCGCCGTCGCCTTGGCGACGCGAGGCCGAAGATGACCGAGCCGGCGATCCTCGTCGTCGGCGACATCATCACCGACATCATCGTGATGCCGGAAGGCCCGATCGTGCGCGGCTCCGACCGCCGCGCCATGATCCGCTCGCGGCCCGGCGGATCGGGCGCCAATCAGGCTGTGTGCCTCGGCTCGCTCGGCGTCGATGTCCGCTTCGTGGCCCGCGTCGCTGCGGCTGACCTCGACACCAATCTTCGCTACTTTCGCGCCCAGGGCGTCACGCCGCTGCTGTCGGCGGACGTGACAGCGCCGGCTGGCGTGCTGATCTCGATCGTCGACACCGACGGCGAGCGAAGCTTCCTCACCGACCGCGGCGCCAACCTCAACCTCAGTGCCGAAGACCTGCCGCCGACGCTGCTCGACGACGTCAACCTGCTGCTCGCTTCGGGTTACTCGTTCTTCACGCCGGGTCCGCGCAACGCGGTGATCGCGCTGCTGAAAGAAGCAAAAGCACGGGAAATCCCGACCGCCATCGATCCCGCCTCCGTCGGCTTCCTGCGCGAAGTCGGCCCCGAAGCCTTCCTGAAATGGACAGCCGGCACGGGCACGATCTTCGCCAACCTCGATGAGGCGTTGGAGCTCACCGGCTCGGTCGACCTCAATCTCCAGATGCAGACGCTAGGCCGTTTTTATCCGCGCGTCGTGATCAAGCGCGGCGTCGCCGGCGCGGCGATTGGCGGGCGTGGCGGCGTGACGCTGTCGATGCCCGCCCCACCGGCGGACGTGATCGACACGACCGGCGCCGGCGACGCCTTTGCAGCCGCGTTCCTCGCCTGCGAACTGCGCGGCGGCAAGCTCGAAGCCTGCCTCAAGGCCGGCATCGACGCCGGCGCCGAGGCTGTGACCCGCATCGGCGGGCAGCCGGCCTGGGGCTCCGTCTGAACCTCAGTCGACGAAGACTTTGACCGCGTCGGAGCGGCCCTTTGAGTCGACCACTGACAGTGTCACATAGCCCGGCCCATCCGGCGTCCAGCTATCCTGGCGGGCGAAGTCCGAGTGCCCGAACGGCGCGCCATTGGCAAAGAAGGTGAAGGGCGGAACGCCGTTCCGGATCTTGACGATGAGCGGCTGGTCGGTTCCGATCGCGGCGCCGAGATCAACGTCGACACCATCAGCCGGGAAGGCGATCTCGGGCGCGGCTTCTTTCGCCACCATATCGTCATTGGGATGGCGGAAGCGCTTCAGCGGCTCGGGCAGGTCGGTGTTGGTCGCGAACAGCACGCCGGGCGGCGCGGACCGGAACGGCGCCACGGGCGCGCCGAGCCGGTCGAAGCTCTCGAACAGGATCGGCGCCGCGGCGGTGATGCCGGCGATGCCCGGCACCGGGGCGCCGTCGGCCCGACCGACCCAGACGCCGACGACCGTCCTGCCGTCATAGCCAATGGCCCAGGCATCGCGGTAGCCATAGGAGGTGCCGGTCTTGAACGCGATGCGGCCGGGCGAGCCGTTGAGCGGCGGCGGCACGTCACGCAAGATATCGGTGACGTACCAGGCGGCCACCGGATCGAGCACCGGGGCGGTCTCGGTGTTGTCTTGGACCGGCGGCGTCACGCCATCCTTGAGATGCACTTCCGAGCCGCCGCGGGCAATTGCGGCATAGATTGAGACCAGATCGCGCAGCGTCACGCCGACGCCGCCGAGACCGACCGCAAGGCCTGCCGCGGTGTCGTCGGGCAGCAGTGGATTGGCATTGGCGCGCTTGATCCGCTGCACGAGCTTGGCAACGCCGACCGCATCGAGCACGATTACCGCCGGCACGTTGAGCGATTCCTGCAGCGCCTCGCGGATCGTCACGGTGCCGCGGTTGAAGCCGTCGAAATTGACCGGCACATAGCCGTTGAACGCGGTCGGGCGGTCCTCGATCAGGCTCTCCGGGTGGGCGAGGCCGGCCTCGAAGGCGAGGCCGTAGATGAGCGGCTTCAGCGTCGAGCCGGGGGAGCGCACTGCCGTCGTCATATCGACGAAGCCGTTGCTCTGATCGGCGAGGAAGCCGGCCGAGCCGACTGACGCTAGGATGTTGCCGGTCGCCTGATCGGCAACCAGGATCGCCACCGACACCTTCGGTCCGATCAGCGCGGCGCGGGCCGCGGCAAGCTTTTCGAGCGCCGACTGGATTTTCTTGTCGACCGTAAGATCGACCTCGCGCGCATTGGGATGGGCGATGGCGGCCGCCTGCGCCAGATGCGGGGCGAGCATCGGGAAATCGCGCCGTGCCGTGGGAATCGGTTCGCGCTTCGCCGCCTCGGCGTCCTCAGCGGTGATGATCTTTTCGCTGACCATCCGGTCGAGCACGAGGTTGCGGCCGTTGAGCGCGGCCTGCGGATCGTGGTCGGGCCGCCGCGCCTCCGGCGATTGTGGCAATGCCACGAGCAGCGCGGCCTCGGCCGTCGTCAGCCGCGTCGGCTCCTTGCCGAAATAGGCGAGGCTTGCAGCGCGGATGCCCTCGATATTGCCGCCATAGGGCGCGAGGTTGAGATAGAGCGTCAGGATCTGGTCCTTGCTCAGTTGATGCTCCAGCGCATCGGCATGGATGATCTGGCGGATCTTCGCCTGCAAATTGCGCGTCTGCCCGCCCTCGAGCAGGCGCGCCAGTTGCATGGTCAGCGTCGAGCCGCCGGAGACGATATGCGCCCCTGCCCCGACATACTGGCCGGCGGCGCGCAGCATGCTCAGCCAGTCGACGCCATGATGCTCCTCGAAATGCTGATCCTCGTAGGCGATCAGCATCTGGATGAAATGCCGGTCGACCTGCTCGAGCGTCACCGGCAGTCGCCACAGGCCGTCGCTCGTGGTGAAAGCGCGGAGCAACTGGCCGTTGCGGTCATCGACCGACAGCGACACCGGCAGCGTCGCGATATCGGGAGTCGGTGGCAGCGTCGCTTCGATATTGGCGACGGTGGCACGGCCGACATTGAGGCCGACCAGCGCCGCGCCGGCGAGGGCGATCAGGCCGATCGCCACCAGGGGCGAGAGGCGACGCTGACGCCGCCCCCCAGTTTCGTTCTCTGGTCCCGTCGTGCTCACGGCCCGGTCGCGGTGATCTCGATATTGCCCGCGTCGGTATTGGCGCGAAGCTCGGGACGATACATGTCCTCGACCGTCGCGCCCGGCTGCACGAACTTGCCCGGCGACACGGCACGAACCATATAGGCCGCCGAGATGCCGTCCGAATTGTCGGCATCCGAGGCGTAGCGGAACGCCGCGACGAACTGGTCGGTCCGCGCCTCGACATGGGTCGGAGTATCGACCGTCAGCCAGCTGAGATCGGCCACACCCTGGGTTGAGCTCAAGTCCGGATTCTCGATCTCGAACCCGGCCGGGAGCGGATCGGCAATCACGTACTGGCCCGAGCCGAGGATGGTCGGCTTGATCGTCAGCACGACGACGAAACGGTCGTTCTGCTTGACGTGGCTGAGATCGGCCGCGGTGCCGTCAGGCAGGAAGTAGTCACGGCTGATGGTGAAGCCGTTGCTTGAGGCCTTCGGCGGCACCTTAGGAATGCCGGTCACCGAGACCTTCATTTCGGTCGGCTGGTTGCCGGTGTTGACGATGGTCACCGCGGCGGTGTCGAAATGCTCCTGCTGGTACTTCTGGTACACCGTTCCAGTCAGCGCCTTGCCGTCGACCGTCACCGTGCCGTTGCCCGACTGCTTGGCAAGCGCGGCGGCGGCGATCAGCGTCCAGGCATCCTCCTGGGTCGAGGTCCAGTTGGTGTGGTCGCGGAGGCTCGCCAATTGCTTGGCGATCGCCGAGATATCGACCCCGGCCGGCGTGAATTCGGCGGCGAGGGCTAGCACGGCTGCGGTATCGCGCAACTGACTTCCATAGTCGTCGCGCCAGACTTTTGGATCGTCGGGCGTCTTCAGCCCATCGACCGCCGCCGCAAAGGCCGTGGCCGCCCGGGTGCGGTCGCCGTAGAGGGCAAGCGCCGCGCCGAGCTGGGCCTTGGCGAGCGGCGAGCCGAAGGCGTCGAGACGCGCTTCAAGGTAGTAGCGGAGATCGCCGATCGCGGCACGGCCGGCACGAGCCAGGTCGTAGAGCGCGTAGGCGACATCCTCACCGCCATTGGTGAAGTCGGTGGCGGTGGCGACCCCGTTGCCGAGATTGTCGAGCGCATTGCTCATCACCTGGGCGGGGATGTCGAAGCCCTTCTCCTTGGCACGGAGCAGGAAGTCCGTGACGTAGGAGTCGAGCCAGAGATCGGTCGTGTCGTACGGTCCCCAGAGGCCGAAGCCGCCAGTCGACGTCTGGTTGCTGAGGAGGCTCGCGATGGCGTCCTTGATCCGCTGGTTCAGCGCGTCGTCATTGCCCATGCCGAGCATCTGCGCGACGTCGTTGAGATAGAGCAGCGGCATCGCCCGGCTCGAGAGCTGCTCGGCGCATCCATACGGATAGCGGTCGAGCTGGCCGAGGAGTTCGGGCACGTTGAGCCGCGCGATCGGACCGATCGCGAGGGTCAGCTCCGACGTATGTGGCACCAGATCGGCGAACCGCTTGGCGTCGAGCGACACACTGGCGCTCGGTGGCAGCGGGATCAGCTCGCTGGTGGTCTGCGGCGCGGCCGAGGCACGGACTCCGAGCGTCAGCTCCTTGACCTGTGCCACGCCGTCCGGTTGCGTCAGGATCAGCTTCAGGTGCTGATCGCCGAGGCCGGTGCCGGTGAGACCGAGCTTCAGCGATGTCCGCGCGCCGGCGGCGAGATCGATGCTAGTCGTCGCGGCGTCGGTCGTGAGGCCATCGCCGGGGTCGAGCTCGACCTTATAGGTGCCGGCCGGGCCCGAGATGTTGTTGATCTCGACCAGGAGGCGCGAATTGTCGTCGAGCCGCAGGAAACGTGGCGGGCTCAGGGTCACCACCACCGGATCGTGGACGATGACGTCCGCCGAGCTGTGACCGACGGCGGTGGCAGTCCAGGCCATCGCCATGACGCGCACCGTGCCCGAAAAATCGGGCATGTTGAACGTCACGGTCGCGGTGCCGTCGGCGCCGACTTCGACGATGCCGGAATGGAGCGCCACCAGCACCGAGGTCGCCGGCGGCGTGCCGAGCCGCGAGGCCGCCTCGTCACCGCCCGAGCGGAGCGCGCCGAGGATGCCCTGCGTCGGATCGATCAACTGGCCGTAGAGATCGCGGAATTCGACGCCGAGCTGGCGCTGGCCGTAGAAATAGCCATCGGGATCAGGCGTCGTGAAGTGCGTCAGGTTGAGGATGCCGAGGTCGACCGCGGCGACGGCGACATAGGCCTTGGTGCCGGCTGGCACGTTGGGCAGCTTGATCGTCGTCGTGAACGGCTGTTGCGGCCGCGCCTCCTTGGGCGCCTCGAGATCGACCTTGATCTTGCGATCGCCCGGATCGACATCGGCGAAGGCGAGGCCGAGCGCCCGCGCCGGCATCCGCTTTTCGGCGGCGCTCGACGGGCGATAGAGGGTCGCCGTCACATATGCACCCGGACCCCAGTCGTCGGTGACCGGCAGATCGACAGTGGTGCCGCCGGCCGGAACCGAGACGGCCTTCATATCGATGATGCGGTCGTCAACCACCATCACCAGCGCGGTGCCGGCGAACTGCGGATCGAGCTTCAAGTGGGCAGTGTCGCCCGCCCGGTAGGACGGCTTGTCGAGCGCCACCTGCAGCGTGTCGGGCGTGTCCGAGCCAGCGTCGGCATAATAATAGCCGGCGTAGAACTCGTAGCTCGACGAGGTCGGATTGTCGCCCGTGCTGTCGACCTCAAGCCGGTAGCGGCCCCAGTCGACAGGCGATGCGATGGTCACTGGCCCGCCGGCGACGGTATCGATCGTGCCGTTGGCGATCTGCCGCGTGGTGGTGACGTCTTCCCACTTCCACGTGCCATTGTCGCGGTACCACTGGTAGTTCGTTTCGATGCGCGACAACGTCCAGGTGAGGCCGGTCTTGGCGACGGCTTCGCCGGTCGGCGCAACCGCCACCACGTCGAAGCCGGCGCTGGCGCCCTGTGCGAGTCCGTTACCGTCGCTAAACTGCGGCTTGATACCGATCCGATCGACGTCGGCCAGCACCGGGCGGGTGATGGTTCGCTCCACCGTACGGCCGTTGGTATCGACGAGCCGCATGATGACGTCGGCCTCGAGCGGACGGGTCGTCGCCGTCGGCTGCGGCAGGGTCACCTCGGCGACGGCGTTGCCGTTGTCGTCGGTGGTGCCGACGACGCCGAGCGGCTCGCGATCTGCTTCCGCCGTGTCATCGGTACGGCCGAAGGTGTAGCTCGGATATTTGTCCAGGGTCGTCACTGGACGCAGCACCGAATCCGCCTCGATCGAGAGGCCCGGGGCCGTGGCGCCGTAAAGGTACTTAGCCGCAACATTGATGTCCGTCGCCTCGCCGATCTTCATCGGCGCGTCGGGAGCGGTGATGTCAAAGGCCAGCCGTTCGGGCTCAAAGTCCTCGACCAGGAATGTCGTCGTCGCGAGCGGGCTCGCTTTCGGGTCGGCGTAGAGCTTGATGGTCCAGGCGCCGCGCATGGCTTCGCTGTTGAGTGCCAGCGCGTCGAAATAACTGCCGGCGCCTTTGTCGTTCAGCACTTCGTGCGTCGCGACGACGCCGTCCGGCCGCTCGACATCGAGGGTCAGCGGCAGCGCGGCAACCGCATTGGCGTGCGGATCGCGGAGGATCGCCGTCAGGAACACCGTTTCACCCGGGCGGTAGACGCCGCGTTCGGTAGTGGCGAAGAGATCGAGCGGTCCGGGCGACTGCCGCCCATCGACGCCGCGGTCGGTCAGATCGAAGGCAGGCTTCGATTCATCAAGGAAGGCGTAGTCACCGGCGGCCGTATCGACGACCAGCAATTGCGGGGCGCGGCCGCCATCGCCACGGGCGAGACCTGGCGCGAACGTTGCCTCGCCATTGGCGTCGGTCGTCGCTTCGCCCAGCACCTCGTTGTTGACTGCAATGAGGCGGACGTGCGCGTTGGCGACTGGGTCGGCGGTGGTCAGCGAACGGACGAACGCATGGACGCCGTCGTCGCCCGAGACCGTCGAAATGCCGAGATCGGTAACGATGAACCACTGCGTCGCGAGGTCCGCCCAATAGTCCTGATTGGAGCCCGATACCTTGGCGGTCACGACATAGGCGCCGGGCTGCAGCTTGGGCAGGGCATCGGACACCGGGATGGCGGTGGTGACGAGGGCGTTCTGCGCACCCTGCGCCAGATCGACTTGGCCATTCCAAATCTTCTGGCCATATTTGTTGGCGACGTCTTCGGCCGAATAGCCGGTGAGGTTGCCCTTGAACACGCCGTCGCGGACGGCGGTCGCAATCGAGCGGTCGCCGATCGAGTAGATCACCACGTCCGCCGACTTGGCGTTGACCGAGGTGATCGGCAGCCCGCCGCCGAGGCCGGCCGGCAGCACGTAAGCGTTGTTGGCGAAGCCGACGAACGGCGTGCGGTCGGGCACGTAGATGTCGAGATCGACGTCGGCCCGCAGCGTCTCTTTGTCGGCCGAAGGCAGGCCGGAGCGCACCTTCACGTGGTAACGCTTGCCGTGCTCGACGCCGGTAATGCAGATTTGGGTGTCTTCGGCTTCGACCGCCACATTCGGCGCACCGTCGACGACGATGTAACCCGACAGGTCCGTACCGCCGGTCGGCAGCGGATCGGAGAAGATCACACAGATGCGCGGATCGGCCGATTCCGAGTCCACATTGTTCGAAGTGACGCGGAAACCGTGCTGGTCGAGCACCGCATCGAGCCGCGCCTGGAGATCGGCGCTATCCACCAGCGCAATGCTCGCACGATAGGTTTGAATCGACTCGCGCCACATCTCGCGGCGCTCGAGCGCATGGGCCAGCGCGCCAAGCAGCGCCGCGCGCTGGTCGACGGCTTCCGACTGCAGGAACCCGTTGAGCGCCGCGTAACTGGCGGTCGCCGCGGTGTCGTAGCTGTCGCTGGTGTTGTTCTGCGCCACCTGATCGTCGGCCTGGCCGAGCAGGACGTTGGCGAGCTTCAGCCAGAGATCGGGATCGTTGCGGTTGAGCGCGAGGGCCTGCCGGTAGGAGACTGCAGCGGCGGCGGGGTTCTTCTGCGCCACATTGTCGTCGCCGGCCTTGACCAGATCGGCATAGGTCAGGTCCTTGGGCGGCGCGTCGGTGTTGGGCAGGCCGGTGGCAAAGCTCTTGGCCGAGTCAATCAGATCGGCGGCCGGGAACGGCAGGTCGGAGGTACGGGCGGTGGCGATATCCGTCGCCGACGGCACCATGGTGATGGTGCCCGAAGTCGCGCCGTTAAACGGCGCGGCGGTGCCGACGTCGCTCTTGAGGAAACACCACTTGGTCTTCTGGTTGTAGGTGAAGGCGCGGCAGGTATCGTCGTCGATGCAGGCCTTCTGGCAATTGGGCAGCGTCACATTCTTGTCGATGGAATAGTCGAAGCCCGGCAGATCGGTGTTGACCTGCTGCGTCGCGGTGCGCTGCGCCGCTTGCGCCAGCCCCATGCTGAGGACAAAAACCGCGCACAGCAAAAGCGCCGCCTGGCCAAGCTTCAGCATAGTCTCTCTCCCTCGAAAATGCCCTGCACGAACGATGACTGTACGTTTGAGGCGTTTTTGCGTAAAGCCGCGCGTGCTCTGTAAAATCTATTGTATTTCGCAAATTTGAACGGCGCGTTCGGCGCAAGTTCAGAAATCGCCGGGATTAGAGCTTCAGCCCGCGCACCGTCTCGCGGATGGCATGCGAGATCAGCTCGACCGCCGGCAGATCCGGCACCTCGGCACGTGTTGTGAGCCCGACCGCGCCGCGGGTCTCCGACGTATCGACCGGCAGGATGTCGAACTCCCCGCCGTCGCGGTCCGGTGCGATCACGCCCTCCGAGATGATCCAAATCGCATCCGACTGCCGAACCATGGCCCGCCCGAAAGCGTCCGAGATGGTTTCGATCTCGACCGGGATATCGGCGATGCCGTGGGCGATGAGGAAGCGCTCGACGAACGGCCGGATGATGGACCCCTCGGTCGGCATCAGTACGGTGAAATCGCGGATACTGGCGAAGTCGAAGCGTTTGGCGCGCAGCAACGGGTGTCCCCTGCGCACCACGAACACCACGCGCTCGGCATAGAGATGCATGAAATTGAGCCCCACCATCTGCTCGGGCGCCGCGAGCCGGCCAACCACCAGGTCGAGCTGACCGAGCCGCAACTGCTCGAGCAGAACGACGTTCTCGCCGGTGACGATCTTCACCGGGCTGCCGGTCTTGAGTGCCAGGAACTTCTCGATCGCGCCCGGCATGATGCGGGCCGATACCGTCGGCAGTGCGCCGACCCGCAGCGGCGGGCCACTATTGGCCTGGGCCCGAGCCACGCTGTCGATGCCGCGCTGCATCGCCGCAAGGCTGGCGCCGGCGTGCCCGAGGAACACCTCGCCGAACCGGGTGATCCGGATGCCGCGCCCGTCCCGCTCGACCAGCGACGCGCCCAGCGCCGCCTCCAGTTCGCGCAACGTCTTGGTGACGGCAGGCTGGCTGACGTGCAAGACTTCCGCGGCGCGCCCGACGCTCTTCTGCCGGGCGACTTCGACCAGCGTCCGCAAATGACGGAACTTTACCGAAATATCGGCCATAGCGATAACCCCGCGGTTATGAGTATGGCAGAATTTATCATTTTACCAAACCAAATCGGCGTTGGACTGTACTCTGGGATTATGGGCGGCCCGGACCGCCATGGGAGGAGACGATTATGACTGGGACGACCAAGACCGGCCTTACGCGCCGCGATTTCATCGCCACATCCGCGGCCGCAGCCGGCGCGCTCGCCGTCGGCGGCTATTCCAACTCTGCGCAAGCCGCCGACACGCTCAAAGTCGGCTTCATCAGCCCGCGCACCGGCCCGCTCGGCGGCTTCGGCGAAGGCGACGGCTTCGTGCTCGATCAGGCCCGCAAGGCGCTCGCGAACGGCTTCAAGGTCGGCGACAAGACCTTCGCGGTAACCATCGTCGATCAGGATACGCAGTCCGATCCAGCCCGCGCCGGCCAGCTCGCCAAGGACCTCATCAACAACCAGGGCATCGACATGATGCTCACCACCTCGACTCCCGAAGTGGTGAACCCGGTCTCCGACGCCTGCGAGGCGGCCGGTGTGCCGTGCCTCGCGACGATCGTCCCATGGGAAGCCTTCTACTTCGGCCGCGGCGCCAAGCCGGGCGCTCCGTCGCCGTTCAAGTGGACCTATTGCTTTAGCTTCGGCACCGGCACGTTCGCCAAGACCTACCTATCGATGTGGCAGGCGATCCCGACCAACAAAAAGATCGGCGTCATGTACCCCAATGACGCCGACGGCAACGCCATCCGCGGCGCCTTGGCGCCACTGCTCGAAAAGGGCGGCTACACCATCGTCGATCCGGGTCCTTATGAAGACGGCACCACCGATTATTCGGCCCAGATCCAGAAGTTCAAGGACGAGGGTGTTGAGATGTTCAACACCTTCCCGATCCCGCCGGATTTCGCGGCGTTCTGGCACCAGGCGGCGCAGCAGGGCCTGACCAAGCAGATCAAGATCGCCCAGATCGCCAAGACCGGCCTGTTCCCGGGCGACATCGAGGCCGTGGGCGACCTCGGCGACAAGCTCGCGACCGCCGCCTACTGGCACTGGACGTTCCCCTACAAGTCGTCACTGACCGGGCTCGACGGCGAAGGCCTCGCCAGCGGCTACGAAGCCGCCGCCGGCAAGCAGCGCCAGCAGCAGCTCGGCGCCTCGATGGCCCTGCTCGACGCGGGGTTCGCGGCGCTCGCCGCCTCGGGCACCCCGAACGACAAGGCTTCCGTCGCCAAGGCGCTGTCGACCCTCAACACCACCACCATGGTGGGCAAGGTCGACTTCACCTCGGGCCCGGTGCCGAACGTTTCGGAAGCCCCGATCATCGGCGCGCAATGGGTCAAGTCAAAGGCCGGCAGCAAATATCCGTTCGATCTGGTCATCGTCGACAACGCCCCCGATCCGAACGTGCCGGTGGCCGCCAAGCTCGTGGCCTATAATAGCTGAGGCGGCACTTGGGATCAGGCTGACCGCCATGGAGGCCGAAGCTCCAATCCTCGTGGCACAAGGCATCCACAAGCGCTTCGGGGCGCTTGTGGTCCTTGATGGCGTCGACTTCACGGTCGGCGCCAGCGAGGCCGTCGGCATCGTCGGCCCGAACGGCGCCGGCAAGACGACGCTGCTCTCGGTGCTCTCCGGCGCCCAGCGGCCCAATGCTGGTTCCATCAGCTTCAAGGGCGGCGACGTCACCGCCCTTGCTGCGGCCGGCCGCTGCCGGCAGGGGCTGGCCCGCACGCATCAGATCCCGCGGCCATTCTCCGGCATGACCGTGTTCGAAAACGTCTACGTGGCCGCCTCGCAGGGCGGCGGCTTCCCGCGCGAGGAAAGCTACGACCGCGTGACCGACTCGCTCCAACTTTGCGGCATGTTGCCCCTCGCCAACCGGCCAGCCGAGGCGCTCGGCCTGCTCGACCGCAAGCGGCTGGAACTGGCACGCGCTCTCGCGACGGGTCCGTCGCTGCTGCTGCTCGATGAGATCGGCGGCGGCCTCACCGACGCGGAGTCGAGCGAGCTCGTCGAAGCGATCCGCGAACTCCGCCGCCGTGGCATCGGCATCGTCTGGATCGAGCACATCGTCCACGTGCTGCTGCAGGTGGCGCAGCGCCTCGTCTGCATGAACGCCGGCAAGATCATCGCCGACGGCGAGCCGCAAAGCGTGCTCGCCAACCGCGAAGTGGTCGAAGCCTACCTCGGGAGCAGCGCCCAGTGAGCGCGCTTTCGATCAGGACCCTCAACCTCCACCACGGCCTGCTGCACGCCGTGCGCGACCTGTCGCTCGATCTTGCCAGCGGCGAAGTCGTGGCTCTCGTCGGTGCCAATGGCGCCGGCAAGACCACGCTGCTCCGCGCCATCGCCGGCACGCATCGCCCAACATCCGGAAGCATCAGCTTCGACGGCGCCGACATCACCGCCGTACCGGTGCACCGCCGCGTCAGCCTCGGCATCGCGCTCGTGCCCGAGGGCCGTCGGCTGTTCGCGCAGATGACGGTCGAGGAAAACCTCAAGCTCGGCACCATGTCCGGCCGGCCCGGACAATGGACGGTCGACAAGGTCATCGAGACCTTCCCCAATCTCGCGGCGCGGCGCACCGCCCGCGCCGGCACCCTATCGGGTGGCGAACAGCAGGCCACCGCCATCGGCCGCGCCCTGATGAGCAACCCGAGCCTGCTGCTCCTCGACGAAGTTTCGCTCGGCCTTTCGCCGATCGCCGTCGACAGCGTCTACGAGTCGCTATCGGAGCTGATGCGCTCGGGCACGACAATCCTCCTTGTCGAGCAGGATTTGGCGCGCGCCATGCGGGTCGCGAGCCGCGTTGTCTGCCTGCTCGAGGGTCGCGTGGCGCTCGAAGGCGACACCGCCTCGCTGCCGCGCGAGAGGGTGACCGAGGCCTATTTCGGCCTCAACCATCAGAGGGTCGTCGCATGATGAACTCCCTGATCCAGGGCATCCTGCTCGGCGGCTACTACGCGCTGATCGCCTCGGGCCTGACCTTCATGTTCTCGGTGATGCGGATCATCAACCTCGCGCACGGCAGCCTCGCCGTGGTCGCGGCTTATGCGCTCTTCGCGCTCGCCAAGAATCTCGGCGTCTCGCCCTTCACCGGCCTGCTCATCGTGCTGCCGCTGATGGCGATTGCCGGCTTCCTGCTGCAGCGCTTCGTGCTCGACCGGAGCCTCCGCGCCGGCGCGCTGGTGCCGATTCTCGCGACCTTCGGACTTGCCATCGTCCTCGACAACACGCTGTTCGAAATTTTTGGCGCGAACACCACCTCCCTCGCTCCCTTCGTCGGCTCGCTCAGCTATGACTCGATCGAGCTGCCGGGTGGCATCTATGTGGGCGTCCTGGCGGTCTACATCTTCGCCACGGCCGTCGTCGTGCTGGTCGGCCTGCAATTGCTGCTGAGCTTCACGCCAATCGGCCGGGCAATTCGCGCGACGTCGGAGGACCCGGATACCGCCGGTCTCGTCGGCATCAATGCCCGCCTGATGACGGCAACGGCGGCTGCGATCGCCCTCGTGACTGTCGGCATCGCCGGCGCAGCGCTCGGCATGCGGGGCACGTTCGATGCGTATTCCGGCGGCGCGCAACTGCTGTTCGCCTTCGAAGCGGCGGTGATCGGCGGCGCCGGTTCAGTGTGGGGCACGCTGCTCGGCGGCATCGTCCTGGCGCTGGCGCAGTCGTTCGGCGCCCAAATCTCGCCGCTCGGCTTCCTGATCGCCGGGCACGCAGTGTTCTTCCTCGTGCTGTTCGTGCGGCTGTTGTTGCCGCGCCTCGCCGAGCGCATGCGGAGGCAGGCATGAACGCCGGGCTCGATTTCCGCGTCGAACGCTGGACGATCGCCTCGCGCGCCGCAATAGCGGCGGCCGCGGTCATCGTCCTCGGACTGGTTGTCGCGCCGTTCGTGCTCGGCCCGGGTGCGATGGACCGGCTGACCATCCTCTTCGTCTACGTCATCCTCGCCGCGATGTGGAACGCGCTGGCCGGTTATGCCGGGCTGGTCTCGGTCGGCCAGCAGGTGTTCTTCGGCCTCGGCGCCTATTTTACCATCCGGCTCGCCGATGCCGGGCTCAATCCATTCGTCTCGATGGTCGCCGCCGGTCTCATCGTCGGCCTCATCGCCTTGCCGCTGAGCTTTCCAATGCTGCGGCTCAGGAACGGCGAGTTCGCCATCGGCATGTGGGTACTGGCCGAGCTGACGCATCTGCTGGTCAACCTCGACACCTTGGTCAAGGGTGAGACCGGCACCTCGCTGATCTCGCTCAACGCCTTCCATGCACCGCTCCGCCGTGCCACCATCTACTGGCTCGCGCTGGCCGCCATGGTTGCCCTGCTCGGCGGATTGTTCGTGCTGCTGCGAAGCCGCGTCGGCGCCTCGATCCAGGCGATCCGCGACAACGAGGAGGCGGCCGCTTCCGTTGGTGTGCGGGTGCTCAGCACCAAGCGCCTGATCTTCATCTTCGCTGCATTCGGCGCCGCGATGGCGGGAGCGCTGTGGCTCGCCACGGCGCTCACCTTCCAGCCCAAGGCGTATTTCTCGGTGAACTGGACGGCCTATATGATCTTCATGGTGCTGGTCGGCGGCATCGGCACGTTCGAGGGCGCCATCCTCGGGGCGATCCTGTTCTTCCTGATCGAGACCTGGTTCGGCAGCTCCGGCGTCTGGTACCTGATCGGCCTCGGCGCCACGGCGCTCCTGTTTGCCCTGCTGCTGCCCAAGGGCATCTGGGGCGAGATCGAACGACGCTGGGGCTTGCGGCTGCTGCCGGTCGGCTACCGGCTGAATATTCGGTCGCTCCTCGGCAAAGATGGAGCTGCGTAGAATGATGTTCGACAAGGTCAGCGTGATCGCAGGATCATTGAAGCAAACATTTGCCGCCGATGGCGGCCTCGAGGCGGCGGTCAATGCCCAAAGCCTCGGGTTCTAGACAGGGGGAACGACAGATGGATATCGGATTTCTGATCGACGGCGAGGAGCGGCAGGCCGCGGGCGGCGGAAGCTACGACCGCATGGATCCGTTCACCGGCAAGCTCGCGACCCGTGCCGCGGCAGCCGGCGTCGCCGACGCCAAGGCCGCCGTCGAGTCCGCGGCCGCCGCTTTCAAGACCTGGTCGCAGACCGGTCCGGGCGAGCGCCGCGCCATCCTGCTCAAGGCCGCTGACGTGATGGCCGGCAAGGTCGGCGAGTTCACCACGCTGATGATCGAGGAAACGGGCGCAACCGCGCCATGGGCCGGCTTCAACGTCATGCTCGCCTCCAACATGCTGCGCGAGGCGGCGTCGATGACGACGCAGATTTCGGGCGAAGTCATCCCCTCGGACAAGCCAGGGACGCTGGCAATGGGCATCCGACAGCCGGCCGGTGTCGTCCTCGGCATCGCGCCCTGGAACGCGCCAGTGATCCTCGGCACCCGCGCCGTCGCGATGCCGCTCGCCTGTGGCAACACGGTCGTGCTGAAGGCCTCCGAGAGCTGCCCGGGCGTACACCGGCTCATCGGCCAGTGTCTTGTCGAGGCAGGCATCCCCGCCGGCGTCATCAACGTCATCACGAACGACCCAAAGGACGCGGCGGCGGTGGTCGAGGCCCTGATCGCGCACCCGGCGGTGCGGCGCGTCAACTTCACCGGCTCGACTGGTGTCGGCAAGCGCATCGGCGAGCTCGCCGGCAAATATCTGAAGCCCGCGCTACTCGAACTCGGCGGCAAGGCGCCGCTCGTCGTGCTCGACGACGCCGATATCGACGGCGCGGTGAACGCGGCGATCTTCGGCGCCTTCATGCATCAGGGCCAGATCTGCATGTCGACCGAAAAGATCATCGTCGATGAGAAGATCGCCGACGAGTTCGTCGCCAAGCTCGCCGCCCGCGCCACGCAATTGCCGGCCGGCGATCCGCGCGGCCACGTTGTCCTCGGCTCGATGATCAGCCTGCAGGCGGCGCAGAAGATGGAAGCCCTCATCGCCGACGCGACGGCGAAGGGCGCGAAGCTCAAGGCCGGCGGCAAGCGGACAGGCACCGTGGTCGAAGCGACCGTGCTCGACAACGTCACATCCTCCATGCGCGTCTACAACGAGGAGTCGTTCGGGCCGGTGAAGCCGGTGATCCGCGTCAGAGGTGACGAGGAGGCGATCCGCGTTGCCAACGATACCGAGTATGGGCTGTCGTCGGCCGTGTTCAGTCGCGACATTCGCCGTGCCATGGCGGTCGCGGCGCGTATCGAAGCTGGCATCTGCCACATCAATGGGCCGACGCTGAACGACGAGGCGCAGATGCCATTCGGCGGCATGAAGGGCTCGGGCTATGGCCGCTTCGGCGGCAAGGCGGCGATCGCCGAATTCACCGATCTGCGCTGGATCACCATCGAAGACCCCCAACAGCCTTATCCGTTCTGAGGACACCCCGTTGCAATTCGCCCGCCTCAACGATGTGACGCTGCACTACCAGACGATCGGCTCGCCGCAGAGCCGGCCGCTGCTGGTGTTCGTCAATTCGCTGGGCACCGACTTCCGCATCTGGCGCGACGTCGTCGTGCGGCTGGCGGGCGATTTTGCGATCCTCACCTACGACATGCGCGGGCATGGGTTGTCTGACGTTGGCCAGACGCCATACTCGATGGAAACTCTCGCCGATGATCTCGCACAACTGCTCGATCTGATCGGCGGATGCAACGCCATCATTTGCGGCGTCTCCGTCGGTGGCATAGTTGCCCAGCAGCTCGCCGCGACCCGGCCCGATCTGGTGCGAGCGCTGATCCTTTGCGACACGGTGCCCCGCATGGGCGACGTCGCATCTTGGACGGCGCGCATCGCCGCGGTGGAAGCCGAGGGACTCGAGTCGATCGCCGACGCGATCCTCGAGCGCTGGTTCACGCCGGCGTTCCGCAGCGGCGGCAACGCCGATTTCGCCGGCTATCGCAACATGCTGACGCGCCAGCCGCAGGCCGGCTACATCGCCACCTGTGCCGCGTTGCGCGATGCCGACCTCACGGCGCTGACACCGCAGATCAGGGTGCCGACGATCTGCGTCGTCGGCGACGCCGACAAGGCACCCACACCCGCGCAGGTCACGGCTTTCGCCAGGACCATACCCGGCTCGCGCCTCGAGATCATCAAGGACTGCGGCCACATTCCCAGCATCGAACAACCCGCGGCGCTGGCCAACGTCATGCGGGCCTTCATCGGCCTCATCGGAACGGAGACGGTTTCCCATGTCACTCACTGAGAGCAAGTCGCCGCGATTGCGGCAGGGAGAGCGAACCCGCCGGGAAGTGCTGAGCGACGCCTATGTCGAACGGGCCGAAGCGGCGACCACCGACTTCGACGCGCCGTTCCAGGAGCTGATCACCGAAACCGCCTGGGGTAATCTCTGGTCGCGCAACCAGTGGAGCCGGCGTGAGCGCTCTCTGGTGACCATCGCGCTGCTCGCCGGGCTCGGCCACTATGACGAGATGGCCATGCACATTCGCGCCACGGTGCGCACCGGTGCCAGCCTCGAAGATGTTCGCGAAGCGCTACTCCATGTGGCCATCTACGCGGGCGTGCCCACCGCCAACACCGCCTTCCGCGTCGCCAAGCAGGTGTTCGCCGACATGGAGGCGGGGAAGTCGGAATGACGGACGCCCTTTCCAACACCGCGCCCGAAAGTGGGCCGTTCCTCGCCCGCGACCGGCTGTGGCATCCGCCGGCGCTGACGCCCAACTACAAGACCACCGTGCTGCGCTCGCCGCAGCGCGCGCCACTGTCCTTCAGCAACTCCATTTCCGAGATCACCGGCCCGACCTTCGGCCATGCGATCATCGGCGAACTCGACAACGATCTGATCCACAATTTCGCCAAGCCCGGCGAGAGCGCCATCGGTCCGCGCATCGTCGTCCATGGCCGGGTGTTCGATGAGCGGGCGCGGCCGGTGCCCGGTATCCTTATTGAGTTCTGGCAGGCCAATGCCAGCGGCCGCTATCGCCATAAAAGGGACGGTTACCTTGCAGCGCTCGACCCGAACTTCGGCGGTTGCGGCCGAACGATTTCGGGCGCCGATGGGTCGTACAGCTTCCGCACCATCAAGCCGGGTCCCTATCCCTGGCCGAACGGCGTCAACGACTGGCGGCCGGCGCATATCCATTTCTCGGTGTTCGGCTCCGGCTTCGCCCAGCGGCTCATCACTCAGATGTATTTCGAGGGCGACCCGCTGATCCCCCATTGCCCGATCCTTGGCGCGATCGCCGATCCGATGGCGATCGAGCAGCTGATCGCGCCGCTCGACATGAGCATGACCATCCCGATGGACGCGACGGCCTACAAGTTCGACATCGTGCTGCGCGGCCGCCGCTCGACGCTGTTCGAAAACCGGCTGGAGGGCAATTGATGCCACAGCCGCTCGACACACTGAAGGAAACGCCGTCGCAGACCGCCGGCCCCTACGTCCATATCGGGCTGACCCCGAACTTCGCCGGCATCCCCGGCGTATTCCCGACCGATCTCGGCACCGCGATGGTCAATGCCAAGACCCGCGGCGAACGGATCACGGTGACCGGCCGCGTCTTCGATGGCACCGGCGAGCCGATCCGCGATTGTCTGATCGAGATCTGGCAGGCCGATGCCGGTGGGCTTTATCCAAGCCCCGCCGAGCAACGCGGCACGGCCGACCCGAACTTCACCGGGTGGGGCCGCTGCCCGGCTGATGGCGCAACCGGCGAGTACCGGTTCGAGACAATCAAGCCCGGGCGCGTGCCGTTTCCCGATGGCCGCATGCAGGCGCGGCATATCAGCGTTTGGATCGTCGCGCGCGGCATCAACCTCGGACTCAATACGCGTCTCTATTTCGACGATGAAACGGAAGCGAATGCCACCGACCCGGTCCTAACGCGCATCGAGCACCGCTCGAGAGTGCCGACACTGATCGCGAAGCGGAAGGACGATACCTATACGTTCAACATTCACCTCCAGGGACCGGATGAAACGGTGTTCCTCGATGTTTGAGGACCGCCGATGAGCGTCTCGCCCTTCAACCATGCCTGGCTCTCCGGGCTGCTTGGCGATGACGACCTCGCCTTGCAATTCGCGCCCGAGGCTGAGCACGAAGAGATGGTCTATTTCGAGGAAGCGCTGGCCGCCGCCGAGGGCGCTGAGGGCATCATTCCCGCTAACTCCGCCGAGTATATCGCCGAGCATATTGGCGGCTTCGGCGCCGATTTCGAGGCAATCGCCGCGGCCACGGCGCGCGACGGAGTCGTGGTGCCGGAGTTCGTGCGGCAGCTGCGCGAATTCATCGGCACGCCGCACAGCCAGTACATTCATTTCGGCGCCACCAGCCAGGATCTGATCGACACCTCGCTGGTGCTGCGGTTGCGGCCGGTGCTCACCGAATTCCAGAGCCGGATCGAAAAGCTGGCAACGGCCCTTGGCCAGCTCGACCGGCAATTCGGCGACCGCGAGATCATGGGCCGCACGCGCATGCAGGATGCGCTGCCAATCCACGTCCGCGACCGGATTGCCGCCTGGCGCGGACCATTGCTGCGCGACCTCGACCGGCTGGAAGAGCTCTCGCCGCGCTTTCTTGTTCTGCAGTTCGGCGGCGCCGCGGGCACTCTCGATAAGCTCGGCGACAAGGCCCACGCGGTCGCCGCGCGGATCGCTGAAAAGCTCGATCTTAGCCTGCCCGATCATAGCTGGCACAGCCAGCGCGACAATATCGTCGAGCTGGCCGACTGGCTCTCTCTGGTCAGCGGCAGCCTCGGCAAGTTCGGCGCCGACATTGCGCTGATGGCACAGAACCGCATCGACGAGATTGCGCTCGAGGGCACCGGCGGCTCGTCGGCGATGGCGCACAAATCCAACCCTGTCGCGGCAGAGACGCTGGTGACGCTCGCGCATTTCAACGCGGCCCTCGTGGGCGGCATGCATCAGGCGCTGGTGCACGAGCAGGAGCGCTCTGGGTCGGCATGGCCGCTCGAGTGGCTGATCCTGCCGCAGATGGTGATGGCCACAGCGGCCGGGCTCCGTACCGCGTCGACGCTCTGCACGCAGATCACGCGCGTCGGCCGCGAGTGATGCGGACGCAGGTCGCTATCATCGGCGCTGGACCCGCTGGCTTGCTGCTGGGACAACTGTTGAGCGGCGCCGGCGTCGATAATGTCATCGTCGAGCGCAGTTCGGGCGAGCATGTCCTGTCGCGTATTCGTGCCGGCGTGCTGGAGCGGGGCACCGTCGACCTGCTTGAGCAGGTCGGTTGCGCAGGGCGCCTGCACGCCGAGGGACTGGTGCATGAGGGCATCGAGATCGCCTTCGAGGGGCGCCGCCATCGGATCGACCTTATGCAGCATTCCGGCGGGCGAACCGTGACGGTTTACGGTCAGACCGAAGTCACACGCGACCTGATGGAAGCTCGGGGCGCCGCGGGCTCGACAACAATCTACGAGGCGGCGAACGTCGCCATCCATGACTTCGACTCCGACGCGCCATACGTGACGTTTGCCCGGGGCGGCACGGCGCAGCGGATCGACTGCGCCTTCATCGCCGGCTGCGATGGCTTCCATGGCGTCAGCCGTTCGAGCGTGCCGGCCACGGCAGTGACGGCCCGCGACCGCATCTATCCGTTTGGCTGGCTGGGTCTGCTGGCGGATGTGCCGCCAGCCGCTCCGGAGCTGATCTATGCACGACACGAACGCGGCTTTGCCCTCTGTTCGATGCGATCGACGACGCGCAGCCGGTACTACGTACAAGTTGCGGCCGACGAGAGGATCGAAGCATGGAGTGATGATCGGTTCTGGACCGAACTGCGGCGGCGGTTGCCGGCGGATACGGCAGCCAGCATCACCGCCGGCCCGTCGATCGAGAAGTCGATCGCGCAATTGCGCTCCTTCGTGGCTGAGCCGATGCGGTTCGGCCGGCTGTTCCTCTGCGGCGACGCCGCGCACATCGTGCCACCCACCGGCGCCAAGGGGCTCAACCTCGCGGCGAGCGACGTGCACTACCTGTTCGAGGGCCTCCGCAATTTCTTCGCCGATCGTTCGACAGCCGGCCTCGACGCCTATTCGTCGCGCGCATTGGCACGCGTCTGGAAGGCCGAGCGATTCTCGTGGTGGATGACCTCGACGCTCCACACCTTTCCCGAACAGGACGCCTTTGCAAGCCGTCTGCAGGAGGCGGAACTGGACTATCTTGTCCACTCCGATGCCGCCGCCGCCATGCTGGCTGAAAACTACGTCGGACTGCCGTTCTAGACGCGCTCCAGCCCGATGGCGATACCCTGCCCGACCCCGATGCACATGGTCGCCAGTGCCCGGCGTTTGCCGGTCAGACTGAGTTCCAGAGCGGCCGTGCCGGTGATCCGCGCGCCCGACATGCCGAGCGGATGACCGAGCGCAATGGCGCCGCCATTGGCGTTGACGTGCGGCGCGTCGTCGGCGAAACCGAGCTCGCGCAGCACCGCCAGCGACTGACTGGCGAAAGCCTCGTTCAGCTCGATGACGTCGAAATCCTGCGGGCCCAGGCCCAGCCGGGCGCAGAGCTTGCGGGTCGCCGGGATCGGACCGATGCCCATGATTCGCGGTGGGACGCCCGCCGCCGCGCCACCAAGGATGCGGGCAAGCGGGATGAGCCCATGCTTCTTCGCCGCCGCCTCCGAGGCGATGATCAGTACTGCGGCGCCGTCATTGACGCCCGAGGCGTTGCCGGCGGTGACCGTGCCACCCGGCCGAAACGGCGTTGGGAGCTTTGCCAGCGCCTCAAACGACGTCTCGGCGCGCGGATGCTCGTCGCGATCGACGACGATCAGGTCTTTCTTCCGCTGCGGAATGGTCACTGGCACGATTTCCTTCGCCAGCCGGCCATTGGCCTGCGCGGCCGCGGCGCGCTGCTGGCTCCGCAGCGCAAAGGCATCCTGATCGGCACGGGAGACATGATAGTCCTCGGCGACGTTCTCGCCGGTCTCCGGCATCGAATCGACGCCATATTGCTGCTTCATCAGCGGATTGACGAAGCGCCAGCCGATGGTAGTGTCGTAGATCTCGGCATTGCGTGAGAACGCCGTTTCAGCCTTGGGCAGCACGAACGGCGCGCGGCTCATCGACTCCACGCCGCCGGCGATCATCAGCTCCGCCTCGCCGGCACGGATGGCGCGGGCGGCGGTGATCACCGCATCCATGCCGGAGCCGCAGAGCCGGTTGATCGTCATGCCCGAGATACCCACCGGCAGGCCCGCCAGCAACAGGCTCATCCGCGCGACATTACGGTTGTCCTCGCCCGCCTGGTTAGCGCAGCCAAAGACCACATCATCGACGGCATCCCAGTCGACGCCGTTATTTTCCGCTATCAGCGCCTTGAGCGGCACGGCGCCGAGATCATCGGGGCGCACGCCGGACAGCACGCCGCCGAAGCGGCCGATGGGGGTGCGCCGATAGGCGCAGATGAAGGCCTCAGCCATGCCGGCCTCCAGCGTGCGCGGCGGCGGTGCGGGCCTGCAGGTCGCGCAGCGTCCCGAGCTCGAGCCCCGTCGGCTCCGGCGTCTCATCGAGGTCAGCAGCGAAGCGCACGGCCCAGCCGCAATTGTCCTGCACCATCTGCCGCGTCACGCCCTTGTGCAGCGAGCGCACCGTGAACTCCTTGGTCTCGGGGTCGGGCCGCCAGACCGCGAGATCGGTGATCAGCAGCGTCGGCCCCTTGGTGGTGATGCCAAGCCGCTGCCGGTGATCGCCACCCTCGCCATGGCCGAACGAGGTGAAGAAGTCGATCTTTTCGACCATCGAGCGGGTCGCCTGCTTGAGCGTGATGAAGATCTCGCCGCAGGACGTCGCGATCTCCGGCGCGCCGCCACCGCCAGGCAGCCGCACTTTCGGATGGGCATAGTCGCCGATCACCGTCGTATTGATGTTGCCGAAGCGGTCGAGCTGCGCGGCACCGAGAAAGCCGATCGAGATGCGGCCCCCCATCAGCCAGTAGCGGAACATCTCCGGCACGGCGACCGTACAGAGCGCCGTCTCACAAAGTTCGCCGTCGCCGATCGACAGCGGCAGCACCTCGGGCGCGGTGCCGATCGTCCCAGACTCATAGATCAGCGTGATGTCGGGCGCGTGCGTCAGCCGCGCCACGTTGCAGGCGGCAGACGGTGCGCCGATGCCGACGAAGCAGACGTCGTCATTGCCGAGCGCCCGGGCGGCCGCGATAGTCATCATCTCGGTTGGCGTGAACTCGGTCATCGCAATCCTTCCACACGCGCCGCGAAGCTATCCGGCGTCGCGGCCAGGACATTGTCCTTCATCCACGCTGCGAAGGTATCGCGGTCGGCCGAAATCTTGTCCCACTCGAGATAGGCGGCGTTGTCGCGGGCGTAGTAGCCGTGGGTGTAGGACGGGTGCGCGCCGCCGGGCACCACGGCGATCGCATCGATGGTCCAGTGCGGCAGGATGCAGAGATTGGGGTGGAGACCCTTGAAGTCGGGCACCACCTCCTCGACCGTCACCACCACCCGCTTCGCCGCGAGCGCCGCTTCCTTCTGCACGCCGATGATACCCTCGATCAGCACGTCGCCTTTCTGGTTCGCTTTCTGGGCGTGGATAAACGTGACGTGCGGCCGGTGCGCCGGGATCGCGGCAAGCTCCTCGCCGGTGAACGGGCAGATGACAGACCTGATGTCCGGATTGACCCTGGGCAGGTCGGCGCCCTTGTAACCGCGGAAGATGGCGCAGGGCAGCCCGCTCGCACCGGCCTCGTAAGCCTGCGCCATGGCGGAGTGCGAGTGCTCGACGGTCTCGACTGAGCGCGGGTAGGCATTCTCGATCGCATCACGCATCCGCCGCAGCAGACCAACGCCCGGATTGCCGGCATAGGAGAATACGACCTTTCGGGCGAGCCCCATGCCGATCATCTGGTCGTAGACGATATCGGGCGTCATCCGGATCAGCGTCAGATCGCCGATCCGCTGGCGGATCGCTTCGTGCGCCGCGGCGTGCGGGATGAGATGGGTGAACCCCTCGAAGGCGACAATGTCGCCGGGTTTCAGGTTCTGCTGCACCGCATCGTGAAGGGAGAGGAAGAGCGCCATGGAGATATTCCGCGATTTTTCTTATGAAAGCACTGCGAGAGCGACAACGAAAATGGTAATTTGGTGGCGATCCATAACCCTGTGTAATGAAACGTGGCAGTCTCGCTCGATCCGCGCATCAAGCTCCGCCATCTCTCGGCCTTCCTCGAAACCGTACGCCATCACGGCGTGGCGCGAGCCGGCGACGAGCTTGGCATGACGCAACCGGCGGTGTCGAAGTCCATCGCCGAACTCGAGGCAATCCTCGGCGTCGCGCTGTTCGACCGGACGCGGAGGGCACTGACCCTGACTGCCGCTGGTGACCTGTTCCTGCGCTTCGCCCAGGCCGGTATTGCCACGCTGCGGCAGGGCGTCGAGACGCTGGCCGAGGCGCAGCGCGGCACGAGCTTCATTGCCTTCGGGGCGCTGCCGACGGTGACTGCAGGCGTCGTGCCGCGGGCGCTGCAGCGCTTCGCCTCATCCTCCTTCGCCTGCCGAACACTGGTCGAGAGCGGGCCAAGCCCGTATCTGCTCGAATTGCTGCGCAACGCCGCCGTCGACTTCGTCGTCGGCCGGCTGGCCGATCCGCGAGCAATGGACGGGCTGTCGTTCGAGCATCTGTATTCGGAGGAACTGGCCCTCGTCGCGCGTCCCGGTCATCCGCTGGCGGCTCAGGCGGCACTCGAGCTCCGCTCGCTCGAAGCCTTTCAGCTGCTGCTGCCGCCCCGGCAGGCGATCATCCGGCCGGCGGTCGACGCGCTGCTGATTGCTGGCGGCATCGGACGGACCGTGAACGAGATCGAGACGGTCTCCAACTCGCTTGGGCGTAGCTACACCCTGCTGTCGGACGCAATCTGGATCATCTCGCACAGCGTTGTGGCAGGTGACCTCGAGACCGGCCAGCTACTCCGTCTTGCAATCGACACGCGGGCGACACGCGGCCCGATCGGCATCACCACCCGCAGCGGTGTCGAGCTGGGCCTGCCGGCGCGAGCCCTGCTGGATGCGGTTCGGCAATCGGTGACGTAAGAGCATCGGTGCCGGGCGGCCCGCTGCCGGACCGCCCTAGCAAGAGGTCTCAGACCGGCGGCGTCGCCACATGGCTGCCGTTGCCAATGATCTGCTGCTTGCCGTTGTACTGCAGCACGCAGTAGCCGCCGTCGCGGAACCAGTCGGGATGATTGGTCTTGGCATCGGCCTTGGCGCATTCGGGCGGGGCAACACCGCCGGCAGGATAGTTGGCCATCGCCGGAGCGACGAGGAACGCCGACGAACCGAGGGTGGCAACAATAAGTAAGGTAGAAAGCCGTTTCATTATAGTCTCCTTATAGATGGTGCGCGGAGCACCGATGCCCACTGTTTCGAGCATCACGAGACTATTCCCCTCACCGGGAGATGCGGCTTTCGGGTCTCCGATGCGTGATCAGCTTTTACTGCGATGGGGCAAATCGGCTCGCCAGTTTGCGTCGCGCCCCAGGCGCGCGGCTGTTTGACAAACACGCCGCTGTGAGGGCCGGAAACTGCTCTCGGCGATCATGGCCGGCAGCTATCGAGATGTTAATTTGCACGTAAGTTGGCGGAGAGGCGCCGGCCATTTTCCTCGCGCGGGCGTGTTCGACAATCGCCGCGAAGCGACCAGGACATCGTGTCCCGGCGCGACTCGATTGCGAGCGCGCTCGTCCAAGAATCACTGCTGAGGAATGAAGCCGTGCGTTGGTGGAGCTGAGCGGGATCGAACCGCTGACCTCATCATTGCGAACGATGCGCTCTCCCAACTGAGCTACAGCCCCGTCCGCACGGTGGGCGCTTCATAGCCAATCGCGACGCGTTGGCCTAGCCCCTTTTTTGGGCCGCGTCAGGCGTGGACCAACCCCTCCGCAACGAGGCTGCGGGCCGTGGCGACCACCGAGTCGGTCGCCGGGATCAGCGGGTGGCCAAGGAGCTTCACCACGTCGCTGGAATCGGTGCGGCGGACGACACCGAGCTCGCCCGTATTGCCACGCATGTCCCGATCGACCATGGCGAAGAGCTTGACGATCCAATCCGGCACCTCGCGCTTGGGGAGTTTTGGCGCAAATTCCGGCATGGCGGTGCGCACCGTGTCGGCGAATTCGAGGAACGACAGGGTCTTGTCGCCCATGGCGTAGCGGTGCCCGCCGGCTTCGGGCGCGGTCATCGCCTTGACATGCGCTTCGGCGACGTCGCGCACGTCGATCACCGGGAAATAGATACGGGCAGCGGCCGGCAGGCTGCCGCTCATCAGGCGGAGCACCAGCGCTGCCGAAGTGCCCGGATCCTCATCGAGCAGCGGCCCGAGGATCGCGTTGGGATTGATCACCGCGAGGTCGTCGTGCCGGCCGGCGCTGTCGACGATGCGCCAGGCTTCCTTCTCGGCGAGGGTCTTGGATTCCACATAGGCGTTGACGCCACGGCCGTTGAGATCGGTCCAGTCCTTGCCGGTGAACGGCGCGGTGCGACCCGCGGGGTGGCCGTAGGAGGTCGCCGCCATCGACGACGTGAGGACGATCCG
>CAZNAE010000004.1:52517-57409 GCA_964570695.1 uncultured Devosia sp.
GAAATGCCGGTCAGCAGAACGCGATCAGCCACGATAACCTCCATAGCAATTGAACGAACCATATGTTATTCGTTCAATCCGTTCAATGAGGATTCGATGAAGGCGAGCGAAGGCAAGCGCGAAATCATTCTGCAGGCGGCGACGCCGCTGATTCTTAAGCACGGCTTGCGCGCCACGAGCATGGAGGCGATCGCTCGCGCGGCCGGGATCGCCAAGCCGACGCTCTACGCCTATTTCCCCAACAAACAGACGATCTTTGCTGTGCTTGTCGAGCAACTGATCGCCGGCTGGCGGCGAGACTTCCTGACGGCGTTGGGTGGCGAAGGCGACGTCGTGCAGCGGGTGGGCGCGGCGCTGACGGCCAAGCACAAGGGCGCGATGCGGCTGCTCGCCGGCTCGCCCCACGCCGCCGAGCTTTATGGCGCGCACGACCGGACAGCGACGGCGCAGTTCCGGACCTTCGATGCCGAACTGAGCGAGGCACTCGAGGCGGAGCTCGCGGCGGCAGGAATTGTCCGGGCGCGGCAGCTGACGCAATTGCTGCTCGCCGCCAGTTTCGGCATCGGTCACAAGGCGCAATCGGTGGCTGAGCTCGGTCCGGCGCTGCGGCTGCTCGCCGAACGGCTGGTCCGGCCGGAGCTGCCGAGGACGTGATAATCTGAGGCCACGAATCGGGGAGGAGCGCATGGCCGCAACGGTGGTTTTCATTCTCTATGTCGTGGCGACCGGCAATTTGCCGGACTTTACCGCCCTCGCCTCTTACGCGAGCCAGGACGCCTGCCGCGCCGCGGCGGCGAAAGTCACCGACGCCTTGAGCTCGGGTGAATATCCCAAGACAGCGCTCTGCCTTTCCTCCGACTCGCTCAACGAGTTGGCCGACAAGAACAACATTTCGAAACAATAGGTACAACGCCGTTCTTCTTGACGAGCGAACGCCTCCATCGGCGCTGTTTTCGCCTCCGGTTGAGGGCAGTAGATTTTGTTAGCGGATTGATCTTGTGGAGGTTTCGGCAGTTTTTTCTGACCCGACGCTCACTCGCACACAGGTGGGTGGGTTGGGTCGCGACAGCGATCTCGCAGTCATCGACTGAGAATCCTGGTCTGAACTGCCCGGTGCGGCGCAACTCCGCGCCGGGCAGTCTGTCGAGTGAGCTTACATCGCGCCGGCGGCGAGGCCCTTGGTGACTTCAGTGATCGCTTCTTTGACGAGGCGGATCGCTTCGACGCGGTGGCCCTTCTTGTCGGGGATGGCCGACTGAAGCTCGCTCAAGGCCTTCTGCAACTCGTTGAGCGCGGTGGTCATGTGCGGCTGCGCGGCGTCAGCGGCCTCAGTCATGAAGGCCGTTGCGCCCAGTGTTGCAACGCCGGTGGCGACGCCGAGCGCGACCATGTTGCGGATGCTGTCACGGCGGGAAAGTCTGGCTTCAGTCATGGAGAATCCTTCCTGATACGGCTCTCGGTACGGATGTATCGAGCGCCGCCACCGTGCGACCCGAGTTTTGCGCCAACCTTGCCCGAACGTTAAATCGGCGGCGAAGAGGTGCCTCTGCCGACTACGAGCCTAGTGGGTGATTATTCTCCACTGACGCACCGGTGCGACCGGACTGTTGCGCCAGCCAGCATTGATCTCCGTCATGCTTCGGTCTATCTCTCCATCGTTGTTTCACGATGAAGCAGCGAATGTTCTCAGGGCGGGGTGCGATTCCCCACCGGCGGTAATGGCGGCGACGCCTAGCCCGCGAGCGGCTCCGGCGGAGCGTGGTCAAGCAGGAGTGGCAGCCGGTCTTCCGGTCGACCACGCGACCACGGGAAACCTGGGCGTCAGCAGACTTGGGTGCGATCCCCAGGCCGACGGTATAGTCCGGATGAAAGAGAACGGGTTTGAGCCGATCGGGCCTCGTTCGCTTTTCAGGCGACCGGCCCGCTGGCCGCGATCCGTAACCCTGGGGAAACCGGTTACGAAAGGATCGACATGACCCAGGTTTCCTCTGTCTCCCGCAACGGCGCCGTGATCGGCGCGCTGCTCATGCTGGTGGCAAGCCTCACGCTCGCCGGCAGCAACATCCCGCAATCCCTGCTGCCGACCCCGGTGCAGTATGGCGGCTTCGGCATGGCCTCGACCGGCATGGCGTTCTGGCAATATCTCATCGCCACGGTGATCGCCCTGCCGCTGATCCGCCGCATCGGCCTCAAGAACTTGCGGACCCGCCACCCCGTGGCGCACGAAATCCGGGCGTTCGTTTCGGCGCTTGGCGTGCATGTGTTCGTCTATGGCTTTGCCGCCGGCGTGCCGGTCTGGCAGATGGTGACCCTGCTCTCGACCGGGCCGCTCTTCATCATTCTCGGCTCGACGCTGTTCCTGCGCGAACGGGCCTCGCCGACACGGTTGGTCGCGGCCTTCGTGGCGTTCGCCGGGGCGGTCATCGTCTCGGGCGTCGGCACCGAATTCTTCACGCCCATGACGCTCGTGCCGATCGCCGCCGCGGCGCTCTGGGCCACCACGGACGTCCTGACCAAATATCTGTCTCGCGAGGAATCGCCGGAGACGCTGACGCTGTCGCTGCTGGTGCTCATCACCCCCAACCATCTGCTGATCCTGCTCGCCGCGACGGCCTGGGCGGCGCTCGCCCCGGCCCTGGTGCCGGCCGGGCTCGCCACCGGCTTCCCGTTCCAGCTGCCGAGCGGCAACGGCCTGTGGATCCTGCTGGTGCTGGGCATGCTGACAGCGGCGTCGCAATATCTGCTGGCGGCCGCCTACAAGCGGGCGGACGCGACCTATCTGCAGCCGTTCGGTGACCTCAAGGTGCCGCTGAGCGCGCTGCTCGGCTGGCTGCTGCTCGGCCAGGTGCCCTCGCTGTGGTTCTGGCTCGGCGCTGCGCTGATCATCGGCGCCTCGCTGTTCATCTTCTACGCCGAGGCCGGCAATCGGGGGCAGCGGCTGGCGGTAGCCTAGACTCTAGCGGCGTGCTGGGGTCGACTCCGCCGCGGGCGTCCCCAGCACATGCTGCCCGAAATCGACGAGCGCGCCGGTCATCAGCCCCGACTCCGCGCTCGCCAGGTACGCCACGGCGCGCGCCACCTCCTCTGGCTTGATCAGCCGCCCCCAGGGCTGCCGTTCCTCGGCGCCCACCAGCCAGTCGTCGGACGCATTGTCGAAACGCTTCAGCGTCGCGTGCTCGCCGGGCGTATCGACCCAGCCGATATTGAGGCCGTTGACCTTGATGCGGCGGGTCGACACCGCCGCCGCGACATTCCTCGTCAACGTCGACAGCGCGCCCTTCGACGAGCTGTAGGGCGTCAGCCGGGCTGAGCCGCCATGCGCGTTGACCGAGATGATGTTGACGATCGCGCCTTCGATCTTGTCGCGGTCCATCACCTTGAGCGCCGCCTGCATCAGGAAGAACGGCGCCCGCACATTGATGGCAAACATCCGGTCCCAGAGCTCAGGGGTCGTGTCCCAGACGGTGCCGCGATCGGTGAGGCCCGCGACATTGACGAGAATATCGACGCGTCCGAAGCGGGCATCGGCCGCGGGCACGATCTTTTCGACCTGCGCCATATCGCTCAGCTCGGCGGCAATGAACTCGGCCGGCGTGCCGGTGGCGGAAATGGCGGTCGCGACCGCCTTTCCGGCCGCGGCGTTGCGGTCGGTCAGCAGCAGGCCGGCGACGCCGCGTTCCGCCAGCAGCCGCGCCGTGGCTTCGCCGATGCCCTGTGCGGCCCCCGTGACGACGGCGATCTTGCCGCCAAGGCGGGCGTGGTCGAAGGAATCGGGCATCGGCAAAACTCCGGCTGGCGCCGGGAGTTAACGCGGCGGGCGGCGAACGCTCAAGCCCCTTCCGCCGGAAGCGCAATCGGCTATGCTGCGCGGATGAACGAAAGAGACGCAAAATTCTTCCGGCCGCTCTGGATCCGGCTCGGGCTCACCATCGGCCTCGCCGCCTGGTTCGTCGGCGAAACGCTGCTCAGCCACGACCAGCTTTGGATGGGCATCACGGCGATCGGCACCGTCTATTGCGTGTGGAACTTCTTTCTAAAGTTCCCCAAGGACCTGCCGGCGAGCCCTGCGGCGGCGCCCGGCGAAACGTCGCCCCCGGTCGAGCCCCCTAAGCAGCCGTAAAGCCGTTATCGACGAACAGATGTGTGCCATTGACGAAGCTCGCCTCGTCGCTGGCGAGGAACAAGGCCGCCCGCGCCACCTCCTCCGGTTCGCCGATGCGGCCCTGCTGTGCGGCGAGCGCAGCTTCCGAGGCGTCGACGCCGAGACGCGTCAGCTCCTCGACTTCGCGGAGGCCGTGCGGCGTGCGGATGAAGCCGGGGCAGACCGCATTGCAGCGGATGCCGCGGTTGCGAAACTCGACCGCAATGGCGCGCGCGAACATGTGCACGGCGCCCTTGGTGGTATCGTAGAGCACCTCCATCGGCGTGCCGGCGACGGCCGAGATCGACGAGGTGCAGACGATCGAGCCGCCGCCCGCGGCGATCATTCCGGGCAGCACCGCGCGGGTCATCAGGAACATCGAGCGGACATTGACCGCGTGCAGCCAGTCCCATTCGGTGAGCGTCGTCTCAAGGAAGGGTTTGATGACGATGGTGCCGGCATGGTTGAAGAGTACCGTCGCGGCACCGAAGGCGTCGGTCGCGGCATCGACCGCGGCGATCACCTGTGCTTCGTCGGAGACGTCGGCGGCAAAGCTCTGCGCGACGCCGCCCGCCTCCTCGATTTCCGCCGCGGTCTCGGCAGCCGCTTCCGCATTGCGATCGATGATCGCCACCCTGGCGCCCTCCGCCGCGAACAGCTTCGAGGCCGCACCACCCATCCCCGTCGCACCGCCCGATACGATGGCGATCTTGCCGCTGAGCCTGCCCATGGGTTGTTCCTCCGATTTACG
>CAZNAE010000005.1:0-42776 GCA_964570695.1 uncultured Devosia sp.
ATGGTGAACGACGACGAGATGTTCGCCAGCTTCCAGCGCTGCGCCGAGCTCGGCGCGCTGCCGCTGGTGCATGCCGAGAACGGCGACGTCGTCGCGGCGATGACGGAAAAGCTGCTCGCTGCCGGCAATAACGGTCCCGAGGGCCATGCCTATTCTCGACCGCCCGAAGTCGAGGGCGAGGCGACCAACCGCGCCATCATGATCGCCGACATGGCTGGAGTGCCGCTCTACGTCGTCCATACAAGTTGCGAGCAGAGCCACGAGGCGATCCGCCGCGCCCGCCAGAAAGGCATGCGCGTCTATGGCGAGCCGCTGATCCAGCACCTGGTGCTCGACGAGACCGAGTACTTCAACAAGGACTGGGATTATGCGGCGCGCCGCGTCATGAGCCCGCCCTTCCGCAACAAGCAGCATCAGGATTCGCTGTGGGCCGGGCTGCAGGCGGGCTCGCTCCAGGTGGTGGCGACCGACCATTGCGCCTTCACCACGGCGCAGAAGCGCACCGGCATCGGCAATTTTGCCAAAATCCCGAACGGCACCGGCGGCCTCGAAGACCGCCTGCCGGTGCTGTGGACCAAGGGCGTCAACACCGGCCGGCTGACCATGAACGAGTTCGTCGCCGTCACCTCGACCAACATCGCCAAGATTCTCGGGCTCTACCCGAAGAAGGGCGCGGTGCTGGTCGGCGCCGATGCCGATCTCGTGGTCTGGGACCCGAAGCGCAAAAAGACCATCTCGTCGAAGACCCAGCAGTCGATCATCGACTACAATGTCTTTGAGGGCATCGAGGTCACCGGCCTGCCGCGCTACACACTGACCCGCGGCCAGGTCGCGGTCACCGAAGACAAGGTATCGGCCGAACAGGGCCACGGCCAGTTCGTCGCGCGCGCACCCAACAATCCGGTCAACCGCGCCTTGTCGCAATGGAAGGAAATCACCGCGCCGCGGAAAATCGAACGCACCGGCATCCCGCAGAGCGGGGTGTGATCCAGCGCATGGGGGCGACCGTCAGGCCGATTACGGGGCGGGTGCGCCGCCTGCGAAGGAACGGCACCGATGCCGAGAACCGGCTTTGGTATTTCCTCCGCAACCGCCAATTGGACGGGACGAAGTTTGTGCGGCAACTTCCTATCGGGCCGCATGTCGCCGACTTTGTTTGCCGGGACCGAGCCTTGATTGTCGAACTCGACGGCGGGCAACACAACGGATCGGTCTCCGACCGAATGCGCACGGCGCGGTTGAATGCTGAAGGATATTCGGTCTTTCGTTTCTGGAACAACGAGGTGTTGCAGAATACTGCCGGGGTGCGCGAAGCAATTCGATTGACCTTGGCAGGAACCCCCTCACCCGACTGGTGCTTCGCGCCAGCCGACCTCTCCCCGACGGGGAGAGGAACAAGAGGCGAAAATGCTGCCGCCGGAGCTAAGGCCGCGATAGCGGCAAGGCGTGCCACAGCGATTCCTCTCCCCGTCGGGGAGAGGTCGGCCGAAGGCCGGGTGAGGGGATCGTGATGCGGGCACTGGCCGTCGCGACTATAACCCTGATTGCCACTCCGGCCCTTGCCGAGGGCGTCCTGCCGTTCGATGGCGCTTTCGGCAACGAGGCCGGCTGTCATCTCTATGCGACCGGCGAGGGCGTAGGCGACGGCTATCTGCTGCTCACCCCGGACACCTTTGCCTCCTACGGAACCGCCTGCGACTTCGAGGCGCTGGTGTCGAGCGACAAACCCGTTTTCACTCTCAAGGCGGTGTGCCAGGCGGAGGGCGAGACGGGTGCGGGGCCGGACCATTTGCAGGTGATCGATCACGGCGTTGAGGGTTACGGCGTCAAGTTCGACGGCCTCGACGAATTCGGGCCGCTCAAGGCCTGCCCGCCCATCGATCTCGACGGCTCCTCCGAGGTGCAGCTGTGAGCGTCATTTCCGCCAAGGGACTGGGCCTCACCTTCCGCACCAATGACGGCGACGTCATCGCCCTCTCGGACGTCAATCTCGATGTCCAGCCGGGCGAGTTCGTGTCCTTCATCGGTCCCTCCGGCTGCGGCAAGACGACGTTCCTGCGCGTCATCGCCGATCTCGAGCGGCCAACGTCCGGCTCGATCAGCGTCAACGGCATGACGCCCGAGGCGGCGCGCAAGTCGCGCTCCTATGGCTACGTGTTCCAGGCGCCGGCTTTGTTTCCGTGGCGCACGATCGAGAAGAACGTCGCTCTGCCGCTCGAGATCATGGGTCATTCCGAGGCCGAGCGCAAAGAGCGCATCGCCCGCACGATGGAGCTCGTCAACCTCACCGGCTTCGAGCGCAAATATCCCTGGCAGCTTTCGGGCGGCATGCAGCAGCGCGCCTCGATCGCCCGCGCCCTCGCTTTCGACGCCGATCTGCTGCTGATGGACGAGCCGTTCGGCGCGCTCGACGAGATCGTCCGCGACCACCTCAATTCCGAGTTGCTGAAGCTTTTCGCGGCCACCAAGAAGACCATCGCCTTCGTCACCCACTCGATCCCCGAGGCGGTGTACCTCTCGACCAAGATCGTCGTGATGTCGCCGCGGCCCGGCCGGGTGACCGACATCATCATTTCAACGCTGCCGGCGGAGCGGCCGCTGGAGATTCGCGAGACGCCTGAGTTCCTCGAGATCGCGCATCGGGTGCGCGAGGGCCTTCGGGCCGGCCACTCCTACGAGGAATAGGCGATGCACAAGCACCCGGGCAGCGCCGGTCCAATCCTCATCATGCTGCTGGCTGGGCTGGTCATCTGGTATCTGGGCGCCATCGCGCTCAACTGGAGCGGTGTCAGCGACGCGTTCAAGCTCGGGGGCGTTACCGGCTATTCGGCGACCGATATCTTCGTCGGTACCATGACGCAGGAAAAGCCGCTGCTGCCGGCGCCGCATCAACTTGCGATCGAGCTCTGGAACACCGTTTTCGAGCAGGCGGTGACCTCGAAGCGCAGCCTCATCTACCACGCCTGGATCACCCTGTCGGCGACGCTGCTCGGCTTTGCCTTCGGCACGGCGCTCGGCATCGGGCTCGCCATCCTTATCGTCCACAATCGCGCCAGCGACCGCTCGATGATGCCGTGGATCATCGCCAGCCAGACGGTGCCGATCCTCGCCATCGCCCCGATGGTCATCGTCGTGCTCAACGCCATCGGCATCGCCGGGCTGGTGCCCAAGGCGATGATCTCGACCTATCTGAGCTTCTTTCCGGTCGTCGTCGGCATGGTCAAGGGCTTCCGCTCGCCCGAGGCGATCCAGCTCGACCTGATGCACACCTACAATGCGAGCAAGCTCCAGATCTTCCTGAAGCTCCGCTGGCCGATTGCGTTGCCCTACCTCTTCACCTCGATGAAGGTCGGCGTCGCGGCGAGCCTCGTCGGCGCTATTGTCGGCGAACTGCCGGCGGGTGGCGGCAGCGGCCTCGGGGCGCGGCTGCTGGCCGGCTCCTACTATGGCCAGACCATCCAGATCTGGTCGGCGCTGACGGTCGCGGCGCTGCTCGCCGGCAGCCTTGTGGTCATCGTCGGGCTGGTCGAACGAATCGTCGTGGCCAGGATGGGAGCGCGGCCCGCATGAGCCGGTTCGAGCGCATTCTCGCGATTGCCACCGTCGTCACCGCGCTGCTGGCGATCGTCCTGCCGCTCGGCACCAGCGGCGATCGCGTGGTGATGAGCTGGATGCTGATCTCAGCGCTGATCTATCCGCTTCTCGTGCTGATCCTGCTCACGGTCTTCCTGCTGAAACTGCCGCCGACCGCCTCCGGGTTGCTGGCTGTCGTTGGGGCGATCATCGTGCTGTTCGTCCTCGACCAGGTCGACCGCGGCTCGTGGGGCTATTGGTTCCTCCTCGCCACGGTCTGGCTCGTTGCCTGGCTGTTCGCCGAGCGCCTGTCGCACCGCATCGCCCGCGGCCATGTGCGCAGCCCGCTCGCCGGTGGGTTGATCCCGGCGATGTTCGGCGGCGCCATCCTGCTCGTCTGGGAGGCGGTCACCCGCGGCGCCGGCGTGCCGCCGGTGCTGCTGCCGGCGCCCTCGACCATCTGGGCCGTGCTGATCGCTTCGGTGCCGATCCTCGCGGTCGATTTCGTTCAGACCTTCAAGGCGGTGCTGATCGGCTATGCACTTGGCAACGGCATTGCCTTTATCGTCGCCATCGCGATCGACCGCTCGCCGTTCCTGAAGCGCGGGTTGCTCCCCCTCGGCAATTTCGTCTCGGCGCTGCCGCTGATCGGCGTCGCGCCCATCATGGTGATGTGGTTCGGCTTCGACTGGCCAAGTAAGGCGGCGGTCGTCGTCATCATGACGTTCTTTCCGATGCTGGTGAACACCGTCGCCGGACTCAATGCCTCCGGCACCATGGAGCGCGACATGATGCGCACCTATGCGTCGAGCTACTGGCAGACCCTCTTCAAGCTCCGCTTGCCGGCCGCCGCGCCCTTCATCTTCAATGCGCTCAAGATCAACTCGACTCTCGCGCTGATCGGCGCAATCGTGGCGGAATTCTTCGGGACTCCCATCGTCGGCATGGGCTTTCGCATCTCCTCGGAGATCGGCAAGCTCAATGTGCAGATGGTCTGGGCGGAAATCGCAGTGGCTGCGCTGGCGGGCTCCGTCTTCTACTGGGTGGTGGCGCTGATCGAGCGCGCCGTCACCTTCTGGCATCCGTCTGTCCGTGGTGGACGGACGTAATTGGGGAAACAAGGGAAACGTCGAAAATGAAAAAACTTCTGACAGGGATTGCGGTCGGCGCCCTCGCGCTGGCGGCGACGTCGGCGATGGCGAACGATCCGCTGACGCTGCAGACCAAATGGGTAACGCAGGCGCAGTTTGCCGGCTACTACGTCGCCAAGGACAAGGGCTACTATTCCGACGCCGGCCTCGACGTCACGATCAAGGACGGCGGCCCGGACGTGGCGCCCGAGCAGGTGATCGCCGGTGGCGGCGCCGACGTGATCGTCGACTGGATGGGCGGCGCGCTGGCGGCCCGCGAACAGGGCGTCAAGCTGGTCAACATCGCCCAGCCCTACAAGCGTGCCGGCCTCGAACTGATCTGCCCGAAGGACGGCCCGATCAAGACCGAGAAGGACTTCCCGGGCCATACGCTCGGCGTCTGGTTCTTCGGCAACGAATATCCGTTCTTCGCCTGGATGCATAAGCTCGGCTACTCGACCGATGGCGGCCCGACCGGCGTCACCGTGCTGAAGCAGAATTTCGACGTCTCGGCGCTGGTCCAGCACCAGGCCGACTGCATCTCGGTGATGACCTACAACGAACTCGGCCAGGCAGCCGATGCCGGCTTCACCGCCGACAAGATCATCCAGTTCAACTACACCGCGCTCGGCAACGATCTGCTCGAGGACGGGCTCTACACTACCGAAGACAAGCTCGCCGATCCCAAGATGAAGGCCGACCTTGTCAAGTTCGTCCAGGCCTCGATGAAGGGTTGGCAGTACGCGATCGAGCATCCCGATGAGGCGGCGCAAATCGTCCTCAACAACGACGCCTCGGGCGCCCAGACGCTGGCCCATCAGAAGTTCATGATGGACGGCGTCGGCAAGCTGATCGACGTCAACGACTGGGCTCTCGATCCGGCGGCCTATAACCGCACCGAGCAGGCCCTGCTCGACCAGAAGATCATCAAGGCCAAGCCGTCGGGGGCGTTCACCAACGACATCACCACTGCGGCGATGGCGAAGTAAGCTACCGAAGCTTTGCGGATTGCGGAGGCGGGGGAAACCCCGCCTCCTTTTTTGTGTTGCCGAGCGGCGAAACGCGCAGTGCCTCGAGCCTGAGCTGCAGCGTCACTGGCTCGCTGTTGGTGCCCGGTGGACCGGTGACCGGCACGTTGAAGCGGATCTCCATCGCGCCGTCCTTGCTCGCCTTGGCGACGCTCTGCGGGATCACGAACTTGCCGTTGACGCGCAGCGCCGTCGCGAAGGTGATGGTGCCGACCTGCTCGCCGTTGACCAGCACCTGCACGTCGCGCGCCGGCTTGTCCTTGCTGGTGTTGGCCCAGCTCGAAAAGGTCAGCAGCAGATCGTCGTCCGGCACCGGGAATTTGAGCTTCAGGATGCCGTAGTCGCCGAAGGATTTGATGCCGACATTGTTGGGCGGCATGAATCCGCACCAGCGGTTGGTGTCGCGCAAATAGCCGTTGCGGCCGGGAACGAAGCTGATCGGCACACCGAGCGGATAATACTCGCTGATGATCCGCGGGAAGCACGAGGCCGTGCGGTCGATGTAGTAGGCCCGGTATTCGTCGCTGACATTGGGGCGGAGCACCATGTAGAGCACCATCAGGTCGAACAGCGCGATCAGCGCCACCGCCACCAGGTGCCAGGCTCTCGGACGATAACTCACCACGGGCTCGGGCTCACATCATGTAGTAGGAGCGGGCGATCCAGGTGGGCAGCCACCAGACGTCGAGGATCAGCAGCGCCGGCAGCAGCAGATAGAACAGCCATTTCCAGCGGGCCCCCAGCACTGCTGCGACGATGAGGATCGGGGCGAGGCCGCAGACGAACCGGATCATCGAATAGGTGTTGGTCGAGAGCGGCAGCAGCACGCCGAACAGCGAGAAGATCGCCCAGTCCCAGCGGCCCTTCCAGGCCATGACGCCCGACAGCGCCATGCCGGCAATGGCGGCGAGCGCGAAGGCGAGGTCGGTCGAGATGCTGGAATAGTTGTGGTAGGTCTCGAACTGCAGCTTCAACGACAGCCAGAGATTGTTGAACGGGTCGGTGAAGGCCCGGCCCCAGGCGCGCTGGATGTGAACGAAGGCGAGCGCATCGCCCGAGTGGAACCACAGATAGATCGCAAAGACGCAGATGCCGATCGGCACCAGCGCCACCGCCAGCAGCAGATCGGTACGCTTCCACAGCGTCCGAAAGAATCCCCGCACGCTGCCGCCGTCCTTGAGGTGGTTCTGGAACGCCGCGATGAGGATCGCCGCCGCGAACAAGAGCCCGGTCGAGCGCGTCGCCGACATCAAGGCGCCGGTGACGCCGGCCGTGACGTAGTCGCGCTGCTTGAGGAGCACGAAGCCTGCGACCGTCAACAGGATGAACAGGGCCTCGGTGTAGAGCGTCGTGAAATAATACGAGAGCGGGCCGAGGAAGAGGAAGAAGCAGAACAGGAAATAGGCGCGGAAATTCTTGTCGAACAGCGGCCACGCGATGATCGCGGCCCAGACCGTGAGGAGACTGGTGAGGATCGAGCCGCCGACCAGCATCGAAAGGCCTGTGACGCGGTTCAGCGCCCAGACCAGGATCGAATAAAGCGGAAAGAACGCCCAGTTGTTGGCGTCGCCCTTGTCGAAGCCGGAGGGCCGGCCTTCGTAGCCGTAGATCGCCAGCCGCTCATAGGCGTTGCAGTCGTAAACGCAGAGCGCCCGGAGGTAATCGGTGACAGCGAAATGGTTGGTGTTGCGCACATAGACCGCGTAGCGCAGCCCGACCCCAATCAGCATCAGATAGAACGGCAAAAGGATGTAGGCCGGAATCCGCCACGTCCAGCGTCTTGCGGCGGCTTTCGGTTCGGCGATCGTCTCGTCCATATGACGCTTTTTCCCTCGCGTTAGGGCTGTTCTAGCGCAGGGCGGGCCTTCGCCCAATAACTTCGTTGTGCGCTCGGGGTTCCGTGGCGTCAGTTGCACAAGAATTGTGCGCTCTTCGCAACCAAAAGTGGGCATCGCGACTTTGTGACTCATCAAATCGCGTCACGGAGTTTCCCAATGAACGGCATCATCTACCTCGTCGGCCTCGTCGTCGTGATCCTGGCCATCCTCAGCTTCTTCGGCCTGCGTTGAGCAGGGGAGGAACCAGACATGACCATGGATTCTGATCTGATCGTCACCACGGCGCCCGTCGCGGCCGGCGAACAAGAACATCATTCCTACATCGACTGGGCGGCCATCATCGGCGGCATTGTCCTCGCGTCGGCTATCTCGGTGCTGCTCCTGACCTTTGGTTCGGCGGTCGGCCTGAGCTTCACCAGCTTCCGCAGCTACACCGGCGTTGCCCCGATCTGGATCGCCATCGCGGCCGCGAGCTGGCTGCTTTGGGTGCAGATTTCAAGCTTCATGGCGGGCGGCTATCTGACCGGTCGCCTGCGTCGCCGATTCCACGACGCGACCGAGCACGAGAGCGACGTCCGCGACGGCGCGCACGGGCTGCTGGTCTGGGCCGGCGGGCTGATTATCTCGGCGCTCATTCTGGCCGGCGGCGTGGGTGCCGCAGCGAGCGCTATTGGCTCGACTGCTGCAACGCTGACGAATGCAGCCTCGAACGTCGCCGGCGGCGCGGCGATGAACGTCGATCCCAACGCCTACTTCACCGACGAGCTGTTCCGCGCTCCGGCACCCGCTGCCGGTGCAACGGCTCCGGCCGCACCCGCCGGGACCGCCACCGACTTCCGTGGTGAAGCCACCCGCATCCTCGCGACCGAGGCGACAGGCCCGATCTCGGACGAGGACAAGAGCTACCTCGCCCAGCTCGTCTCGACCAACACCGGCCTGCCGGCCGACCAGGCCAAGACCCGCGTCGACCAGGTGATCGCCGCGGTGGATACGGCCAAGCAGAAAGCTGCCGACGCCGCCGAGACGGCTCGCAAATTCACCGTGCTCGCCGCCTTCATCACCGCCGCCTCGCTGCTCCTTAGCGCCGTCGGCGCCTATTGGGCGGCGATGAAGGGCGGTCGCCATCGCGACGAAGGCACGGTATTCGCCGGCATCTTCGGTCGCTACTAATCAGGAGGTAAAAATGGGACGTGCACTTCTTCTCTGGATACTCGGCGTGCCGATCTGGCTGATCATCATCATCGCCATCTTCGTCCACCATTGAGCCATAACAAGACCGAGACAATCGGCACATAAGAGGCGGACCTTCGGGTCCGCCTTTTTGTTTTTTTGAGTGGGCAGCCTGCGTTGCGGTGGAGTGGTTGGCCCGAACCTCGTCCTTCGACAAGCTCAGGATGAGGTTCTCATTGCATCCGCGAGCGGACGAAATTAGCCCTCATGGTGAGCCTGTCGAACCACGAGGGCGGGCATCCCAGCCGAAATATCTATCCCGCCGCCCTTTGCGCCATCGGCGCCAGCGGCATCCTGTCGTCTTCGGCCTCGAACAGCTTCAGCACCTGCGAGGCCGGCATCGGCCGGGCGATGAGGTACCCCTGCGCCTCGGAATAGCCGACGGCGTGGATGTTGCGGAGCTGCTCGGGGGTCTCGACGCCCTCGGCGGTGGTCGTCATCCCCATGCGGTGGCCGATTTCCGCGATGGCGCGGACGATGGCGTGGGCGCCCTTGGCGTTGTCCAGCGCCCGCACAAAGGAACCGTCGATCTTGATCTTGTCGAACGGATAGCTCAGCAGATAGCTCAGCGCCGAGAAGCCGGTGCCGAAATCGTCGAGCGCGATCTTCAGCCCCAGCGCGTGCAGCTGGCGCAGCGTATCGAGATTGGCGGCACTGTTCTCGAAGAACACCGATTCAGTGATCTCGATCTCGACCCGATCCGGCGCGAGGCCGGTTGTGCCGAGCGCATTCATGATCGTCGGCACCACATTGCCGCGCTGGAACTGGACGGACGAGACATTGATCGCGACGCGCAGGCCCGCCGGCCATTTTGCCGCTTCGGCGATCGCCTGGCGCAGCACCCACTCGCCGATCGGCACGATCAGCCCGGTCTCTTCCGCCACAGGGATGAAGCGTGCCGGCGAGATCATGCCCTGCTCGGGATGATGCCAGCGCAAGAGCGCCTCGAAGCCCGAAAAAGCCTGGCGCCTGAGATTGAGGATCGGCTGGTAGTAAAGTTCGAATTCGCCGCGCTCGAGCGCCATGCCCAGGTCGCGTTCGAGCTGGCGCCGGTCGCGCCGCGCCTTGTCCATCGCGGGCTCGAAGAAACGGTAGCTGCCGCGTCGGTCCTTCTTGGCCGCGTACATTGCGAGGTCGGCGTTCTTCAGCAACTGGTCTGGCGTCGTGCCGTCGCCTGGCGCCACCGCGATGCCGGCGCTGAGTGCGATGTCGGCCCGCTCGCCGTCGAGCACGAACGGCACCTTGCCGGCTTCGATCAGGGCGATGGCGAGCATGTGCGCGTCGCGCGCGATGGCGCCCACATCCATCACGACGGCGAATTCATCGCCGCCCATGCGGGCGACGATACCGCGCTCGCCGGTGGCCGCCTCGAGGCGCTGCGCGACTTCCTTCAGCAGATGATCGCCGGCGGCGTGACCGAGCGTGTCGTTGATCGCCTTGAAGCCGTCGAGATCGACCAGCACCAGTGCGAAGCTGCCGAGCCCGTCGGCCTCGGCGCAGCACTGCGCCAGCCGCTCCTGCAGCATGTGGCGGTTGGGCAGGCCCGTCAGCGCGTCGTGGTAAGCCCGGTAGGCGAGCTCGTCCTGGAGCCGGCTGAAATCGGTGATGTCCTTGTGCGTCGCCACCCACCCGCCGTCGGGCAGCGGATGGTGGTTGATCGACACCGTCTCGCCGGTGTTGAGCCGCACCACGTCGGTGAATACCGCGTGGCGGTCGACGCCGCTCGAACGCTCGGCGAAATAGGCCTCGGGGTCGTCGCCGACGATGCTGTTGGCAGCGATGCGACCCCGCAGGACATCGTCGAACGCTGTGCCGGGACGGCCGAGCTTCTTGGGCAGATGATACAGGGCAAGGAAATAGCTGTTGCAGTAGACCAGGCGCCGCTGGCCGTCGAAGATCGAAATGGCGTAGCCGGTGCTGTCGAGCGCCGCCGCCATGCGCTTGTTCTGCAGCCGTAGCGCCTTGCGGCTGTCTTTGAGCTCGAGCGTGCGGCGCGCGATCTCGTCCTCGAGGCCGCGCTGGAACGCATCGATCTCCTCGACCATCAGGGCGATCGAGCGGTCGGTGCGCTCGCGGTCCTGCGTTGCCTCGTCGTAGGCGGTCGCCACCAGCTCGGTCAGCCGCTCGAGATCGACGCTGCCGTCGGTCGCGCGCGCTTTCTGCAGCTGCCTGGCGAGAAGCTTGTGCACTAGGCCGCCTTCTCACTCATCAGCGTGACCGTCATCGTCTGGTTGTGGAGTTGCACCTGCCGCGACACGTCGTGCGGCGAGATCTCGCCATAAGAGTAAAAGCCGATGGTCCGGCAATTGTCCGGCAACTCGGCGGTCGCGGCCTCGATCTCCTCGTCGATGCGCTGACCCATCAGGAGCCGCCGCCCGATGCAGGAGACGAGGATCGCGGCGGCGGCCGAATGTGCGTCGAGTTCCTGCGCCGCCTTGTGTGTCGCTTCCGCCGCGCCGGCGCAGAGCCGGCCGAAGCTGCCGCGCATCAATTGGGCCGTCCAACCTTCCGGCATGTCGCCCGCAAAGGTCATCGAGCCGGTCTCGGCATCGACGGCCAGCACCGTGCGGACGACGCTCCGCTCGGGATGGCGCGGATCGGAGATGCGCATCGGGAACAGCAGCGCCGAGCCCGGCAATTTCTGGCTCTCGTCGGGCCCCAGATAGAGCTTGTAGAGATCGAGCGCCGGCTTGCCGTCGACTTCAAGCAGCACATTGCCGGTCGATCGGTTGATCTTGCGCTTTGGGCCGAATACGTCCCAGCCACCGGCGCTGCCGTGGCCGAATTGGATGGCGTCGCCGTAAAAGCCGACGGCCGCCACGGCGTGCGTCTGCGGCCGCCCGTTGCAGCCGACCAGCGTTTCGGCGAAATCGGCGCCGTCGCCCGCGAGCCCGCCGCTCACCGGCACGTTGGCGCCGATGGCGCTGACCACGCCCTCGACCAGCGCACTGCCGTTGACGTTGAGTCCGTCCGACAGAATGAAGACGCCGGCGAGGTCGGGCGCCGCCAGTTGCGCGCCAATCGCTGCGCCAGCCGCATGCGACTGCGCCGGATCGTCGACCTTGGCTTCCGCAACCCTGAGCGGCGTTGTGGTGAAATCGAGCGCCAGCGCCGTCAGCACCTGGTCGCTCACATCGCCGCCCGCCATCTGCCCGCCGGTCGAGCAGCCGACGATCTGGGCCTCCGGGAAGCGCTGCCGCAGAGCGGTGTAATGCGCCTCTTCGGCGAGCACCGCGCGGGAGCCGAAATAGAGTACGAGACCGGCCGTCACGGGCTGCTCGGAATCCTCCGACCAGCCGGCGAGGTCCTTCCAGAACAACTGGGAAGCGTGCATCGCGCGATCTCCGAATGACCGGATTTCCGGCACTTTCAGGGGATCGACCCTAGGCTTTCGCCGTAAAGATTGGGTTAGTTACGGACCCTGCGTTTGATCGGCGCGGTCAGGAGTTCCGCAACATCCCGGCATAGAGACCGGGTTTCGACTTGGGGATTTCGAGCGCATCGAGGCGCTTCTGGTAGAACGCCACGGGGCCCGGATCGCCAATCACCGCATAGGCGTAGCCGGCCTCGCGCATGGCGCGGAGCGTGGTGATCAGCAGCGCTTCGCCGATGCCCTGGCCGCGCGCCGCCTCGTCCACCCCGGTCGGGCCGAAGAAGCCCTTGGCCGAGGCGTCGAAGCAGGCAAAGCCCCGCAGCGTGCCGTCCTTGATGGCGATGTAGACCGTCGGCGGCTGCTGCGTCAGCCCCAGTTGCGCCTCCGACACCCAGCGCACGGAGAACCGCGCGCGAATCCACTCGACGATTTCATGGCCCTCGGGCGGCAGCGCCCGGCGCACTACGATACCGGCGTCGCGGACCTTCGCCTCGGCCGGAAACACCGGCAGATCGTACAAGCGCACCAAGAGATCGGCCAAGATCAGTCCCCCTCGCGCCGACCATAGAGGTTGGGCAGCAGGTTCGAAAGCACCGAGAAGCGCGCAAAGTCCTTGGCCGAAGCTTTGGTCCAGCCCGTCTCGGCGATGGCGGAGAGGCGCGGGAACACCAGCCGGTCGAACACCGCCCGGTCGGTCATCGGCTCTGACCAGATGCAGGCCTGGACGCCCATGAATTTCGCTTTTTCACCATCGGTCCAGCCGGCGACCGGATCGAACGCATAAGCCTTTTCCGGCGACGACCAGCCGGCCCAGCCGGCGCCCGGCTCGTGCCATTCGGCGCCGTTGGCCATGTCGAGGTAATAGGCCTGGCCCGGCGCGACGACGACCGAATAGCCCTCCGCGGCGAGCTTCTGGCTGCCTTCGACATTGACCCAGCCGACGAGATAGCACTGCGCCTTGTCGATGCCGCCGCCATGCGCCGCCTCTTCCCAGGCGCCGGTGATCTTGCCCTTGCTGGTGAGGAACGCCTGCACCCGCTGCAGGAATTTCGCCTGCAGCGGCGCCGTGCCGGTAACCCCGAGGCTGGCCCGCATGGCGTTGGCGAGCCCCGAGGTTTCCCAGGCGGTTGCCGGCACTTCGTCGGCGCCGACATGGAAATAACGGGATGGGAACAGCTCGACCATCTCGCCGAAGATCGTTTCGAGCGCCGCGTAGACGCCCTCGACCGCCGGATTGAGGCAGTTGTTGGGGAAGCTCTGGATTGAATGCGAGAGCCCGTTCTCAGTGGCGTCCTTGAGCTCGGGCAGCGCCTGCAGCAGCGCATAGCAATGGCCTGGCACGTCGATCTCGGGGATCACCTCGATGCCGAAACGGGCGGCGCGCTTCACCAGCGCCCGGATATCGTCCCTGGAATAGAACCCGCCGGACTTCTCCGGCCCGCTGCCGAGCAGCGGCGGCAGCGCCAGGCCATAGCCGCGCCATGCCGCCAGCGAAGTGAGCTTGGGATAGGCCGCGATCTCGACGCGCCACGCCTCGTCGTCGCTGAGATGCCAGTGGAAGCGGTTGAGCTTGTTCCAGGCAAGGATCGCAAGGAAGCGCGAGATCTCGTCGACCCCGTAGAAGCGCCGCGCCACGTCGAGATGGCTGCCGCGAAAGCCCATCGCCGGCGCGTCGGCGATGCTTCCTGACACCGGAAAGCTGAAGCTCTGCCGCTCAAGCCGCGCGCCGCGCAGCACCTGGCCAAGGGTAATCAGCGCATAGAGGAAACCCGTCTGCGTCGCGGCGGTGACCTTGGCGCCATGCGAGAAAAAGCCGATGCGATAGGCCTCGGCGCCAAACTCGGAGTCCTCGACCAGCATCACCGCCAGCCCGTCTTCGTGGTCGGGCCGCACCAGCCCTTCGCCAGGGAACAGCAGTTCGGTGAGCTCGCGGAACGCCTCCTTGGCGGCAATGGCGCTCCGTGCCCCGCCGGCGGCGATGCTGAATCCCGCCGGCGGACTGCGCCGGCCGGCGACGCTGACCTCGTTCGGCCATGGCACGATCGAAATCGGCACGCCAGCCTTGCCCCCAAACTTCATCGTGCAGCGCCGGTAGGGTTGGGTCCCAGCCAGTTCCGGCGGCTGGGTGATCGCCGGCACGGTCTTGCCGTCGCCGAAGATCACGAAGCCGGTGGTGGCGCCGTCGGTCCAGTGCCGCAGCGGAAAATCGAGCTTGCCGATTTCCAGGCTCCACTCGGCGCCCGGCGCCAGCACGAAGCCGTTGAGTGGCGCAAGTTCGGCATAGTTGCTGAGCTGGGTGACGATGCGGCCGTTCTTGATCTCGGCCGCCTGGTTGATCCGCACCGGCCCTGAAATGCCGAGGCTGAAGCCGGTGATCGCCGATTTCGTGCGGTTCTTGAGAATCAGCTGGTAGCTCGCCGACTTGCCGTCCGCCTCCGGCACCCAGATGCTGCGGAGGACGAAACCGTCATGCCAATCTGCTACCATTCAGATACCACTCCCGAGCCCGGGATAGTCCTAATCGACCCGCCCACGCGCCGCAACCGGCACCTTCTCGATCTCGCCCGTGGCGTCCACCAGGTTCACGGCGTCGAACAAATTCGACACCACGCAGCAATGGTTCGGGACGACCCGCACCCGCTCGCCGACGCGCGGCCAGTCCGATGCGGCGGGCAATTCGATGATGCCGTGCTCCTCGCTCAGTGCCGCGATGACGATGTCCTCATGGCCCATCAGTACGCCATGCCCGGTCATGCCGAAGAGGTCGCTGCTCAGCGATTTCGAGCCGGAATCGAGGATGATCCGCGTCGGCGTCGGCCGCGACACGACCGTCGCCAGCACCGTCAGCGCGCAGTCGTCGAAGCTCGCGACACCCGCCGCCACCTGGCTGCGATCGTAGTAGATGTAAGTGCCCGGCCGTCGCTCGGTGACCGTCAAATCGCCGGTGTGCCACATGTCCGGACTGTTGCCCGAGGTCACCACCGGCACGGCGATCCCCGCCTGCTCAATCAGCGCCTTGGCGTCGCCGAGCCAGCGATCGACCGCCTCGAACTTGACGCGTGCCGGATAGGTCATCAGCCCGCCGAAGCGGAGCCCGGGCGACATCGAGATCTGCCGCGCTAGCGCGAGCGCCTGCGCCGGCGATTGCACGCCGCAGCGCGCCCCGCCGGTGTCGCACTCGATCAGCACGGTCAGAGGCTTCTTCGCGCCGAGGAACGTCGCAGCGTAGCCGGCAACGGTGTCGGGACTGTCGGCGGTGACGCTGAGCGTCACGCGGGCGTTAAGCGCCTTGAGCCGCGCCAGCTTCGAAGCCCCCATGATATTGTACGGCACGAAGATGTCGGTGATCCCGGCGTCGGCCATCACCTCGGCCTCACCGAGCTTTTGCGCCGTGATGCCAACGGCGCCGAGCTCGACCTGGCGCTGCGCGAAGCGCGGAATCTTGTGCGTCTTGATGTGGGGCCTGAGCGCGTAGCCATTGGCGGTCGCATGCGCCTGCGCGCGAGCCAGATTGGCCTCCACCCGCGCCGCGTCGATGACGACGCAAGGTGTTTCAAGATCAGCGATTTTCGGCATGGCAGGCGGCTCTCCGAGGCGACTTATCCCCGCGGTTCCGGGGCCCGTTAAACTAGCGGCAGCGCAACCTCAGGACCTTAATCTCATGTCCACAACGTCCCGCCTCTCGCTCCCCTACATCGCCCCGCAGCAGGCGCAAAAGCAAGTCACCTACAACGAGGCGATGGCCGCCCTCGACCAGCTCGTGCAGCCCGCCGTCAAAAGCCGCGTCACCACGGCGCCGCCCGGTAGCCCGGCCGAGGGCGACACGTACATCGTCGCCCCCTCGGCCACCGGCGGCTGGGCCGGCCAGGACGGCAAATTCGCCGCCTGGCTGAGCGGCGCCTGGAGTTTCCGGACGCCCGCCGAAGGCTGGCTCGCCTATGCCACCGACACCGCCGAACTGGCGGTGTTCCATTCCGGCGCCTGGGCCAGCTTCGTCACCAATGGCGGCGCCGGTCTCGCCAAGCTCGGCATCAACACCAGTGCCGATCTGACCAACCGCCTTGCCGTGGCGGCCGATGCGAGCCTTTTCGCGCATGCCGGCAGCAGCCACCGCATGAAGCTCAACAAGGCGACTGCCGCCGATACGGCGAGCCTGATCTACGAGGACAATGCTTCGGGTCGCGCCGAGCTGGGGCTCACCGGCGACGACGCATTCCACCTCAAGGTCTCGCCCGATGGCTCCACCTGGTACGAGGCACTCAATATCGCGCAGGCCTCCGGCCTGGTGACGCTGCCGATCGGCCAGCTGGCCTTTCCGGCGACGCAGAATCCGTCCGCCAATGCCAACACCCTCGACGATTACGAGGAGGGCATTTGGACGCCCACCATCATGTTCTCCGGCAACGCCGTCGGCGCCACCTATGGCTCGCCGACCAGCGGCCGCTACACCAAGATCGGCCGCTCGGTGTTCGCGACCTGCATGCTGACGCTCACCAGCAAGGGCACCTCGACCGGCGGCGCGCAGATCAGCGGCCTGCCCTTCACCGCCATCAATGACGGCACCTATTGCGGCGTCTCGGTAGGTTTTGCGAGCGGCATGTCGAGCGTCGTCGGCGCCGTGCAGGGTATGGTGCGGCCGAATTCGACCCGCATCGACATCTACCACTCCAACAACGGCTCGAGCGTTCTCCTCAGCAATACCAATTTCACCAACGCCAGCATCATCTACCTCTGCGCCGCCTTCGACGCGGCGTGACCGAGTTCGGGCTTTTCTTGCCGGCGATGAGCGGCTAGGCAGTCCCGGTCAAATTCAGACCGGATTGCCGATGCCCGCCTCGCCCATCGATCCCCAGAAGCTCGAAAAGCTCGCCGAAGTCGCCATCCGCGTCGGGCTTGGCCTCCGGCCTGGGCAGGACGTCTATCTGACGGCGCCGACCAGCGCCCTGCCGCTTGCCCGCCGGATCGCGGCCGAAGCCTATAAGGCAGGGGCCGGGCTGGTGACGACGATCTTCACCGACGAGGAGATGACGCTGGCGCGCTATCAATATGCCAGCGACGAGAGTTTTGACCGGGCCGCCGACTGGCTCTTCGAGGGTGTCGCCAAGGCCTTCGACAACAACACCGCGCGCCTCGCGATCTCGGGCGACAACCCGATGCTGCTTGCCGGGCAGGACGCCGGCAAGGTCGGCCGCGCCAATCAGGCGGCATCGAAGGCCAACAAGCCCGCCTCCAACCGCATCGTCAATTTCGACATCAACTGGAGCATCGTGCCCTATCCGGGCGCCTCCTGGGCGAAGCTGGTTTTCCCCGACGATCCCGAGGATATCGCCGTCGGCAAGCTCGCGGAGGCGATTTTCGCCGCAACCCGCATCTCGACGCCCGACCCGATCGCCGCCTGGGCCGCCCACAACGCAAGGCTGCTTGAACGCCAGACCTGGCTGACCGAGATGAATTTCCGCTCGCTCAAATATCGCGGCCCGGGCACCGACCTCGAGATCGGCCTCGCCGATGGTCACGCCTGGAAGGGCGGCGCCAGCAAGGCTCGCAACGGCATCGTCTGCAATCCAAACATTCCGAGCGAGGAAGTGTTCACGACCCCACACCGGCTGCGCGTCGAGGGCACCGTGCGCTCCACTAAGCCGCTCAGCCACAACGGCACGCTGATCGAGGATATCGCCGTCCGCTTCGAGGCCGGCCGCATCGTCGAAGTGCATGCAAGCCGCGGCGAGGACGTGCTGGTCAAGTCGATGGATACCGACGAGGGCGGCCGCCGCATCGGCGAGGTGGCGCTGGTGCCGCATTCCTCGCCGATCTCGGCGAGCGGCATCCTCTTCTACAACACGCTGTTCGACGAGAACGCCGCGAGCCACATCGCGCTCGGCCAGTGCTACTCGAAATGCTTCCGCAACGGCGAGACCATCACCCCCGAGGAAGTCGAGCAGCGCGGCGGCAACAGGAGCTTCATCCACATCGACTGGATGATCGGCTCGGCCGAGATCGACGTCGACGGCATCGGCCAGGACGGCGCCGTGACCCCGGTGATGCGCCATGGCGAATGGGCCTAGTCGGGCCAGCGGCGCCAGGCGGCCAATTTTTGTTGCAACGTTGCAATAAACCGGCTCTAAACATCGCCGGTCTGGGATTTTGTGAGCCTTCCTAGGGCTCTAGATGATTGCGTGGGGACGAAGATGGCGTTGAACAATGCGCAGCGGCTCGACCGGCTGAAGGTCCGGATCGAAGAGCTCAAATACTGGCGCGCCCGCGAAGGCGTGACGGTGACCGGCTGGAGCATCGACGGCACGCCCATCGAGATCGGCGGCGCCTGGCCGTCGCGGCTGGGCGTCCACCAGTTTGCGGCCACCGCCGAAGTCCCCGAGCACTGGCCGCTCGAGGACACGCGGCTCATCCTCGACCTCGGCGGCGAGAGCCTCGTGACGCTGAGCTACCCCAATCGCGATTCCGTCTCGTTCGGCGTCGACCCCTACCACCGCGAGCTGCCGGTGCGGCATCGCCAGATCGCCATCGCGGTCGAATCCACGGCCCGCGAGCCGTTCGGCGTACCGGTGCGCAATCCGCATCTCAATCGCGCCGTGCTGCAGTGGATCGACCAGCCGGTGCACCGGCTGCACATGCTGCTGACCCAGGTCGCCGAAGCCGTGACGACGCTCGGCACGCACGCCGTCGTGCCGCACATGCTCAACGCCGCAGAGTCGGCGCAGCGCAGCCTCGACTGGCCGTCCGACACCGAGAATTATGTGGCGCGCACCGCCCCGGCGCCGCAGCAGCAGCACATCTGGGAGTTGCCGCCGCTCATCGACAAGCCGGCTGCGCTCGACCAGGGCCAGCGCGCCAGCGTCACTGCTGCCTACGACACCCTGACCGATGCGCTGAAGGCCCTCAAGGAGCGCTTCCCGCCGGAGGGCGAGCTGCTGCTCACCGGCCACGCCCATATCGATCTGTGCTGGCTCTGGCCCTATCCCGAGACCCGCCGCAAGATGCGCCGCACCTTCCACACGGCGCTGTCGCTGATGGAGAAGTCGGAGGATTTCCGCTTCAACCAGTCGACCGCGCATTATTACGCGCAGATGGAAGAAGACGACCCGGCGCTGCTCAAGGCTATCAAGGCGCGCGTCGCCGCCGGTCAGTGGGAAACCGTCGGCGGCATGTGGGTCGAGCCCGACACCAACATGCCGACCGGCGAGTCATTGGCTCGCCAGGTGCTTTACGGTCAGCGCTATTTCGAAAAGCATTTCGGCGCCCGCCACACCGTCTGCTGGCTGCCTGATTGCTTCGGTTTCTCCGGCGCTCTGCCGCAGATCCTGCTGCAGGGCGGCATCACCAGCTTCTTCACCATCAAGGTCAACTGGTCCGAGACGAACCGCATTCCAGCCGATCTGTTCTGGTGGGAAGGGCTCGATGGCAGCCGCGTCCTCACCCACACCTTCGACAATCCGATCAACGGCTACAATGGCGAGGTCCGTCCGGACGGCTACGTGCCGACCTGGCGCAATTTCCGCGGCAAGACCCATCACGACACCTCGCTGCTCGCCGTCGGCTATGGCGATGGCGGCGGTGGCGTGACGCCCGAGATGGTCGAGCGCGAGGTTCAGCTGCGCGATTTCCCGGCGATCCCGCAGGCCCGCTGGGGCCACGTCGCCGACTTCTTTTCCCGCGCCCATGATCGCGCCAAAGAGGTGAAGCTCCCGGTCTGGTCCGGCGAGATCTATCTCGAGCTGCACCGCGCGACGCTGACGACGCAATCGGTAATCAAGCGCATGCATCGGCAGGCCGAGCGCGCGCTGATCACGGCAGAAACCGTCGCCTCGCTGGCCCATATGCTGGGTGCCCCGCAGCCCAAATCGCTCGAGCCGCAATGGCGCTGGGTGCTGAAGAACGAGTTCCACGATATCCTGCCGGGCTCCTCGATCAACGAGGTCTATCAGGACGCCGCGGCCGAGCTCGGGCCGGTGATCGCGACCGGCAAGACCGTGCAAGCCGAGGCGCTGAGCGCCATCGCGGCGCACCTGCCGAAAGGGCAGGGTGACGGTCTCCTCGTCGTCAATCCGTCGCTGTCAACGCGCCGGCTGGCCGCGACGCTGCCGAACGGCAAGTTCGCCGCAGGCAGTGCCACGGTGCCGCCGCTCGGCGTCGCCGTCATCGCCCGCGATATCGCGCCGGTCCCCGGCCTCTCCGCCAGCACGACGCATCTCGAGAACGCCGTTCTGAAGGCCACCATCGCGGCCGACGGCACGATTTCGAGTCTGATCCACAAGCCGACCGGCCGCGAGGCCCTGACCGGGCCGGGCAACCAGCTCTGGGCCTATCCGGTCGACAAGCCGCGCAACTGGGACGCGTGGGATGTCGAGGACGACTATGCCGAGCGCGGCGAGCAACTGACCGAGATCGACAGCATCGAGCTCATCGAATCCGGCCCGCATCGTGCCGCACTCAAGATCGTCCGCAAATACCGCGCCTCGACCGTGACGCAGACCTATGTGCTCGCCGCCAACTCGCCGCGTCTCGACATCGAGACGACGCTCGACTGGCATGATCGCCGCGTCTTCCTCCGCACCGTGACCCCGGTCGCGGTTCGCGCCGCGAGGGCCGCCTTCGAATGCGCCAATGGCGTCGTCATGCGCCCGACCCACACCAACACCTCGTGGGACCAGGCGATGTACGAAGCGGCTGCGCATCGGTTCATCGACCTCAGCGAGCCGGGCTTCGGCGTGGCGCTGCTCAACAACGCCAAATACGGCCACAACGTGCGCGGCAACTTGCTCGGTCTCAGTCTCCTGCGCTCGCCGATCTATCCGGACCCGCTGGCGGATGAGGGCGTGCAGAGTTTTGCCTATGCCCTTCTGCCACATGCCGGCGAGTGGCATGAAGGCGGGGTGCGCGAAGAGGCCGAGGATCTGAACCAGCCGCTGCTGGTCGCCGAAGTCTCGGGCGTCGCGCTCGGCACCACGACGCCGCTTACCGTCTCCGGCATTCCGGCCGCGATGTCCGGCCTGAAGCCCGCCGAAGACGGCCCAGGCCTCGTCTTCCGCGTCTATGAACCCGCCGGCCGCCGCGGCGACTTCGCCGTCAAGGCGCCGGGCTGGTCGACCGAGGCCGTGACCATCATGGAAGAGCCGCAGAAGCGGACCGCCGCGTCGGACCTGATGCCGTTCGAGATTCGAAGCTGGAAGCTGAAGCGGAGCTGAGGCACGGCACTTGCAGTCGTCCCCTTCTCCCCTTGAGGGAGAAGGGGACGCAGCCGACGGATGAGGGGTTCTCTCAGTTTGCTCGGGTGTGGAAGCAACCCCTCATCCGCCTCTGCCTCAAGAGGAGAAGGGAGAGCAGACCGGGACTTGCTGAAACCTACCGCAGCTTCTGGTCGCGCCCATACAGCAGCAGCATCACCACGATGATCACCCCATAAATGATTTGCCGGCCGAACTCGGCAATCTGCATGACGCTGAGGATCGACTGCAGCAGCGTGATCAGGATCACGCCGGCGATCGTGCCGAGATAGTTGCCACGCCCGCCGAGAATCGAGGTGCCGCCCAGCACCACAGCCGCGATCGAGGGCAGCAGATACGCATCGCCCATCGCCTGCGCGGCCTTGCCCGCATAGCCGGCGAGCAACACGCCGCCGAATGCCGCGAGGCCGCCGGAAATCGCAAACGCGATCATCACCAGCCGCTGTGTCGGGATGCCGCTCAGATACGCCGCGCTCTCACGGTTCCCGATGCCGTAGACCGAGCGGCCAAAACTGGTGCGGGTCAACAGGAACACCGCCAGCACCCCGACCACGATCCACACCAGAACAGCGTTCGGAATACCAAAGCCGAGGCTCGATTGCGCGGCGAGGAACTTCATCGCCGCCGACGCCGAATCCTGCGGCGCGAAGCCGCCGGTGTAGGCGACCATCAGGCCCTGCGCCACCGAGTTGACGGCGAGCGTGATGATCATTGAGGGGATGCGCAGATACGCAACGCCGAAGCCGTTGACCAGCCCGACAATGACACCGCAGAAAATCCCGAACGGGATCGCCAGCGCCTCGCCTGCCGGGCCGTAGGACACCGCGGCGCAGCCCATCATCGCGCCCAGCGTCACCGTCCACGGCACGCTGAGATCGATCTGGCCGAGCAGGATCACCAGCATCATGCCGGTGGCGATGATGCCGAGGAACGCCCCGACCTTGAGCTGCTGCAGTAGATATTCGGGCGACAGGAAATTCGGCGAATAAAGGCTGCCGAGGATCAGCAGCAGCACGATGCAGCCGAAGGCGGTGACGACCGGCAGGTCGATGCGCTGTCGGAGCGTGCGGGGCGTTGGCGCGTTGGTGGCGGCATCGGTCATGCGGGGATCATCCGAAAAGTTCGAGGCGGTTGCGGACCTGGAACAGCCGCGCGGCGCCGATCGATACCGCTATGAACAGCACGACGCCCTGGAACAGTGGCTGCCACAGCGGATCGAGGTTGAAGACGAAGAGGAGGTCGCCGATGGCCCGGAAGGCGAGCGCCCCGAAGATCGCCCCGATCGCGGTGCCGCGTCCGCCGAACAGTGAGACGCCACCCAGGACCACCGCGGCGATCGAGTAGAGCGTGTAGGTGCCGCCGTTCGAGGCCGAGGCTTCGCCCGAATAGGTGAAGAAGGTCAGGAACACGCCGCCCATCGCGGCGAAAATGCCTGACAGCACGTAGGCGACAAACTTCGCCCGGCGGATCGGCATGCCCGACATATAGGCCGCGACCTGCGACGAGCCCGTGGCGTAGGTGGCGCGCCCGATCTCGGAGCGCCGGAACGGAATCCAGATGAGGATCACAACGGCCGCGAGGAACACGAGGCTTGCGGGAATCACGTCGAAGATCTTGCCGGTCAGCGCGTCGGCGAGATCGGAGTTGAACACGGGCGAGGTGCCGGGGAACGGCCGGAGCCAGAGCGCGATGCCGAAGTACACCGCGCCCGTCGCGATGGTGACGACGATCGGCTGCAGCCGCCCGAAGATGACGATCAGCGCATTGATCGCGCCGGCGAGGCCGCCCACTGCGAGCACACCGATGGTGCCGAGGATGGCCAGCGGCATCGGTCCGGCGATGAGATAGGAGCCGAGGCAATTGGCGAGGATGAAGATCATGCCGACCGACAGATCGATGCCGGCGGTCAACACCACGAAGGTCTGCCCCATGGCGACCAGCGCCAACAGCACGCCCTTGTTGGCGGCGGTCTGCACCACGTTCGGCGTAAAGCCCGCCGGATGGTTCGTCACATAGAGGGTGAACATCGCAAGAAACAGCACGACCGCGATCAACGCGCCGCGCTGCTCGTTGAGCCAGAAGCGCCAGTCCTTCATTGTGCTGCCTCTTGCACGTCCGCGTCGATGTTGAGCGCACTGGCGATCAGCGCCCGCTCGGTGATCTCCGCCCCGCTCAGCGTCCGCCGCACCGCGCCGTCATACATCACCAGCACCTTGTCGCAGCAGCCGATCAGCTCGTCGTAGTCGGTCGAGTAGAGGATGATCGCCGCGCCCTCGTCGGCGAGCCGCCGCAGCAGTTGATAGAGCTCCTGCTTGGTGCCGACGTCGATGCCGCGCGTCGGATCGTTGAGGAGGATGATCCGCGGCCGCCGCATCAGCCATTTGGCGATCACCAGCTTCTGCTGGTTGCCGCCCGAGAGCGAACCGGCCGGCACCGCAATGCCGTCGGTCTTGATGGCGAGGAGCTTGATCATCGCGTCGATCGCCTGCCGCTCCGCCGCCTGGTCGATGATACCACCGCGGCTCAGCTGCGACAGCGCCGCAAAGCTCAGATTGTCGCGCACCGACATCGGCAGCATCAGCCCCTCGGTCTTCCGGTCCTCCGGGATCAGCGCCATGCCGATGCTTTTGGCTTTCGCGGCACGCGGCGAGTTGATCGCTGCGGGCTTCCCGTCGATCAGGATCTGGCCGCTGGTGCCGCGCAACACCCCGAACAGCGCCAGCAGCAATTCGCGCTGGCCTTGCCCATCGAGCCCGCCGAGGCCGACGACTTCGCCCGCATGTGCGGTGAGCGACACATTGGCGAGCCGCGGGCTCCAGCTCAGATCCTTGACCTCGAGCACCGGCGCTTCAGTCCGTACTCTCGGCTCGGGCTTGGGCGGAAAGACATGATGGTACTCGCGGCCGATCATCATCTCGACGACTTCGCTGTCGGTCTTGCTGCCGGCGACATAGGTCGCGATCTTGCGGCCGTTGCGGAATACCGTGCAGTCGTCGGCGAGCTCGGCGATCTCGTGCATGCGGTGCGAGATGTAGAGGAGCGCGATGCCTTCGGCGCGCAGCCGCTTCAGCACCGTGAAGACTTTCGTCACGTCCTGCGCCGTCAGCGCCGAGGTGGCTTCGTCCAGGATGAGGATGCGCGGCTTTCGCGCCAGTGCCTTGGCGATCTCGACCAGCTGCCGGCGGCTCAGCGGCAAATCCTTGACCAGCGCGCTCGGATGGATGTCGGAGGCCCCGGCGCGCTCGAGCGCGGCTTCGGCGAGCAGCCGTTGCGCCCGCCGGTCGATCATGCCGAAACGCTTGGGCGGGTTGGAGGCGATGATGTTGTCGGCAACGCTGAGATCGGGGATCAGCGACAGTTCCTGGAAGATGCAGACGATCCCGGCGCCATTGGCCGCGGCCGGGTCGCCAAAGGTCACTTCGCGGCCATCGAGCAGCATCCGCCCCTCATCGGGGGCGACGACGCCGGACATGACCTTGATGAGGGTGGATTTGCCGGCGCCGTTTTCGCCGAGGATGGCGTGGACCCGGCCCGCCTGGATTTCGAGGTCGGCCTTTTCAAGCGCGCGTACACCGCCATAGCGCTTGGAAATCCCCTCCATGCGGAAGAGCGGTTCGGAATTCGGCATACTGGTCCCCGACAAGATCTGCCGCGGGGAAGTCTATTCCCCGCGGCATCGTAGAGAAAGCGCTCAGACCGTTACTTGTCCGCTTTGGTCTGGCCCATGATTTCCTGCGCGGTGAAATTGATGCCGCAGGTCGGGAAGGCGTTGCCGACGAAGAAGTTGTCGGACTGGTCGGCGTAGTAGTTGGTGCCGTCCTTGAAGTCGGGATCGGAGACAACCGCCAGCGGCAGCTTGACCGACTGCGGGATCACTTTGCCCTGGAGGGCATCGAGAGCCGTCTTGATCGCCACCGCAACCTGGGCCGGGCCGGTGCCCGCCGAGGTGCAGACGAGGCCGTCCTTGGCATTGGCGCCGCAGAACTTGCGGAAGCCGTTCTCGGTCTCGCCGGCGAACGGCACCCATGGGTGCTTGGCGTCGACCATGGCCTGGACTACGCCGGTGTCGCCGCCCTGCGCGGTAATGCCGTCGAAGTGACCCTGCACGGCAATCGCGTCGGCCGTGGCCTTCTGCGCCGTGCCGTCATCCCACTTGCCGACGACTTCGACGACGTTCCACGTCTTGCCCGACGCATCGAGCGCCTTGTGGATGCCGTCGTGGCGATCGGTATCGACCGAGGTGCCGGCAACGCCGCGCACTTCGAGCACCTTGCCGCCGTTCGGGATATGGTCGACCAGCCACTTGCCCCAGAGCTCGCCGAGGCCTTCCTGGTCGACGTTGACGTTGATGTCGTCGGTGGTGTTGAGGATGTTGTCGAACGCCACCAGCACGACGCCGGCATCCTTGGCGCGCTTGATCACCTGCGCGAAGGCTTCGGGGTTCTGCGCGTCGGTGACGATCGCGTCATAGCCAGAGTCGATGAAGTTGTTGATCGCCGAGATCTGCGCGGCGACGTCTTCACCGGTCGAGACGACCTTGAACTCCTTGAGTTGCGCCGCCACATCCGGCTGCGCCGCGTAAGCCTTGGCGGTCTGGATCATCTGGATGCGCCAGGTGTTGGCGATATAGCCGTTGGCAAGCGCGATGCGGAACGGCCCCTTCTTGGCCGGATACTGCACGAATTTGGTGTCGGCCGCCCACGGCACGTAGCACTGCGGATCGGCGGATGGGCCGGCGACGACGGCCGGGCCGGCGGCCATGGCGGGCGCAACCGCAAGGGCCATCAGCACACCTGCTGCGGCGCCCAGGCTCAGTTTCAGTAGCGTACTCGATTTCACGATCAATCCTCCCTTGGATTCCGACTTCAATCGGTTCTGGCGGAGGGCCTAGCCATAGCTTCGCCGATCTCGAACCGCGCATATTTCAGCGCGGCCCTAGCACGCCGAATGCTGGGCATTCTCACTCCCCAAGCCGACGCTAGGCAGAAATGAAAGCGCTGTCAAATGAATATGATTGCGCTATCAATACGGTGATAGCGCAATCATCCCGTCTGACAGCGCTTTCAGGAAAGAGCATGCATTGCGCAACCGGACCGCTCATCTATGAAGAGGCGAACGCAGTACCGGGGGCGGGGTTTGGCCAGCAATAATCGCGCGACTTTGTCCGATGTGGCGGAGCGCGCCGGCGTCAGTCCGGTCACCGTGTCGCGCGCCATCCGCCACCCCGAGATGGTCTCGGAGGCGCTGCGCCTGCGCATCGAGGCGGCGGTCGCCTCGCTCAACTATATTCCCAACCACCTCGCCAGCGCGCTCGCCTCGACCCGCACGCAGATCGTCGGCGTCGTCGTGCCCTCCCTCACCAACGGCGTGTTCGACGACTATCTGGGCGCCATCCAGGACGTCTTCAATCCCGCCGGCATCCAGATGCTGGTGAGCAATGTCCGCTACTCCGAGCTCGAAGAGGAAAAGGCGATCTCGACGCTGCTCGGCTATCACCCCGAAGCGATGATCGTCGCCGGCGTCGACCAGACGGAGCGCTCGCGCGCCATGCTCAAAAATTCCGGCGTGCCGGTGGTGCAGACCATGGACGTCGCGCCCGATCCGATCGACCTCAACATCGGGCTCGACCATACCGCTGCCGGCTATGCGGCGGTGCGCTATCTCTACGAGCAGGGCCATCGCAAGATCGCTCACCTCACGGCCCGCCAGGACCCGCGGTCCCGCCGCCGCCATGCTGGCTACCAGCGGGCGATGGACGATTTCGGCCTCTCGACCAAAGGTCTCGTGGCGCTCTCGCCGCGGCCCTCCGACGTCGAGATGGGTGGAACGCTGTTCTCCGAGGTATTGGCGCAGGTGCCGGATGTCGATGCGGTCTTCACCTGCAACGACGACCTCGCGCTGGGCACGCTGTTCGAATGTCAGCGCCGCGGCATCGGCGTCCCCGACAGCATCGCCATCATGGGCTTCAACGATCTCGACTTCTGCATCGCCTCGGTGCCGCCGCTGACCTCGGTGTCGACCGAGCGGCGAAAGATGGGCACCTGGGCGGCCGAAGCCATCCTCGACATCATCCGCGGCTCCGGCAAGCGCCCCCGGCAGATGTCCGTCGACGTCGGCTTCGTCATCAACGCCCGCGGCAGCACCGCGCTCCCAGTGTCGGCGGCGGCCATCAGGGCGAAGCCGGCGCGCAAAAAGCGCGTCAAGGCTTAGACCAACCCCGCGTCCTTCACCGCCACCAGGAAGCTGCGGCTTACCGGCAGGCGGAGGCCGTTGCTGAGTTCGAGGCTGAGCTTGCCGTCGCTCCGGTGCGCCTTGATCACCGCGCCGCGCGCCACCCAGTGCGAACGGTGGATCTGCAGACCGGCGACGCTGCCAGTCTCCTTCATCGCGTCGGCCAGCCGCATCAGCACCAGCGTTTTGCCCTTGTCCGTGACGATGTCGACATAATGGTCCTCGACGCTGAGCGCCAACAGCCCGCCGCGCTGCGGCAGCGGCACGCGCTCGAGAATCGGCGGCGGCTGCGGCGCCGGTGTTTCGACCGGAACCGGCGGCCCCGCTGCTGGCTCCGGACTTTCCGCGGCGCGCAGGCGGTCGGTGATCCACACCATCGCAGTCAGCACCGCGAGTGTTACGATTGTGGCGTAGAGCCAAAGCGTCAGCAACGAGCGGGGCTCGAAATGCTGGTAGGCGACGCTGTTGACGATCACCACCACCGCCGTCACCGGCAGTGCCGCCAGCAGACCCGCGACGATCACCCGCGGCCAGCGCTGCCCGACGCGGTTGCGCAGCAGCTCCGTAAACAGCGTCGTTGCGCCTTGGCCGATCACATAGCTCAGCACCACCATCGCGACCCAGTACGCCGCGCGCTGGCCGAAATTGAAGCTTTCGAACGTGCCGAACGGCCCGCTGACCGTCAGCACGAAGATCGCGACGATCAGGCCGCGCCGCGCATAGCGCGAGGTGAACACGCCCTGCATTTCACGAAGCGCCAATTGCAGCGGGCTGCCGTTCACGAAGTCCTGCGCCGGTTTACGAATTTCGCGTTGCGGCCATGATCTAGGGCAGCGACATGCCCCGCACAAGCCGCGCCATCCAGGCGCTGCACCGCCTCGAGAGTCCCATGCCCACGACCACGCCGTCCCTGCTCGCCATCCTGACCCACACGCCGATCTACGTATGGGCGATCTTTGCCCTTATCCTGTTCCTCGGCTACCAGCGCACCCGCGACCGCACGGTCAGCTTCTGGCGGCTGCTGCTGTTGCCGCTGATTCTAGGGGTGGTGGCGGTAAGCGGCTTTGCCGGCGCCGGGCTCAGCACCATCCCGGCAGTGGTCGTCGGCCTCGCTATCGGCGGCGTCGCCGGCTGGCTGCTCGAACGCGACGGCGCCACCCGCCGCCTGCCGGCCGGTCGGCTCTGGGTGCGCGGCGAATGGTGGTCGCTGGTCCAGATCGTCCTGATCTTCGGCTTCCGTTACTCGATTGCGGTCAGCGCCGCTGTCAATCCGACGCTCGCCACCGATCCGACCTGGCATCTCGCGACGGTTTTCGTCTCGAGCCTCTTGACCGCCCTGATCCTCGGTCGCACCGCGGCAAGGCTGCGGGTCTATTTCACCACCCGGCCGGCCGAGGCCTAAACCGTGAGGCCGGTCAGCCCACGCGGCTTGTAGGTCGAGAGTACGGTGGCGCCGAGCAGCACGACGAGGCCGCCGGCGCTGTGGATCACCATCGCCATCTGGCCGTCGAGCGTGGCCGGTCCGATGCGGCCGGCCGCCGCGAGCGCCGCCAGCGTCTCGATGGTGCCGGTCTGGAGCAGCAGCACGATGAGGGCGACCAGTGTCAGCACCAGCTTCACCAGCACCCAATAGTGCCGCACGAGGCCCCATGGCGTGCCCAGCGACTGCACGACACCAAGCAGGAGCGACAGCACGGCGAGCGGCACGATCACCGGCCATGTGATGATCGGCAGCGCCAGATAGACCGCCGGAGCGCCGCTGACGCCCGCGATCGCCAGCGCCAGGAACGCGGCGACGGCGCCGATAAAGCCGACCGAGGTCGCGACGTGTAGCGTCAGCAGCGCTCTCCGCCACCCCGGCGAAAAGCTCATTGCGGCATCGCCATGCCGTGAAAGTGCTGCCATGGCCCATGCCCGCTCGCCAGCATCGCGACCACCGCCACGGCGAGCACGAGCGTCACCCAGAGCAGCACCTTGACCCAGCGCGGCATGCCGGCCACTCGCGCATTTGCCATCCTGCATCCCTTCCGGCATCATCACAGCCGTTGCATCGTTCGATACAGAGTGTATTGATACGAGTCAACCTGTCTCGATGGATGCGAGATGCCGAAACTCTGGACTGACACCATCGAGAGCCACCGCGAGACCGTGCACGGCGCGGTGCTCGATGCTGCGGCCGGCCTTGTCGCCGCGCATGGGCTCGCCGGCATCACCATGTCGGCGATCGCCGAGGCGACCGGCATCGGCCGCGCCACGCTCTACAAATATTTCCCCGACGTCGACGCCGTGCTCGCCGGCTGGCACGAGCGGCAGATCGGTCGCCACATGGCGCAACTGGCGGACGTGGCGCACCGGCCCGGCCCACCCGGAGCGCGAGTGGAGGCCGTGCTCAACGCTTATGTCCAGAACGCCTTCGGCGAGCGCGCCCGCCACGATGCGGCGCTGTTGCATGGCGGCGAGCACAACCGGCACGCGCGCCGGCATCTGCAGGGGTTCCTGGGCGGGCTGATTGCCGAGGCCCAAAAGGCCGGCGAGGCGAGGGGCGACATCGCCGCTGACGAGCTGGCCATCTATTGCCTCGCGGCCCTCGATGGTGCCGCTGCGCTCACCTCGAAGGCGGCGACGGCCCGGCTGGTCGTGCTGGTGATGGCGACGCTCGCGCCGCAAAAGAAAAAGGGCAGCTCGCGCCGCCCCTGAGTCTCTCGTCGAACCGGGCCGCTTACGATTTCGGCGCGGTCACGGTCACCTTCGGCACGTCGAGCGTCACCGAGCTCGAGCTGCCATTGTTGTGAAACACCAGGAAGCCGCCGGCGATCAGCAGCACGACAATGATTGCCGCGATGATGATCCCCGTGGCGCCGCCATTGCCGCCGCCTCCGGTGTCGATAATAGTTTCGCGGTCAGCCATGACCCACTCCTTCACTTTTCCGTTCCTCGAAGCAGGAGAACGGTTGGAGCAGGCGGCAGTTCCATCGCGCGAGGAAGCCCGCATCCGCTCAGCCGCAATCCCGGCGCCCCTTTGGGGGAGAGGGGCAGGGTGAGGGGTAGCCCAGCGACACCCTACGAAATCTTCCCGCGCTTCAGCGACTCCGCCAGCGGAGCCGGTCGCTCGACCCGCGTCTTGATCTTGACGATCTCACCCGATTTGCTGGCCGTCTCGAACGCCTCCATTACCTCGAGCACGTGCAGCGCCAGATCGCCGCTCGCCCGGTGCGGCCGGCCGCTGAGGATCGCATGCGCCATGTCGGCAACGCCGAGCGAGCGATAGTTCGCATCGGCATAGGGGAGTTTGACTGGAACGTCGTCCCACGCCTCGGCACGGGGCTTGGCGATCTTCACCTCGCCGCCGAACCAGTTGGGGTCAGGCACCAGCATCGAGCCCTCGCTGCCGAAAATCTCGTACGGCATATGGCTGTGCTTGGGCACGTCGAAGCTCAGCGTCACCTGGATCAGCGCCCCGGAAACGAATTGCAGCGTACCGGTGACATGGGTGAAGACTTTTACCGGCATCATCTGGCCCTTCTTGGGCTCCGAGCGGATCGGCCGGCTCTTCTGCGGCGTGACGCTCATCGCCTGCACCTTGGCCACCGGTCCGAGCAAATTGACGAGGTCGGTGATGTAGTACGGCCCCATATCGAGCACCGGCCCGCCACCGATGTCGTAGTAGAAGGCCGGATCGGGGTGCCAGTATTCATGCCCCGGGCAGGCGAAGAACGCCGTTCCACCAACGATCGTGCCGAGCTTGCCGCTGTCGATCACGGCGCGCGCCTGCTGGTGGCCGCCGCCGAGGAAGGTGTCGGGTGCCGAGCCGACGCGGACGCCCTTTTTCTTCGCCGCTGCGATCAGCTTCTTGCCTTCCGCGAAGGTCACCCCGAGCGGCTTTTCGCCGTAGATATGCTTGCCCGCCGCCACCGCCTTGAGGCCGACATCGACATGCGCGCGCGGGATGGTGAGGTTGACGATGATGTCGACGGTCGGGTCGGCCAGCAGATCGTCCACCGACTTGGTCTTCACGCCGAACTCGGCGGCCTTCTTCGTCGCCACCTCGGGCCGCATATCGGCGATGGCGCGGATGTCGAGGACCGGAAAGTCCTTCATGGCTTTGAGATACTGGCTCGAGATATTGCCGGCGCCGATGATGCCGACGCCCAGACGCTGCCTTGCGGCCATGCGAGATCCTCCGAAAATTGCTAAGGGCGCCGTCCGGCCGGACGCGCCGCTCGTCCTCGGGTCGCACTCTACTTGCCTCTCTTGAACTTGCCAGAGGGGCTGAGGCACGTGCAGCAGATTTTGTGCGGATCGCGCAACACTGCTAGAGGGGGCAATGCCGCCATTGCCCTCGACCTTCGACTACCGCCCGCCGACCGAGCCCTGGATCGATATCGTCCACGAGGACGACCGGTTGATCCTCTGCAACAAGCCGAGCGGGCTCCTTACCGTGCCGGGCAAGGACATCTCGCTCGCCGATTGCCTAGAGGCCCGCGTCCAGGCGCGCTACGCCCATCGCCCGCAGACCAAAGTGGTGCACCGGCTCGACAAGGATACCTCGGGCTTGTTGCTCCTCGCCTTCGACAAGGCGGCGCTCGGCGCGCTTGGCAGCCAGTTCGAACATCGGAAGATCGAGAAATATTACGTCGCCCGCGTCTGGGGCCGGCTCGAGGGCGACAGCGGGCTGGTCGACCTGCCGCTCGCCACCGACTGGGAGAACAAGCCGCGCCAGCGCGTCGATCACGAGCGCGGCCGCGCCTCGCAGACGCAATGGGAAGTCCTCGCCCGCGAGCCCAACGCCACGCGCGTGAAACTCACGCCGCTCACCGGCCGCACCCATCAACTGCGCGTCCACATGCTGGCGCTCGGCCACCCCATCCTCGGCGACACCTTCTATGCCGAGGGCGAAGCCCGCGATGCCGCCGACCGGCTGCAGCTGCACGCCGAAATGCTCGGTTTTTCCCATCCGGAAGACCATAGATTGATGCGGTTTATCGCCCCCGCGCCGTTCTGAACGTGTCGGCGGCCCCGCCACAATCTCTCCCCGAAATCACCCCTCGACCGCCCCATCTCGCGCCTAGCCTTTCCGCGGGGCACAGCAGGAGTAATGCGTGATGAAACGGAAAACCAAGCAAACTGAGGAGCTTGAGGACAGTCTGGCGGAAGGAATCGCCAGCGTGATCGCCGCCAACGAGGCGCTCAGCGAGCCGCCGCCCGACAGCGCGGACATGGCCGACCTCTTCCTCGAAGAACTCAACCGCCTCTGGGCCGAACCCACCGCCATCGAGGCCAACTGAGCCCGTCTTGCGCTCGCCGTGTGGGTCGCGTAGACGTGACCCCACGCACTCGTAGCTCAGCTGGATAGAGCACTGCCCTCCGAAGGCAGGGGTCGCACGTTCGAATCGTGTCGAGTGCGCCAGCCACCCCAATCAAAATTGCCGCGCGCCGCCGCTCCCGCCTCTCACCGTTGTTGCGTCAGCGAGAACAGGAACGAGCCGGACCAGGCGAGAAGGAGCAGGCCGTTGAGCGATTCGATGGCGGCGATGATCCTGAGCGATCCCTCGGGGACGATGTCGCCATAGCCGGCGGTCGAGAACGTCTCGGCTGAAAAGTAGAAATAGGCGAGCGGGCCGATCGGCTCGCCGCCCGCCGTCAAATGTCCCATGCCGGTTGCGGCCGCGAGGGCGAACACCGCCGAATAGGCGAGGACCTCGCAAAGGTGCACGGCGAGCAGCACACACAGCACGCCAACCACCATGCCGTGCCGCCGTCGCGTCAGCCGCGACGCCCACCTGGTGAGCCGCTGGATCGCCTCGTAGTGGCCGATCGAGGTGGCGATGACCAGGAGGAACGACAGGCCGAAGGCGATGGCGATGATGATTTTTGCGGCCCGTTCGTCGAATGTCCCGCGACCCTAGCGCCGGCGCGCAGGCCGGTCACTCAGGATTTGACGCGCTGCGTCCGCTCCAGCGCCGCAATCATCTCGCTCTGCAATTGCCTGAGCTCCGCCCCGCGCTCCCATTCGAGGGTGAGCAGATGGTCGAGCTTTTCGTGCACGTGGCGCAGTTCGAGTTCGGTCTTGAGGTTCACCCGATAGTCGTTCTGCGAGCGCTGGCGGTCGTTCGCCGCCTGCCGCCTGAGGCTCATCAGGATGATCGGCGCTTCGAGGCCGGCGATGCCCGAGAGCAGCAGGTCGAGCACGATGAACGGGTAGACATCGATCCGGCCAGGCGCCGCAGCCGCGATGCCCAGCGCGATCCAGCCGGCAACCACCACGCCGAGGCAGATGACGAACATCCATGAGCCGCCGAACAGCGCGACGGCGTCGGACAGTCGGTCCCCAAGGCTGCGCCGCCGGTCGATCCCGGCCTCGACGTCGGCCGCGGTGATCTCGTGCTCGCGCAGACTCTCAATGACCTGCCGTTCGACCTCGGAGACCGTGCCGCGGCCGCGGGTCAGCAGCTCCTCGACATAGCGGACGCGATATTCGCCGAGGACGAAGCTGCCGATGAAGTCGTCCGGCCCGATGCGCGGATGGTCGACCTTGATGCGCTCGGCCAGCGACGGGCGCAGCGTCGAGAATTTGGTTGCTTCGGCCGCAGGAAGCTCGATGCCGCTGACGGCGCACCGGATCGAGGCCTTTGATCGCGGCGGCGGCGGCACCGGCGCCTCGATTGTCCTCTGCAACACGGCGCTCTCAAACCCGTCCATCAGCGCCTCGGCACCTTATTCCGCGGGCGATGCCGCGGCCCCTTCCGGCGGAGCAGCCTCGCGGCGGCGGCCATGGCGCAAATTCGCCCATGTGCTTTGCAGCCAGCGCGACAAGCCTTCCATGTAGAGGAAGATCACGGGCGTGATGAACAGCGTCAGCAACTGCGAGACGATCAGCCCACCCACCACGGCGACGCCGAGCGGCTGCCTCAGTTCGGAGCTGGCGCCGACGCCGAGCGCGATCGGAATCGTGCCCATCAGCGCTGCCAGCGTCGTCATCAGGATCGGCCGGAACCGGATGTGACAGGCATCGCGGATCGCCTCGAGCGGTGTCGCGCCGGCCTTTTGTCGCTGCAGTGCGAAGTCGATCATCATAATGGCGTTCTTCTTGACGATGCCGATCAGCATCAGGATGCCGATGATCGCGATGACGCTGAGATCGAAACCGAACAGTTCGAGCGAGGCCAGTGCCCCCGCCGCTGCCGCCGGCAGGCCGGTGAGGATGGTCAGCGGATGGATGAAGCTCTCGTAGAGGATGCCCAGCACGATGTAGATCGTGAGGATCGCCGCGCCGAGCAGCAGCCCCTGATTGGCGAGGGCATCCTGGAACACCTGGGCGGTGCCGGCGAACGAGGTCGAGATCGTCGAGGGCATCGCGAGCTGCGCCCGCACCCCGGCAACGGCGTCGGTGGCCGTGCCGAGCGCGACCCCTGCCGGCAGGTTGAACGAGATCGTCACTGCCGGCAATTGTCCCTGCTGGCTGATCGCCTGCAAGCCGGTGCTGCGCACGACGTGCGCGAAGGCCGAGAGCGGGATGAGCTTGCCGCTGGTGGCGTGGATATAGACCTGGTCGAGCCGGTCGGGGGTCCAGTCGATCTTGGGATCGAGCTCGACGATCACCGGATAGCTGTCGCCGGCCCCGAAGATCGTTGTCGCGGTATTGGTGCCGAAGCCGTTATAGAGCGAGTTGCGGATCTCGGTCGGGGTGATCCCCATCAGGCTCGCTTTGTCCTGGTCGACCACGATGTTGGCCTGCAGCGCATTGTTGCGCAAGTCCGTCGCCACGTCGGCGAAGTGCGCCGGGTCCTGCGACATCGCGCTCGCCAGTTTCTGCGCCCATTCGTAGAGGCTGTCGCGATCCGCCGCCTGCACGACCAGTTGGTAGGCGCTCTGCGACTGCCGGCCGCCGATGGTGATGTTCTGCACCGGCACGGCAAAGCTCGAAATGCCCGGCACCTTGCTCATATCGCGGCGCAGCGTCGTCAGCAGCGTGTTGAGGTCAGGGCGCTGGCCCTTGGGCTTGAGCTCGACGAAGAGGCTGCCCTGGTTGACGCCCGACGAGCCGAAACCGCCGCCGACCGACGAGCCGACATGGGCGACGAACGGTTCCTTGCGCACGACGTCGGCCACCTGGTCCTGCAGCGCCGACATGTCGGCGAACGAGATGTCCTGCCGGGCCTGCGTCGAGACCGAGAGCTGGCCGATATCCTCAATGGGGAGGAAGCCCTTGTTGATCGAGCCGAACATCACGACCGTGGCGACGATCGTCAGGACGAACACGCCGAGCACGACCGGCTTGAACTTGAGGCAGACATCGAGCGCCGCCGAATAGCCCTTGAGGATCGCCTGGAACACGTTTTCGATCCGCGACGGCTTCTGGTGGGCGTTGGGGTTGTGCGGCGGCAGGCGGGCTGCCAGCATCGGCGTCAGCGTCAGCGAGATCACTGAGGACGCGACGATCGCGATCGTCACCACCATGGCGAATTCGTTGAAGATCTTGCCGACGATGCCGCCCATCAGCAGCACCGGGATGAACACCGCGACCAGCGAGATGGTGATCGACACGATGGTGAAGCCGATTTCGCTGCTGCCCTTGAGGGCCGCCTCCATCGGCTTCATGCCCTCCTCGATATGTCGAACGATGTTCTCGAGCATGACGATGGCGTCGTCGACCACGAGCCCCACGGCGAGCGTCAGTCCCAGCAGCGAGATATTATCGACCGAATAGCCGAGCAGGTACATCACCCCGAAGGTCACCACCAGCGACGTCGGCACGGCGAGAGCCGGGATCATTGTCGCGGTGATCCGGCGCAGGAACAGGAAGATCACCATTACGACGAGCGCGATGGTCGCGGCGAGCGTCAGCTCGACATCGCCGACTGCGGCCTTGATCGAGGTCGAGCGGTCGTTGAGGATGTTGAGCTTCGCGGCCGGGCCGAGATCCTGCAGGAATTTTGGGATCATCGCCTTCACCCGGTTCGCCACGTCGACCGTGTTGGCACCCGGCTGCCGGAACACCGCCAGCACCACCGAGGGCTTGCCGTCATAGGCGCTCGCGGTCTGGGTATTGGCCACCGAGTCGATCACCGTGGCCACGTCGCCGAGCCGCGTCGGCTTGTCGTTGTTCGACTCGATGATGATCTGGCGGAACTGCGCGGCGTTGCTCGGCTGCGCATTCGACTCGATGGTCATCTGCTGGTTCGGCCCGCTGATCGTGCCGATCGGTGCAATCGAGTTGGCGTTGCTGATGGCGGTCGTCAACTGGTCGAGACCGATGCCGCGGGCGGCGAGGGCAGAGGGGTTGACCTCGACGCGCACCGCATATTCGTGCGCCCCGAACACCTGCACTTCACCCACGCCATCGACGGTCGACAGCGCCGGCGAGATCACATCCTCGCCATAGGAATCGAGCTGCGTCAGCGTCTGGCTGTCGCTTTGCAGCGACAACAGCATGATCGGCGAGTCGGCCGGGTTGATCTTGCGGTAGCTCGGCGGTGTCGTCATGTTGGGTGGCAATTGCCGCAGCGTCCGGGCAATGGCGGCCTGCACGTCGGCGGCCGCCTGGTCGATGTCGCGGTTGAGATCAAACTGCATGACGATCGAGGTCGAGCCCTGCGAGCTCGTCGCGGTCATCGTGGTAATCGCCGGGATGGTCGAGAACTGCTTGATCAGCGGCGTTGCCACCGAATTCGCCATCGTGTCGGGCGCCGCGCCGGGCAGTGAGGCCGATACCGAGATCACCGGAAAGTCCACATTGGGCAGCGCCGCCACCGGCAGGAACTGATAGGCGAACGCCCCCGCCGCCGTCATGGCGATCGCGAGGAGGATCGTCGCCACCGGCCTCCGAATGAAAAGCGCTGAAATGTTCATCTTCCGGGCTCCGCAAAAATGACGGCCGACGACGCCGCCGTCGCGAACAGCAGGTCAGGCGGGCGTTGCAGCGCTTGAGGCCGCGGGCGCCGATGCATCGGTGTTGGTTTGGGTCTTCGTGCCCGTACCAGGCGTCTTGGCCGCCGCAACGGCCTGTCCCTGCACTGTCTCGGTGGCAGGTTCGCCGTCGAAAATGCCCATCTGGCCTTCGATGACGACATGCGTGCCCGGCGTCAGTTCCGGCCCGGCGATCGCTGTGTCGCCGATCGTCGCAACGACGCTGATCGGCAGCTTCTTGATCTTGCCGTCCGCACCCATCTCGTAGACGAACTGGCCGCTGCTGCTCTGCTGCACGGCGATGACCGGGATGGTCGTGGCGTTGGGGTAGGAGCCGGTCTGCACGCTGACCGAGACGTACTGCCCCGGCCACAGCGCGCCGTTGGAGTTGTCGGCATCGGCCTTCGCGATGATCGTCCCCGAGCCGGTATCGACGCTGGTGTCGATGAACGACAGCTTGCCGGTGGCGCGCGGCGCGCTTTCGCCCGGCACCGCGATGCCGACCGGCGTCGGGTTCTTCGCCGCGAGTGCCGCCTTATAGGCATCGAGGTCGCTTTCGGGCACCGCGAAGCTGGCGCGGAGCGCCGCCATGTTAGTGATGGTCAGGAGGCCGTCCGCCGAGGTGTCGGCAGCGTGGACGACATTACCATTCGAGGTGTTCACCACGCCGACGCGGCCGGCGATCGGCGCCGTCACGCTCAGATAGGAGAGGGTCAACTGGTCGGCGCTCAGTTGCGCCTGATCGACGGCGATCAGCGACTGTGCCGCCTTCGCCGCGGCGTCCGATGTGTCGAGCTGTTCCTGCGTGTCGTCGCCCTTGGCGAACAGCGATTGCACGCGCTTCAGATCGGCGCTGGCTGCATCGGCATTGGCCTGGTCCTTGGCCATCTCGGCATTGTCCTTGGCGATCAGCGCATTGGTCGGTCCCGGATCGAGCTTGAACAGCACGTCGCCGGCCTTGACGTCCTGCCCGGCAACGACGTCGGTCTCGATCACCAGCCCGTCGACGCGCGGCCGCACCACGGCGACGTCGACCGCCTCGATGAAGCCCACCGCCGTCTTGACGATCGGGATCGTCTGCGTCGCCGCGATAGCGGTGACCACCGATGCTGTGCCGCCGCCGCGACGCGCCTGGCCGCCGCCCGCCGGGGCAGCCTTGGCTTGCGACGCGGGGGCTGAGGATGCTGACGATGCGGATGCAGTCGATGCCGGCGCCGCGCTGGTTTCGGTCATATGCGGATAGACCCACACATAGAAGGCGCCCGCTGCAACGACGACAACAAGAAGATAAAGGACGCGCTTCATACTGGCCTCGTGACGCATTGGGCATCGGCGGGCGAGCTTATGAGCCGCGAGTTTTGCGTGGGCATTGTCGGCGCGTTACATGTTGGTAAGCTCGGTAATGCAGGTGTGATGCCGCAATCGCCGCGCCCCGGGAACGCCTGAGGTCGCGGCTGGACATGGCCGCCGGATTACGAAAACGTGACGCGCCGCGATCAACCGCGAGAGGCGCCGAGGCTCAGGCGCCGCCCGCGATAATGAAGGCCGAACTCACCAGTCGAACGGCTCGACGTTCTCGCGCGCCCCGAGCAGAAACGCGTCGGCGACGATCCTGAGCGGAGCATCGCTCACGTCGGATTTGCCCTTCTTCAGCAGCCGGGCAAAGTGCTCGTAGATCTGCTCATATTCCTCCGACGGATTTTCGATCGTCGTGTGGCCGTTGATCTTGAGCACCGTGCCGCCCTTTTCGAGCTTCAGCACATCGCCGCGCAACGTCTCGAGCGTTACCGTCCAGATCTCGCCCGACTCCTCGAGCCAGTTGAAGCCGGCGCTGATCGGCGGTTGGTTTGGCTCCGATGTCTTGAAGACGATCTCGACATCGACCGGCGTCTGCCGGTTGGCCGGGAATTTGAGCTTCGAACTTTGCACGAACAGCGGGAAGGGCAGCACCTTGGTGAGGATCGACAGCGCATTGATGCCCGGATCGAAGACCCCGAAGCCGCCCGGCTCCCACACCCAGTCTTGCCCGGGATGCCATTTGCGCACGCTCTCGCGCCAGTCGACCCGCGCCGACTTCACGCCGTCGCGCTTCATGATCTTCCTGGCCGCGTCGACCGCCTCGTTGTAGCGGCTGTGCCAGGTCTGGAACAGGATTCGCTTTTTCTTCTTGGCGTAGGCGACGAGGTCATCGAGTTCCGAGATCGTCGGCGTCGGCGGCTTTTCCATCAGCACGTCCTTGCCGGCGTCGAGCGCCTCGCGCACAAAGGCATGCCGGACACCGGGCGGCGTGCAGATCGCGACGAGACTGACCTTGGGCAGCGCCGCGTAGAGCTCGGCGGGCGTCCGGAACACCGGCAGGCCATGATGCGCGATGCCGCGCGTGCTGACCGTCGCGGCGACCTCGAAATCCTTCGATTTGTCGATTACCGGCAGGTGCTGGTCGATCGCGATCTTGCCGACCCCGATGATGGCGATCTTCTGTTTGGCCAAGGCGTCTCTCCCATTGTGCGACGCGCAATTAAGACCATCCCGGGCGCTTTGCAACGGCGGCGCGGCGGCATCTTTAGATGTCAGACGAGTTGCTTAAGACGCGATCGAGTCCTTGCCGTTCCGCATCGGACAACGGGGAGTCTTTCCGACTGGATCGGGGAGTCGTTGCCGAGTCTCGCTGCTCTGGATTCTTCCCTCTTGCAGTCAGCAAGCTACGTGTGTTTAACTAGTTGTTAATACTTAAGGCGACTTCGAACTATTCATTTCATCACGTGAAGCAACGGCCTGTGGGGGCTCCCCGTGTCACGTCTTTTCAACTGCTGCGCCGCAGGCGTGGCCCTATTGTCTATTGCATTTGGACTCTCGGCGCCGCGAGCGCAGCAATTGCCTGCTGTCTCCGGTCCAAACGGCAAGATCGAGTTCGATGCCGGCGCCCTGGCCCTGCCGTCCGGGTCGACCTTCATGGCCCACGCCGCGGGCACCCTCACTCTCCCCCTCGGCGACCGCTTTGGCATCCAGGCCGACGTGACGGCGGCGACCGCGCCCGGCTTCAACACCAGCGCCGCCCTCCACGTCTTCACCCGCGATCCCGCGAGCTATCTCATCGGCGGTACGCTCGGTGTGGTGCGGACGCCGGGCGCCATGGTGCTGACTGCCGGGCCCGAGGCCGAGCTCTATCTCGACCGTTGGACCATCGAGGCCTGGGGCGGCGTCTCGGTCGCCTATCCGTCAAGCCCGGCGCCGACCCGCATCGCGCCCTTCGCGATGGTGGACCTCGCCTACTATCTCAGCGACAACTGGCGGCTGAGCGTCGGCGTATCGACGCTCGACAATTTCAGCGCCGTGCATTTCGGCACCGAATATCTGCTCGACGATTCCTCGATCTCGCTCGTCGGTGACGCGCGGCTCGGCCAGGATGGTTCGATCCTCGCGACGCTGGGGCTCCGCGCCTATATCGGGGCACCGTCGAAATCGCTGATCCGCCGCCACCGCGAAGACGACCCCGCCGATCGCGCCACGCAACTCTACTCCGCCGCGGGCGGCGTCACCTCTGTCGTCCCGCCCGTGCCGCTGCCAGCCGCGTCGTCGAGCGAACCGCCGTCATCATCGTCCAGCGCGGAATCGAGCTCGGCGCAGCCACCCGATCCGGAGCAAGCGAGTTCGACCGAGGATGACACGTCCTCGAGTTCATCGTCGTCATCAAGCTCTTCGTCGTCGAGTAGCGAACAAACGAGCGCCAGCAGTTCGTCCAGCGAACAGCAAATATCGGACTCCAGCGAGTCCAGCGACAGCTCGTCAAGTTCGAGCTCTTCATCATCAAGCAGCGACGACTCCAGTTCAGACTATTCCGACTTGCCGAGCGACGAGCCACTGAATTGCCCGATGGGGGACATTGTGGTGGACGGGGCGTGCTTCGACCCCGGCGGCCTCGATGGCGGAATGGACTAACCCCGCGTCAGCCAGTCCTCCAGCACTACGCCCACCCGCAAACATTCGCGGGCGATCTCGAGCGCGAAGTCGCCGATCATCCGGCGGTCGAGCGTCGCCAGCGCCGTGTCCGCGATGGAGCGGCGCAAAGTCGCGCGGCTTGATCTCGATCACCGCCGAGCGCTCGAAGGCGCCCACACATATCTTGGCAGCCTCGCCTTGAAGGCCCCGCGGCTTTGCGGCAGTGTCCGCCCGAATTTTCTGCCGAGGAGACACCGATGACCTACCGTGCGAGCGACACACGCTACACCAGCATGCAGTACCGCCGCTCCGGCCGCTCCGGCCTCGATCTCCCCGCCATCTCGCTTGGCCTCTGGCAGAATTTCGGCGGCACCCGCGATTACCCGTCGGCCTTCGAAATCCTGAGCTACGCCTTCGATCGCGGCATCACGCATTTCGATCTCGCCAACAATTACGGCCCGCCTCCCGGCGCCGCCGAGGAGCTGTTCGGCGACATCATGGCCCGCGATTTCCGTCCCTATCGCGACGAGCTCGTCATCTCGTCGAAAGCCGGCTGGGGCATGTGGCCGGGCCCCTATGGCGATCTCGGCAGCCGCAAATATCTGATCGCCTCCTGCGAACAGAGCCTCAAGCGCATGGGCCTCGACTACGTCGATATCTTCTATTCCCACCGCTACGACCCCGACACGCCGCTCGAGGAGACGATGGGCGCTCTGGCGCAGCTGCACCGGCAGGGCAAGGCGCTCTATGTCGGCATCTCGTCCTATCCGCGCGAAGAAACCAAAGAGGCACATCGCATCCTCGCCGACATGGGCGTGCCGCTGCTGATCCATCAGCCGAGCTATTCGATCCTCAACCGCTGGATCGAAAACGACGACACCATCGGCGCCTGCGGCGAGCTGGGTATCGGCGTCATCGCCTTCTCGCCGCTGGCGCAGGGCGTGCTCTCCGGCAAGTACAGCAAGGGTAAGGACGGCACCCGCGCCGAGGAACAGAATTCTTCCCTCGGCGGCCGCTGGCTCGCCCCGAAAGTCCTCGCCGCCGTCGACGCTCTCGGTAAAGTCGCCAAGGCGCGCAAGCAGACGCTGGTGCAACTCGCCATCGCCTGGGTACTCCGCCGCCCCGAGATGACCTCGGCGCTGATCGGTGTCCGCACCCTCGAGCAGCTCAAGGACTGTCTCGGCGCCCTCGACAACCTCGCCTTCACCGCGAAGGAACTGGCGACCATCGACGCCGCCGTCAAAGGCGCCATGCTCGACGGCCGCCCCGCGACCTAAGCGGCCGGT
>CAZNAE010000005.1:42876-50382 GCA_964570695.1 uncultured Devosia sp.
CCGAGATCGAGGATGTCGGAATGCAGGTGCACATCGCCCAGCATCGTCGCATCCGCCGCCTCGATCGCAGCGCGGCCGCCCGGCACATGCGCGTAGGTCGCCGCCACGATCTGGCTCCAGCCGTAGCCGACGGCGGGCGAGTCCAGCATGGCCCCAAAGCCGCCGCGATAGAGCGCCACACGCGTCGCGATCGACTGGTCGCCGCCCCCACCGCGCAACAGCAGGTCGGTGATCGAGCCGACCCGCGCGGCCGCACCCGGTATCGCGAACCACACAAGCGCGATCGCGACGACACCGGCAACCGCGGCGGCAATCATTGGCCAGCGATTGCGCGGCGCGAAGACCCAGGCGCCGACCAGCAGCAGCGGGATCGCCAGCAGCGGTCCGCGCGACTGCGTCAGCAGCACCGCCAGGAGAGCCAGCACCGGCCCGAGCAGGAGTCCGAACCGCCATCGCGACCGCGTCGCATCGAGCCCGATGAGCGCGGTGAACCCCATGATCACCGCCGTCTGTGCCGCCCAGATCGGATCGGACATGTATCCGCCAGGGCGCGCGGCGCCTTGTTCGAACTGGAACAACGCCACCCCCGCCGCGACCGTCACTCCCGCCAGCGCCAGCAGACCAACCCACAAGCTGTTGCGCGGCGCAGCAAACCGCGACACCGAAGCCCGGATCAGCGGGTAGAGCGCCAGCAGCGCGAAATTCAGGCAGAAGATCATGTCGCCCGGTTGCTTCGCGCTGAACGCAAACGCGATGGCGATGAGGACAAACGCCCCGAGTGTCATCAGCCCGCCGGCGTCGCCCAGTTCGCGCCATCGCGGCCGGTTGCAGAGCCACCACAGAATGCTCAGCACGCTCAGCAGCATCGCCACATAGGCGAGCGGGAAGCCGCCGACGAACGGCAGCACCAGAATGGCGAAGCAGAGGCTCCAAACCAGTGCGCGGCCGATGGCTTTGCCCAGCGTCATGGTTGCGCCGCCGGCGCCGTGCCGAGCGTCAGAATGGTCGCGGTCAGCACCACGTAGAACGCCGTGTGCAGCTCAAAACTCACCATGGTGTCCGTCAGGCCCATCATGAAGTACGCGGTCGAGACGATCGCCGTGCCGAACACCCGCTGCCGATGCTGCGCGTCCTGCGGCGACCGCACGGCGAGCCACACCGGCGACACCAGCAGCACCACATAAAGCGCGACGCCCACCAGCCCGCCGAACACCGCAAAGTTGAGAAGCTCGTTGTGGAGATGCGGCAATCCCGTCGTGTACCACTGCTCGTCCGCGGGCAGGAACTGGCCGGCCGACGACATCATATGCGCCCAGCCGTGCCCGATCAGCGGCGATTGCAGGAAAGCCTGCCAGCCGGCACGATAAAGTTCGAGCCGGATATGTACGGACTCGTCGCTGACCGTTTGCGCGGAGGCGATCTGGCCGATCGTCGTCAACAGCGAGTCGAACCGCGCATTGCCGCTGAAGGCGATCAGCAGTCCCGCCGCGACCAGCACCGCGACGAGCGCGATGGCGAGCGGCACCACCCAGCGCCGCGGCACCATCAGGAACAGCGTGACGACCGCGACCGCCGGATAGGCGATCATATCGATCCGCGCACCGGTCAGCACCACCACGCCGAGCGCCAGCACCGGCCCAAGCAGGAACAGCCAGCGCCGCACCCCGCTCACCTCGCGCCAGCCCATCACGCTCAGAAAGCCGAAGATCACCGCCGTGTCGGCGAAGCGGATGGTGTCGCTGTTGAAGCCAGCCGCGCGTCCTTCGTTGAGAACGAAAACCTGCACCACGCAGATCGCGGTGGCGAGACCCACGCCCGCCAGTGCCAGGCTGGCGATCGTCAGCGCATTGGCCGACCGCGGATGCCGCGACAACAATATGGCCAGCGGCGCGTAGATCAGGAATGCGGTGAAATTGAACGTCAACTCGACGTCGCGCGGCGTGGTCGCGGTCAGTGCAAACAGCACCGCGAGCAGCACGAATGCCGCGAGGAAAATCCGCGCCATTGGGTCGAGGCGCCAGCGCACATCGCCGCGTCGCGCCAGCAGATAGCCGATGGTGACAAGCGCCAGTCCGGCCAGCACATAGGTTGTCGCAAAACCGACGAAAAATGTCCCGACGAACGCCACCAGCAGGATGACAGCCACCAGCATACGCTCGACCAGTGGCGTGTGGAGCGCCGTTTCAGAAGGCATTGGCCGCCACCAGGTCCGCGAAGCCTGTATCGATCACCAACTCGTCGCCACGCACAGCCGACGCGTCCGTCCGGTTGTCCTTCCAGTTGGTATTGATCCCGCGGAAGTGCCGGTAGAACACACCATCCGGCGTCGATTTGCCGAACCACGGCCGGTGCTCTATCCAGTGCATATAGGGCTGCACGCGCAAATCCTCGAACCATTGCCGCGACGGATCGATGGCCCATTTCTTCTGCCGCGACGCCGCCCGCTTCGGGTCGGCAAACATCCGCGTGTAGTCGCGATGCGTATGCGGCCCAGTACCGTCGGCCAGCGGCTCCATGTAGTGTCCGCGCATCACCACCAGCCCCTTGGGCGCCTGCTTTGCCAGCTCGAAGATCGTCGTGCCGGCCGGCGTCGCCACCAGCTCGTCGATGTCGGCATTGAGGATGCCGTACGCCGCGCTGCCGAAGCGCCGCAGCACCACGCTCATCGACGACACCTGGAGGAAGAGGATGTAGAACGGGTTGGCGAGCAGCGCCGCGTCGGTCATGCCGTAGCGCCACGGCCAGCTCTCGACCGCAACCCGCTCTATCCCGTCGACGCCGAGCAGCGTCTCCTCGATTGCCTGGGTCTCGTAGCGTGTCGAGCCGTTGTCGAAGAAGACGATCGCGTCCGCGCCGTGCATCTTGTGGTGCCAGCGCGCCCACTCGGTGATCCAGGCAAGGTCGTTGTCCTTGCTCATCGTGAACAGCAGCCGCCGGCCCGCGAAGTTCGCGGCGTGATTGACGCGGACCGGCAGCACGAAGGATTGCCCGGCAAGTTCCATCGCGATTTCACGCGTCGCTGGCGCCGCGCCGCTGAGCTCGGTGATCATCGTCGAGAGCGACGGAAAATAGCGGGCCTGCAGGTCCGTCCCGCCTGCGCGATAGCGGGCCGTCCGATAATGCGGTCGCAGGTTCATCGGCGGCGGCCCAACCAAAAGGATGCGCTGGCCGTCGGCGTGCCAGAACGCGTCATAGACCAGGGCGCGATCCTCATAGCGATCGAGGAACGTCGTCGGCCGCGGCTTCTGCGGCGCCCGCGGCAGGCGCCGTAGGTCCGCGCCCTCGCTCAGAAAGGCGGCCGAATGTCCCGCTCGGATCAGCCGGCTGTCACTATCGGGAGCGGAGCGCGTCATCGCGGCTTTCGCGTTGGGGATGCTGCGCGATGCCTACGCGGCGGCCGGATGAAGTCAAGCCGGGCACTTGCGGGGTTCCTCACAATGTCGACCAGCCCGTCAGTGCGCCCAGCGCCGTTCCGTCAAGCGTCCCGGCATGCCGCCATTTGTGCGTCAGCTTATGCGCCGGGAATACATTCTCGCCGATCAACTCGCGGATCGCGGGCGTCGCCGGCTCGAACGCAATGTTGGGGATCGCCAGCGGTCCGAGGGCCGAATATTTCGGCATCGCCTCCCACGCGTGCGCGGCGGTCGGATCCTCCGCGCAGAGGAACTCGAACAGATACTCCATCCAGTAATAGTGATGCGGCCGCCGGAAATGGTTCCAATATTGCCGCACCATCTCATGCCACGCGGCAAGGGCCGGGCTGCCGGCCGTCGCCGCGAGGAACCAGATGTCGAGATAGCGATAGGGGCGCGGCCGGCTGAAGCTGAAGAGCTCCGTCGCAGCCAGCCAGTCGTCGAGCGGCTTGGTGCAGAACAGTGTCGCGTCGGCCCACACCCCGCCATGCGCCTTGAGCAGCGCCAGCCGCGCGATGTTGGATTGCGCCGGGCGGCCATTGGCGGGCAGTCGAAACGCGTCCCAGCTCGGCGCCATGGCGGGCAGCGTCTCGGCGTCGAGCAGATGCAGGGTCCAGCCCGGATTGTGCCGCCGCCAGGACTCCGCGCAGGCTTGCACCAGCTTTGGTGCAGTGTCCCAGCCCTGCTGCCAGAGCATGAAGATGTTCCTCGGGACGCCCGATCCGCCGGGTGAGGGCAGGGCGCGGTAGCCGGCTGCAATCGCCGCCATCACCGCCGGGTTGGCGTAATCCGGCCGGCGCTGCGAGCGGTCGACCCCGGCGCGCAGCAGCACGCCGTACTTGGCCCAGAAGAAGCGATTGAAATCGCCGCGCGAAAAACTCCGCCCGGCGAGCTCGCCCGTCATGTCCTCAGCGTCCCGCCCGTCGCCTTGCCGACTGCCGCCACGACGGAGGCCGAAACCTTGTCGATCTCCTCATCGGTCAGCGTCTTTTCGACCGGCTGCAGGGTGACGCGGATGGCGACCGATTTCTTGCCATCGGCGACACCCTTGCCCTCAAACAGATCGAAAATGCCGACCGCCGTGATCAGCGCCTTGTCGGCATTGCGGGCCGCCCGCAGCAGCTTGTCGGCGGCGACATCGCGATCCAGCAGGAAAGCGAAATCGCGTTCTACCGGCATGAGGTCCGAAAGCTTCAGCGCCGGCTTGGCCCGCGTTGCTTTCTTGCGCGGCTCCGGAATCGCGTCGAGGTCGAGCTCGAACGCCGCGACTGGGCCCGTCAGGTCCATCTCCGTCGCCCAGGCCGGATGCAGCTCGCCGAACCAGCCGATGACATTGGTCGGCCCGAGTTGCACGCGCCCGCCGCGGCCCGGATGCGACCAGGCCGGCGCTTCGCTGACGATCTGCAGCTTGTCGAGATCGTGGCCAAGCGCGTCGAGCGCCGCCGCGAAATCGGCCTTGGCGTCGAACACCGAGACAGTGCCGCCGCCCTGCCAGCTTTTAGGCGTCCCGCCCACGCGGATCGCCGTCGCGTAAGTATGCTGGCCCTCCGGCCTGTCGCTGAGAAACACCTGCCCGACCTCGAAGAGTGCAAGATCGGCGAAGCCACGATTGCCGTTGCGCCGCGCCGCCGCGAGCAACCCCGGCAGCAGCGATGGCCGCATATCCGATAGGTCAGCGGCGATGGCGTTAGCCAGCTTCAGCTCGGGCGCCCCGCCGCCGAAGCGCTTCGCCTCCTCGGCCGAAATGAACGACCAGGTCACCGCCTCGTCGAGCCCGCGCGCAGCAAGCACGCGCTTCACCGTGCGGCGGCGGTTCTGCATCGGCGTCAGCATGCGCGGCGCCACCCCGCTCAGCCGCGGCAGCGGATCGAGCGGCACCTTGTCGACGCCCTCCATACGCATTACTTCCTCGACGAGGTCGGCCTTCTGCGTCACGTCCGGCCGGTACGACGGCACGGTCACCGTGAGGGTCGGACCGGTGCCGGAGACCCCAAAGCCGAGCCGCGTCAAAAGCTCGACGATCCGGTCATGCGTCAAGACGAGCCCGGTCAGCCGCCGCACCTCGCTGGCCGGGAAATCGATAACGGTCGCGGCGCCCGCGACGTGTCCCGCGACCACCGTCTCGTGTGCTTTGCCGCCGCAGAACTCGACGATCAGCCTGGTGCCAAGCTCGATGCCGGGGATCTGGCTTTCGGGATCGACCGTGCGCTCGAAGCGATAGCGCGCATCCGACGAAATGCCGAGCTTGCGGCCGGCCTGCGCCACCACCAGCGGCTCGAACCAGGCGCTTTCGAGGAACACATTGGTCGTCGCCGCCGACGAGCCGGTCGGCTCGCCGCCCATGATGCCGGCAATGCCCACCGCGCCCGAGCCGTCGGCGATCACCGGGATCGTCGGGTCGAGCGCATAGGTCCTGCCGTCGAGCGCCAGGAGGCTCTCCCCCGCCTTCGCCATCCGCGCGTGCACCGTGCCGCTGAGCTTGTCGGCATCGAACACATGCAGCGGCCGGCCGCGGTCATAGGTGACGAAATTGGTGATATCGACCAGCGCCGAAATCGGCCTCAGCCCGATGGCGCGCAACCGGTCCTGCAGCCACTGCGGCGACGGCCCGTTCCGCACGCCGCTAATCAGCCGGCCGGCAAACATCCGGCAGGCCTGCGGCTGATCCGCGCCAAAACGCAATTCTACGCCGATCGGGCTCTTGCCGGCGGGCGACGGCTGCGCCGCGATCGTCCCGTCCTTCAGCGTACCAAGGCCATAGGCCGCGAGATCGCGCGCCACGCCGCGCACGCTCGCCGCGTCACCGCGGTTGGGTGTCAGCGAGATGTCGAACACCACGCCGCCCAGATGCGCGTAGTCGACATACGGCACACCCACCGGCGCGTCGTCGGGCAGCACGATGATGCCGTCATGGTCCTCGCTGAGCTCGAGCTCCGCCGCCGAACAGAGCATGCCGTTGCTCTTTTCGCCGCGGATCACCACGCCGTCCTTCAGCACGAAATCCTTGCCCGGAATGTAGGTGCCGGGAAACGCGAAGACCGACTTCATGCCGGCGATCGCATTGGGCGCACCGCACACCACGTCGATCAGCGTGCCGGTGCCGGCGTCGACCTTGCAGACCTTGAGGTGGTCCGAGTTCGGATGCGGCACGGCGGAGACCACCTTCGCCACCACGAACGGCTTCAGCGCCTTGCCCTGGTCTTCGACGTTCTCGACTTCGAGGCCGATCGTCGTCAGCGCCTCCGAAATCTCATCGGCCGTAGCAATCGTATCCAGGTGGTCCTTCAACCAGTCGAGCGTGAACTTCATGTGTAGATGCTTTCGGTCGCTTCGATCTTGGGCAGGCCGCCCGAGATCGAGAAAAGTTTGGCGAGCACATTGGCAAAACCGCGCGCATCGTCGATGGCGCGGTGCGTATGGGCGATGTGGCCATACCAGGCCGGCGGCACGCGCTGCATGCCCCATTTGAGATACTCGGCGCCGCGCAGCGTCCCGGCCATCGTATAGAGGCACACCCCGCCGCCGCGGAAAATCTGCCGCGTCTTGACCGGCGTGCCGAACACCCGCACCCCCGCAAACGTCTCAAGATAATGGTCCATCCAGAGCCCGTCGAAAATGATCGGCGCCGCGGCGAAGACATGGAACCCCGGCAGCGCCTCCACCCAGTCGGCATAGCGCGGCATGACGATCTCCGGCCGCTCGGGATTGGTCGTCGAGGCCGTCCATGCCTCGGGTTGCGTCTGCCACCACGCCATCGTGTCCGGATGCGGACTGCGATCGGAGCGCGGTTCCAGCACCGCCTCGAACTCGCCCATCACCTTGCCTTCGATGTCGCACGCCACCGACGCAAAGCTCAGCATCGACGAGCCGAGCGGCGACGGGCCGTCGGCTTCGATGTCGGTGACCACGAAGGTAGTGATGGGCGGCTGTTCGTCGGTCACCGACTGTTCCGCTTCACGATCTCGGCCAATGCGTCATTGATCCGGGTCTGCCAGCCGGGGCCGTCGTGGCGGAAATGGTCGACGATGTTGCGATCGAGCCGCAGCGCCACGCGTTCCTTCACCGGCGCCTTCTGCGGCCCGCGCTGTCCGCG